>JBEBHE010000132.1:0-11624 GCA_040081205.1 Burkholderiales bacterium | reverse complement strand
ACGGCGTGATGTGCGTCATCGACACCGGGGCAAAATCCCTGACGGCATCATATGGCAGATCCGGCACCGTGATCGGATTGATCGACATGTTGGCCGCCGTCGGCGTGACGGTGATGCGGTATGGTTTGTGGCTGATTGCCGTGGTGATATAGCCAGCGGGTGTTGACCTAGTAAAACGGCGAGCGGCCGCGCAGGCGCCATGTGAGGGTTCTGCCTTGGCCATCGATCTGGGTCGCCGTGCGCGCATGGCCGTCTTCAAAGAGCCGCACGAAATCCGCGACCGTGAATTCTCGGTTCACGCCCAGCAGCACCGTGTCGATTCGCGCCACAGTTGGCAGTCCCGTTCCATGCGAAATTACCGCATAGACCTGGCGCAATTCGATGTTGAGCGTGGTGGTAATGCGGGCCAGTTCCATTCCGGTCATAAAACGCACCGTGCGCTTGCGCTCCGCAGACCAGCCGCTCTTGGCCTGCAGCGCCACCATGCATTCGCGTTCGACCACGGCGTGCGCGGGCGTGGCAGCGAGCAGCAGCGAAAAAAACAAGGCGCAGGCGCAGACGAGGTAGCGGGGCATGGTCCGTTACGGTTAAGGCGGCATCCTGTTATCGGATGTCCGTAGCCACAGTAACGGCAGATCAGGGAAATTCTGTAGTGCTGTCTCTATCAGGGTTTACAGAACCACCTGTTTTACGTGCTACCCACCACCCGCACATTTCCGGCCTGCTGATCATGCGCGAATTTCAGCGGCGTTTCCGCTGCCGCGTTGGCGCCGGCGATGCGACCGAACACAATGCATTCCGCGAGATTGCCGCCGCCCTGATATACAAACTGAAACACCGAGTTGATTTCACCGGCCGCGTACAACCTTGGAATAGCCTTGTCGTCCCAATCCAGCACTTCGCGCCGCGCGTTGGAGCGCAATCCGCCCTTGGTGTTGGGGCCGCCCGGATACAGCGGAATCGCAAAGAAGGGCGGCTTTCTCACGTGCCCCATGGTATCGGGCTCCGCTTTGAAATCAGGATCGTTACCCGCATCGCAATAGTGGTTCCATTTTTCCACTTGTTGCGTCAATGCCTCGGCATCCATCATCTCGCGATTGTCAGGATGCGCGCGTATTTTTGCTGCCAGTTCGGCAATGGTTGCGCCCCGCAAAATCCAGCCGTTGCGCAGCGCGTTTTGGTTGCCCTTGTCCCAATCAATATCGTTGTAGGCCGCTGACGCCGCGCCCACCAGCGCGCCGCCATCCATGAGCGTCGAATCAAAAATCATCCACGACGGAATGCGCGGATAGGTCAGCGTCACCGTATCGAATTGCAGCGCTTCCTTCCAGAAAATATAGCGGCTCGGGTCCTTCGTGATGCGCCGTTCCGCCGCGTAGCGCCGCCCCTGATTATCCACGACGATTTCATTGGGCTTGCCCACTGCCGATGTGTTGAGTCCGATCTTCAGGCCATGACGCCGCTCTGGTATTGCGCAAATCACGCGGCCCGCCACGCTGCCGACTTTGGAAAGCGCCGCGCCGACTTTAAGCGCCATGCGGATGCCGTCGCCGGTGTTGGCAGGCGAGCCGTAGAACGCCCAGCCTTCCTTGCCGGGGCCATCGAGAAACGCCTTGCGCATGCGCACGTTGTACTCGTAGCCGCCGCAGGTGATGATCACTGCGCGGCGCGCGTGATAGATCACGCGCTGGCCGTTTTGCAACGCTTCAAGGCCGGTTACCGCGCCATCGTCATCCACGCGCAGGCTTTGCGCTACCGTATCGTAATGAATCGGGATATTGCGTGACTGCACGCCGGTTAACAGGCAGGTGTGAAACGCCTCGCCGGATTCTTTCAGGGGTTTCTCCGCATCCTTGGTGATGCCCGCCAGCGACGCATCGTACGTGGAACTCATGTAGGTGCTGCGCAGGCACGCGTAGCCCGCGCGGTCCGCACCGGGAAATTCGGGAAACGCCGCACCGGCGCTGCTGAACGTTTTGAATTGCGGATCCAGCCCCTGCATGAAGGCTTCATTTTGCGGCGCATAGGTCGCCCAAGCGTGGGCTAGCGCATCCGAGAATTCCGGTTGCTCGCCTTCGAGTTTGTGCGGCAGATTTTCGCCGCTGAACATGGCTTTGGCGTAGGCCTTGATCGACTCGAAATCGCCGTCAGTGCTGGGGCTGTGAAAGCCGCCGCCGCTCATGCGCGAGTTGGAGTAATGCTTATTCTCCGGCTGCTTTTCAAGGATGACGGCCTCGACACCGGCGTCGTGTGCCGTTATGGCGGCGCAGCCGCCGGCGGCGCCAAAACCGATGATGACTACATCGGCGTGATGTTCAATCGTGGAGTTTGGTTTCATGTAGGGTTTCAAATAGATCAATACCGGGCCGGCCATTTCCGGCTGCGCGGGAATGGCCGCAGAGGACTTTTGTTTTTCTAGTGGACAGTCGGCATGTTACCGCGAACCGATATATTCGGCAGCCTGATTTCGCGATGCCGAGAGTCCGTTGTGGCATCAGTGATCAAGATATTTTGCAAATGCGCTATTGAGCCGGGCTTCGGCCTCCAGCAGTTTATGGTTGCGCTCCGCCAGCCACGCACGATCTCTGGCCAGCGTCTCCCGTGCCATAGCAATCATGCGCTGCACTTCAGCGGGTTGTGGTCCGCCGACGCCTACGCGCGTGCGCACCATCATCTCCGGAGACAGCGTGGCTTTGAACGCGGCCTCGTCCAGCGGTAGTTTTGTTGTGGTCTGGTTGTACTTTTGCGCAGCCTCCGTGTAGAGCTTTACCGCATCGCCGTACGGAAACTGACTGGGTAGCCAGTTGTGCGCCTTGGCATGGTTGACTACCACCGTCGCAAAGTGATGACCGATGCGGAACGGCACCTGGTGCAGGCGTTGCAGCGTTTCCGCGAGTTCCATGGAGGTAGTCCAGTCGCCGTTGAGTTCTTCGAGCGAGCGTTTCGGGTCGATGCGCAGCGCCTTCATCACGCCGTTGAACTGGGTCAGCATCTCCACCGCCCATACAAACGTCCGTGATGGTTCGAACGCGGCCTTGTAATCCGTCATGCCTGGTGGCAGGTTGTGGGCGCGCAGCAGCATCAACTGCGTGCTGGCGACGACATCAGACGCCTTTGAGCGTGCCGTTTGTACCACGCCGGGGTTGAGCTTTTGCGGCATGGCGCTGCTGGTGTACGTTTGCGAGTCGTCGAGCAACATCCACGGCCTGCTCTGGTGATACTGGGTGTGGATGTCCTGCAACATGGCGCCGATGCGGATTGCCACTGAGCTCATTATGCCGGCGGCCTCCAGCGGTACGTCAAAGCTGATCACCTGTCCCGAGTCAAACGAGTTCACCACCAATCCGTCAAATCCCAGTAAATCTGACAGCCGCTGCCGGTTTAGCGGCCAGCTTGAATTTGCCAGTACGGCGGTGCCCATCGGGCTCAGGTTCACGCGCGGATAGAGATCGCGCAGCCGCTGCGCGTCGCGCGCAAACGAATCGGCGAACGCCATAAGGTAATGGCCGTAACTCACCGGCTGCGCCTGCACGCCGTTGGTGTAAGCGGGCACGAAGGTCTCGGTGTGCCTGCCGGCGATGTCGATCAGCACCTGGCGCGTGGCCATCAGCGCGTCGGCGCTGTCGAGCACGGCGCGGCGCAACCGCATGGCGCGAATGGCCGCCCCCATGTCCTGCCGGCTTCTGCCGCTGTGGATCAGCGTGGCATCGGCGCCGGCTTTGTCGGAGATGATACGTTCCACCTGCAACACATCTGTGGGACGCTTTCCCCCAGGCTCGCGCGCCTGGGTGATCGAATACTGCACCCCCTCGGCGATGGGCTTCGCCAGCCGGGCCGGAATGATGCCTTCCTCCAGCAGCATCACCGTGGACGCCATGTTGATGCGCCCGAGCCAGTAGAACTGGTCCTGCGCCTTCGCCAGCGCGCTGGTCGCATCCTGCGTGATCACCCCCCGTATGCGATTGGATTCTTCCTGGCATTCCTGCGTGGTTTTGCAGGCGGTGTCGCGTACATCGGCGGCCTGTGCCGTGATGAACGATAAACAAAGGCATGCGGCCAGCGTGAGTTGCTTCATGTAATCACCTCGATCATCGGGTTGGGTTTGAAATGGGCTGAATCGGTATATTAAGAGCATTTGCGGCATGGCACGCGCTTTTACCGTTGCCGCGGCAGACGGGTTTTCATTGCGGTAGCATTGCCATCCGCCACAATTACAATTCGAGGAAGATCATGCCCTTCATCACAGGTCACACCATTGCTCGCGCACTCTTGTGTGCGTGCTGCACCATCGCGGCGGCCCCTTTTGCCAAGGCTGCCGACATTTACCCCAGCCGGCCGGTGCGCATCATTACGCCTGCAGCGCCCGGCGGCACCACCGATTATCTGGCGCGGCTGCTGGCCGCGCGTCTGACGGAAGTGTGGAAGCAGCAGGCTATCGTCGACAACCGCGCCAGTGCCTCGGGCGTAAACGCTGCCGAGATCACCGCCAATTCTGCGCCTGACGGCTACACGCTGTTCCTCGTTTACCACCAGCACACCGTCAACGCGGCCATCATCCCCAAACTGCCATACCATCCGGTGAACGATTTCACGCCGATCACGCAAATGACCGAAGCGGGCTTGTTGCTGATCGTCAACCCTTCGCTTCCCGCCAAGAATTTGAAGGAGTTTGTTGATTGGACCAAGAGCACCAAAGAGCCGATCAACTTCGGCTCGGCGGGTATCGGCAGCGGTGGTCACATGGGTGGCGAGCTTTACAAAATGATGACCGGCGTCAAAGCGCAGCACATTCCGTACAAAGGCACCGGGCCGGCGATCATCGATCTCATCGCGGGCCAGTATCATTTCAACTTTGCGGGCCTCGCTGGCGCGCTGGTACAGACGCGCTCGGGCAAACTGCGCGGCCTTGCTGTCACTACGCCCAAGCGCATCAAGTCATTGCCTGATATTCCCGCCGTGGCGGAAGCGATACCGGGCTTTGAGGTAGTGGGCTGGTATGGTTTGATGGCGCCCGCGAAACTCCCCAAACCGCTGCTCACCAAAATACACGCCGAGACTGCTGCCTACGTAAAATCACCGGAGTTCATCAAGCGCGCCAACGCCGACGGTGCAGAAGCGGTGAGCAATGACCCTGAAACGTTCCGTCAGTTCATGCTGAACGATGTCAAAAAATGGGCCGAGGTGGTGAAACGCAGTGGGGTGAAGTTCAATTAACGGATTCACGGCGAACGGCATTGTTGCAGTCAATCACAACCTTACAGGTGCACCATGAGCATGAAGATATCCGACATTGCCAAAGGCAATATGTCGAAAGCCAGCGGTCATATGAAGCAGGAAGCGAGAACCGATCGATTCGGCAAGGGCAGCGTGATCCTTAATCGCAAGGAGCAGCGCAAACTTGATCAAGCCGCAGGGCTGGTGCCGTTTGCCTGCAAGCTGCCGGGCGAGCTGCTGAGCGCGCTGACAGATGCGGCAGCTGCGCAAAAACTCGGCATGAATGAATTGGTGGCAGCGCTGTTGAAGAAAGGTCTCGCGTAGCGCGCCGAAGTGTTGACGTGCAGCGCGAGCCGGAATGCTGTCGTTCCCGCGAATCCGGGAACGGTAGTGAGATGCACGCTCCGGCGGAACACGACCGCATCACTGCCGTATTGCGACCGTAAGCGTGCGGGCGTAACATTCATTCGTAACAGCCCGCTGGCATTGCCCGGCGCACAGGAGTAACAATGAAAACGACGGCCATCGCTGCGCTGATGTTTGCAGGTGCTGGACTCATCGCCACTACCGCTGCCATTGCACAAGGCACAGCAGCGAATTATCCGCAGCGGCCCATCCGCGTCGTCGTCGGATTTCCGCCCGGCGGCGCCACCGACATCCTTGCGCGGATATTGAGCGGGCATCTGGCCTCGTCTTGGGGACAATCGGTGGTGGTGGATAACCGCGGCGGCGCCGGCGGTACTGTCGCTGCCGACATGGTGTCCAAGGCGACGCCGGATGGTTATACCCTGATGATGGTGCCGAGCGGACCGTTCACCGTCAGCGCCAGCACCTACGACAAACTGCCCTATGACACGGCTACCGGTTTTGCCGCGATTTCATTGCTGGCGTGGGTCACCAACGCCATCGTCGTGCCGACGTCTTCTCCGATCAATACGCTGCAGGATCTGATCAAGCTGGCCAAAGACAAGCCGGGCCAGGTTTCTAACGCTTCTTCGGGCAACGGCTCGCTGCACCATCTGGCAGGCGAGGTATTCAAGCGTCTGACCGGCACCACCATGGTCCACGTGCCGTTCAAGGGCGGCGGCCCGGCGCTGGTTGCGGTTGCGACCGGCGAGGTAACTTTCGCGTTCGCGTCAGTGCCCTCGGCGATGCCCCTCATCCAAGCCAAGCGCCTGAAGCCGATTGTCGTTACCAGCGTGAAGCGCTCGGACGCGCTGCCCAACGTGCCCACCATAGCGGAGGCCGGCGTGCCGTTGCCAGCGGGGCTGGAAATGCGCGAATGGTACGGCATGATCGCGCCGCTCAAGGTGTCCGAGCCGATCATCAACAAGCTCAACGCCGAAATGATCAAGATTTTCAGAAGGCCCGATGTACGGACGCAACTTGCCGATATGGGCGCCGAGCCCGCCGGCAGCACGCCCAAGGAGTTGGCAACCCAGATCGCCAACGACGTTAAAACCTGGGCCAAGGTGGTAAAAGAAGCGGGCGTGCGCGCCAACTAAATTGCAGCGCGGTTCGGTTTTCATTCGCTGCGAGGCTGCGGTTCTTCTGCGCCCGTTGAGTTATCGTCCCGCCACCGCAACACGCCTGTTTATTCCATCGCGAAGATCATCATGAAAAAACCGCTTGTGTGCGTCGTGGGAACCGGCGGTACCATTGCTTCAAAATTCGACGCCAAACTTGGCGGGCATACTTCTGCCGCTTCCGCGCAGGATCTGGTCGCCGCCGTTCCTGAATTGGCGGACGTTGCGGACATCCGCGTGGTCGAGCATTCCAACATCAACAGCGCGCTGATGGATACATCTACGGCATTTGCCCTGCGCGACACGCTGCGCAAGGTGTTGAAGGACGATACGGTGATCGGTGCCGTGGTCACGCACGGTACTGCCACCCTCGAGGAGACGGCGTATCTGATGGATCTCACGCTCGGCTCCGACAAGCCGGTCGTCATCACCGGCGCGCAGCGCAATTTCGATGAGAAAGACCCGGACGGCCCGCGCAACTTGCTGTACTCGATGCGGGTGGCCACACATGCGGATGCACCGGGCCGCGGCGTGATGGTGTGCATGGGCGGCGAGATACACGCGGCGCGCGATGTCGTAAAAATCAATCCCGAAACACTCACCTGTTTTGGCGCGCGTGACGGTGGTGCGGTGGGCAGGGTATCCGGGCGCAACGTGACGTTTCTGGCGATGCCGCAGCGGCGCACTCATCTTGAGGTCGATCACCTCAAGGCGAACGTGCATATCATCAAAATGGCGCAAGGCGCCAGCGATTTGCTGTTCCGCGCCTGCGTGCGCGAGGGGGTCGATGGCATCGTGATTGAAGGCACCGGCGGCGGCAATGTCAACGTGCCGTTTTACGAAGGCGCGTGCGCCGCACTGGAGGCGGGCATACCGGTGATCGCCGGCCTGCGGTTGCCGTCGGGCGCGCCGCATCCTGGCAAGGGCTACAAGGGATCGTGGCAAAGCCTGATCGATAAGGGTGCCATTTCGTCAGGGTATCTCAGCGGGGTCAAGGCGCGAATTTTGTTGATGGTGGCACTGGGGCACACCAGCGATCGCGCGCGGCTGCGCGAGATTTTTGCGCAGGCCGGCGGCGGCCCATGATCCGCACCCAGCGTGTATTGTGTTCAAATTGAAGCATTAGGTTTAGTCAGCCCGTGACGCATTCCTTATTTCCGCGCCCCTCCGGCGCGCGCCTCGTCGCAGTGGTGTGCGCGGCGCAGGTGCTGGTGCAACTCGGCGCGTATTTCTGGCCGGCGCTGCTGCCGGGCATGATGACGCTGTGGGCACTGACCAACAGCGAGGCGGGCTGGATCACCGCGATATTTTATGGCACGTATCTGCTGGCGGTGCCGATACTCGTGACGCTCACTGATCGCATCGATGCGCGGTACGTTTATCTGTTCGGCGTCGGCTGCACGATCACCGCGCACCTGCTGTTTGGTTTGGTGGCCGAAGGCTTCTGGTCGGCGCTCGCGCTGCGTGGGCTGGCGGGCATCGGCTGGGCTGGTACTTACATGACCGGCCTCAAGCTGCTGTCCGATCAGGTGGACAAAACACTGATGTCGCGCGCCACCGCCGGGCACGCCGCGAGCATCGGCATATCGGGCGGCGTATCGTTTGCGTGCGCTGATCTGCTGAGCAACGCGTTCGGCTGGCAGTCGGCATTTTTGGTTGCCGCAGCAACAGCGATCATGGCGTGGCTGATCGTGGCGCTGCTGGTGCCGCGCCGCACGACGCCACTGCCGCGCGCGGCGGACGGACACGCGCTGTTTGATTTCAGACCGGTGTTCCGCAATCGTTCGGCAATGGCCTATGCCGTGGCGTATTGCATACACACGTTGGAGATGAACGCGCTGCGCGGGTGGGGTGTGGCGTTTCTGGCGTATGTGGCGGCGAGCACCGGCGCTACAGCGAGCTTTTCCCCCACCTACGTGTTGACCGCGCTGGGCGTGATCGGCACCTTCGCCAGCGTGTTCGGCAACGAAGCCGCTATCCGCTGGGGCCGGGTGAAGCTGATCACACTGGCGATGCTGGCCTCGGTGGCGGTGAGCGGCAGCATCGGCTTCCTCGGCACGCTGTCGTATTCGCTCGCGGTGGCGCTGCTGCTGATCTATGGTTTTGTGGTGTGGCTGGATTCGTCTTCGCTGACCGCAGGTGCGGCGGGCACTGCGGAGCCGTCGCGTCGCGGCGCGACGCTGGCGGTGCATTCGATGCTGGGTTACAGCGGCGGTTTTGTCGGCCCGTTGATGATCGGCTACACGCTTGATCTCGTTGGCGGCTTCACACGTGATGCGCGCATGGCGTGGGGCGTGTCGTTCGGGTTGGTGGCGGTGCTGATGCTGCTGGCGCTGGCGGCGTTCCGGCTGATGCGGCCGCAAGAAGTTAGCGGGGATCGCGCTACGCGTTAGGTCTCATTATATTGAGCCTAATTCATCATCACTCGCGCGCAGACAGGTGTCGCATCGATCATGCGCACAAAAATGTCTGGCGTGCCGTCAGCAGGGAATGGCACGATGACGCAAGGGTTTGGCGGGGTGCGGCAGGGTCACTTGATGCCTGCCGCCTGAATCAGTTTGCCCCATTTTGCGTGCTCGCTTTTCAGAAATACGGCCAGTTCCTGCGGCGATTTTCCTATTGCTTCGGAGTCTTCGCGTGATTGCAGTTGCACTCTCAGCTCGGCGTTGGCAAAGGTGGCGGCGAGTGTTTCGTGCAGCCTGCGTATGGCGGCAGGCGGTGTGCCCGCCGGCGCCACCACGGCGTGCCATGACGTGCTGCAAAAACCCGGCAGGCCAGCCTCCATGCATGTCGGCACGTCAGGCAATTGCGGCGAGCGCGCAGGGCCGCTGTTGAGCAGCGGCCGGATACGCCCGGCCTTGTGCAGACCTACCGAGCCGGCGTAGGTGTTGATCAGCATGTGTACGCGGCCAGAAATGATTTCAGGACCGGCCACGCCCAACCCTTTGAACGGCACATGCACGAAATCGGTACCCGTCACGCTCTTGAAAAGCTCCGCCATCAAATGCAGGCCGCTACCCATGCCGCTGGAGGCGTAATTCAGTTGGCCGGGCCGCGCCTTGGCGTAAGCGATCAGTTCGGCGACGGTGTTGACGGGTACGGTGGCCGACGAAAATAAAATGAACGGCGCGGCGGTCACTTGCGTTACCGGCGCGAAATCACGGAACACATCGTAGTTGGGCCGCGGGCTCATGTGCGGCGCGATCGCCAGCGAACCCGCGTTGGTGTAGAGCAGCGTGTAACCGTCGGGCGTGGCGCGCGCCACCATTTCCGTGCCGAGCGCGCCGCCCACGCCGCCGCGATTGTCAATCACGATCTGTTGGCCCAGCGCGGCGCCCCATTGCTGCGACACCACGCGGCCCACGGTATCGATGGAGCCGCCGGGTGCGAACGGAATGATCATGCGTATGGGGCGGACGGGGTAAGCGGATTGGGCGAGTGCCGCCGTAGATGCGAATAGCAAGCCCATCAGGGAGAGATTTGCGCGCTGCGAGCGATGCCGAAAATCCGTCGAACGCCAACGGAAGGATTTGCACATCACTTTCACTTCAACAACCGCGCCGACAGCCAATCCGCCATGTAATCCGTGCCGACCTGCCGGTTGTCCACCTGGCAATGCTCGGCGCCGCCTTCGTTGTCGTCAAAAATTTTCAGCGTCTTATCCTTCGAACCCACCTTGGCATACAGCGTATCTGCCACCGAGCGCGGTGTCAGTTTGTCCTGTGTGCCCCACATAATCAGGAATGGGCAGGTAATTTTGTCCGCTACGCCTTCGAGCGTGAATTTCTTGAGTTTCTCCATCGCGCTATCCATGTCCGGCGTACCGAGCACCCACGGCAACTGAAAGTGCGAGGTGGCAACACTGTTGTAATCCGCCTTCATCGCTGCCCAGCGTTGTTGCCATACGGCGTGGTAATCGTAGTGCGGGCCCCATGCCACGCACGCTGCGTAGCGTTTTTCGAAAGCCGCGGCACGCGGTGCGTAGTAGCCGCCGGCGCTGTAGGCCATGATCGCCACGCGCTTGGGGTCCACGTCGCCGCGCTTGGCAACGAACTCGTACGCGGGCGTGCCTGCCGCTTCATAGTCATAACGCGCAGGCAGATTGCGCAGCCGCAGCGCCTCGCCCTGACCGGGGCCATCGATAGCCAGCGTGTGAAAGCCGCGCTGCGCAAGTTCGGCGCCCGCGAACAGCACGCTCATTTCCTTGCAGTTATCCAGGCCGTCAAACAGCACCACCGTGGGCGCGGGGCCCTTGGCGTAAGGTGATTTCAAAAAATACGCGGGCAGGGCGCTGCCTTCGTACGGCACATCGACAATTTCTAGATTGGCGTAGCGGCGCGTAAGGCCTTCGCGAAAGCAGCGTAGCGCCTTGTTATAGAGGCTGAGCTTTAACTCACCGGGCGCCACCATGCGCTCGCCGGTGTAGTAATAGTTGCCCGCGCGCAGATAATAGTTGCCCGCCGTGGCGCTGTTGCCAGCCTTGGCCGCGGCGTCGCCCGCTGCCGCCACTTTATCGGCGACGGCGCTCCATTCTTCGTGCCATGCTTTATCGAGATCGGCTTCATTCGCGCGCTGATGCAGCCGTTGCACGATCCAGTCGATTTCGCCCAGCGCCACTGCGCCGTACGGCGCCATGCCTTTGCATACCAGCGCTGCGTTCGACCATTGAAAATTCTGCGGGAAGCTGTGAATCCAGTTGCTGCTGTAATACGAGGCCATGCAAACTCCTTATTTAATGAATCGTTATAAGTATTTGTTTTTATTTATATTTTATAGGGCTTGTCTTTGGGTGCTGGTGGTATTCCACGCGATGGATAGCAAATGCAAAAGTACCCTTGTCGTTCCCGCGCAGGCGGGAATCCATAACACATTGCCATATGGTAC
>JBEBHE010000428.1:0-3103 GCA_040081205.1 Burkholderiales bacterium | reverse complement strand
GAAGTGGCGCAAGTTATTGAAATAACAAAGCAATTCACACAAAAAATATGTTTAAAAACATATAGTTACAAGTCACCCCCGTATTTGCAAGAGCGCTTCCGTAGGCGTAGCATGGCCCTTCCCTTTCGCAAATTTTCGTGTACCCGAACCCCATCAGGAGACCTCTCATGAGCGCCACGCTGTTTCATTTTTCATTTGCGGTAAACGATCTCGATCAGGCCCGCAAATTTTATGGCGAGATGCTGCAATGTCCCGAAGGCCGCAAGCTGAAGGGCCGCGCGGATTTCAATTTTTTCGGCCATCACATCGTAGCGCACCTTGCGCCTGAAGATGTGGTCGGCGACAAAGGCCGCAAGATCGGTGGCGCGCTCGTCACACCACTGCGCCATTTCGGTGTGGTGATGACGCTCGATGATTTTCAAAAGACGGCTGCTCGCGCTGAGCAACTCGGCGCTGAATGGATCAACAAACCCAGCGTCACGCAAAAAGGCACGGTGCGCGAGCAAATGCTGATGACGGTGAGCGACGGCTGCGGCAATGCGATTGAATTCAAGGGCCTCGCCAACATTACTGATGTGTACGCGGTGAAAGAAAACGAACCGGCAACCGCGTAGCCTGTGATGGCTGGCCGTTGCCGCCTGTTGGCGTTGCTGGTCTCGGGCGTTGCCGGTTCTTGGTGTAACTCGCCGATACACGCGCAGACTTATCCGCAAAAGCCGGTGCGCATCATCGTGCCGTATCCGCCGGGCGGCGCGACCGACATCCTCGGTCGTCTGGTCACCGCGAAGTTCAGCGAAGCGATGGGCCAACAGTTCATCGCCGAAAACCGCCCCGGCGCCGCCGGGCTGATCGGCGCGGAACTCGCGGCGCGCGCAGCGCCCGACGGCTACACACTGTGGATCGGGCAGGCAAGCAACCTTGCCATCAATCAGCATCTGATGAAAAAAATCCCCTACGATCCCGTCAGGGATTTCACGCCGATCTCGCTGGTAGCGACCTCGCCCAACCTGCTGGTGGTACACCCTTCGCTACCGGTGCGCAGCATCAAGGATCTGATCGCGCTCGCCAAAGCCAAACCAGGCGTAATCAATTACACCTCGTCGGGCAGCGGCAGTCCCGGCCATCTCGCCGCGGAATACCTGAAAAAGCTCGCCGGCATCGACATGATGCATATTCCGCAAAAAGGCGCCGGGCCCGCGCTGCTGGATGTGATCGCGGGACACGCCGATCTGTATTTCACTTCGCCGATTTCAGCGCAGCCACTGGTGAAAGCTGGCCGCGTCAGGCAAATCGCCGTGACCAGCGCCAAGCGGTTTGCGCCGCTGCCCGATGTGCCGACCGTGGCGGAAGCCGGGTTTCCCGCGTACGACATGGCCTCGTGGTGGGGCTTGCTTGCGCCCGCCGGCGTGCGCAAAGACATCGTCGCGCGGTTGCACACGGAAATACTCAAGGCCATGGAAAGCCCCGACACCAAAGACAAGCTCACCGCGCAAGGCATCATGGTGGTGACTCATACGCCGGAACAGTTCGCGGCGTTCATCCGCAGTGAAATCGACAACTGGGGACGGATTGTAG
This sequence comes from Burkholderiales bacterium, assembly GCA_040081205.1. Lineage (GTDB taxonomy): Bacteria > Pseudomonadota > Gammaproteobacteria > Burkholderiales > SG8-41 > UBA5216. The sequence goes on along the minus strand of JBEBHE010000428.1, from coordinate 1,528 downwards.
CGGCCTCGGGCGCTCGCATCGAATAGAGATCGGTATGTTGCTTGGCCAAGGCATCATGATCAACTGGAACAATGTCGCGCCCGAACATCGCGCGGCGTACGACGCGTGGCACTGCGGCGAGCATATGGTTGGGCGGCTCAAGATTCCCGGCTTTCTGCGCGGGCGGCGTTATATCGCGGCAATCTCCGAACAGGCGCGACGCAATTTTTTGACGATGTATGAAGTTGCGGATTTGGATGTGCTGACCGGCGCGGATTATCTTGCCAAAGCCAACAACCCCAGCCCGCTCACCTTGCGCACCACACCGCTGGTGCGTGACAGCGTGCGCGGACTTGCGCGAGTGCGCGCGTCGCACGGACCGGGCACCGGCGGCTTTGCATTGACGCTGCGCTTTGACCCCTCCGGTAACCATGCCGGTAGTGACGACGTGCTGGAACAATATCTGACACAACAGGCGTTGCCGCAAATCGCGCAACGCGCCGATATCGTCGGCGCGCATCTGATCGTGGCGGACAAAACAGCGAGCGCAATGACGCCGGTTGAAAGACAAGGACGCCCGACCACGATTCCCAACTGGATCGTACTGGTCGAAGGTTTTACGCTCGCAGCCGTGACCAACGCGGGCGCGGCGGCATTGTCCGACGCTTCACTGTTGGCAAACGGCGGCGCCGGCAAGATTGAGCGCGACGCCTATACCCTGCAATTTACGCTGCAGTCGCGCTACCTATGACGCCACGCCAGCACTACCTCACGATGACTGCAGCCGCGCTCGCAGCGGCAGGGTTCATGCCGACAGCGAACGCGCAAAAATATCCTGCGCGGCCGCTGCGCATGATCTGCCCTTCGCCGCCCGGCGGTTCGGTCGATTATCTTGCACGCGTGTTCGCGCAGCATCTCGCCGCGCGTTTCGGCGTGCCCACCATCGTCGATAACCGCGTCGGCGCCAGCGCGGTGATCGCCAGCGAAATCCTGGTTAAGGCGCCGCCCGACGGACACACACTGATGATGGCGTATTCGTCGCACGCCACCAATCCTATTTTCATGAAATCATTGCCCTACGACACGCTGAAGGATTTCAGCGCCGTAGCGCACGTAGGCTACATCCCGTTGCTGCTGGTAGTGCATCCTTCGACGCCCGCAACCTCTGCGAAAGCGTTAATTACACTGGCGAAAGCAAAGCCCGGCCAACTGACGGTGGCCGCCGGTGCGCAAGGCGGCGGTCCATCGATGGCGGCTATTCTGCTCAACAAACTCGCCGGCGTGAATGTGGTGCAGGTGCCATACAAAGGCAACGCACCCGCGCTGGTGGATGTGCTGGGCGGACAAGTAACCATGATGTTCGATCCCATCAACACCAGCCTGCCGCTGGCGCGCGCGGGTCGGTTGCGCATGCTCGCCGTCACCGGCATCCAGCGAGCAGCACAAGCGCCCGAACTGCCGACGATGATCGAAGCAGGCTTGCCCGGTTTTGATGTGCGCGCATGGTTCGCCATCGTCGCGCCGGCCAACACACCACGTGACATCATTC
>JBEBHE010000427.1:0-3109 GCA_040081205.1 Burkholderiales bacterium | reverse complement strand
GGCGCCGATCGCGTGATTCGCATCATGTTGAACGTGATGCAGGAGCGCAAGGATTTCGCCGTGCCGGTGTCGATCAACAACAAGCCGGGCGGCGGCAGCGCGGTCGCGTATGCCTATGTCAATCAACATCCCGGCGATGGACATTACGTCGTGCTCGGATCGAAAGCGTTGCTTACCAATAACATCAGCGGGCGCGGACCGAGTTATGCCGACGTAACGCCGGTGGCGCATTTGTTTGGCGAATACGTCTGCGTTACCGTGCTCCCCGGCTCGCCGTTGAAGAGCGGGCGCGATCTGGTTGAGCGCATCAAAAAAGATCCTACGTCGCTGAGTTTCGGTATCGCCACCAGCCTTGGCGGGCCGAATCATCAAGGCGTGGCAGCGGCGCTCAAAACGGGCGGTGTGGATGTGAAGGCGCTGCGCAACGTGATTTTTCAATCGGGCGGCGCTGCAAGTTCGGCCATGCTCGGCGGGCATATCGATGTGGTGCCGATCACCGCGGCGTTCGGCGCCTCGCTGATGAAGAATGGGCAGGTGCGCATACTTGCGGTGGGCGCACCCAACCGCCTCGGTGGCATACTCGCCGATATTCCAACCTGGCGCGAGCAGGGTGTTGACGCAGTGGTGTCGAACTGGCGCACCATCGTCGGACCCAAGGGTATGACCGCGGCGCAAGTGGCTTTTTGGGAAGAGGCGCTCAAGCGCTTCACCGAATCGGCCGAATGGAAAAAAGAAGTCGAGGCCAATTTCTGGGTGAGCGAATTCATGAACCGCGCCGAGACGATGAAGTTTCTCGAACGCGAACATGCGGCGCTCAGGACGTTTTTGATCGACTTGGGGCTGGCGAAGTGAAAACGGTTTGCGTGAGTAACCCCCGCGAAATTTTTGCAGTGTTTGCGCGGCTGGCGGTTGTGCCCGCCGCGGCGCTGTTGCCGATGGCGGCGACCGCCCAGGAATTCCCGCGCCAGATGCGCATCATTGTGGCGAGCGCCGGGGGCACCGGTCCGGATTTCATCGCGCGGCTGATCGCGCCCAGGCTGGGTGAGAGTTTGCGCAACAGCGTGATCGTGGAGAACCGCACCAGCACCAACGGCATTATTGCGTCCCAGTACACGGCGCGCGCGGCGCCCGACGCATCGGTCACCATGATGGGCAATGCCGGCACGCACGCGATCAACGCCGCGTTGTACAAAAAACTCGATTACGATCCGGTGAATGATTTTGCGCCCGTCGGTGAAATTGCATCGATACCGCTGGCGCTGGTGATTCATCCGTCGGTGCCGGCGAAATCGGTGCGCGAATTGATCGCGCTGGCGCAACGCGCGCCGGGCAAGCTCAATGTCGCCATCGCGGGTGCGTCCGGAGAACTGATGGGCAATGCGCTCAAGCTGCAAGCGAAGGTGAGCATGACCAATATTCACTACAAGGGCGGCGCGCAGGCGGCGATTGCCGTCATGTCAGGCGAAGCAGACATGACGTTCACCTCGTATGTGGTGATCGCGCCGCATGTGGAGTCCGGACGCCTGCGCGTGCTCGGCGTCAGCAGCGCCACGCGTTTGCCGCAACTGCCCAACGTGCCCGCCATCGCCGAAAATGGATTGCCCGGCTACGAACACGAACAATGGTACGCGCTGTTCGCGCCGGCAAAAACGCCGCCCGCGCTGGTGCAGGCATTGAATCGCGAAGTGGTGCGTATCGTAAACACCGCCGACATCACCGAGCGCCTGGTCAACACCGGGCATCGCGTGATCGCGGGCACGCCGCAGCAACTAGCGGAAAAGGTGCGGCTCGAAGTCGAAAAAACCCGGCGCATCATGCAGGCGTCGGGTATGGCGCAGCAGTGATCCATATGGTGTCCTGTAAAGTGTCTTTTACGATGCTCACTTTGAGTTAGCCAGCATGGCTAGGCACCCTCGGCTGCATCCACTTCGGATAATCAACGCACCAAGTGATGACGCGCTCTTCGAGCTGCTGTCACAGGAACTGCAAGATCGGCTTGGTGAGGTGTCGCGAGATAGTGATGCCCTTCACCAAACGCTTGTTCGGCTTCCCCGCGGTCTTCGTGCGATGGGAGCAACGCATCCGCTCGACGTGAGCATGGCGGTGGATGATCTTGGCTGGCACTTCGGGAATTGGCCGAGCAAACCTCTTGCCGAAGAAACGTTAACTGGTCTCAAGGAACTTGGCGCCACTGAAGAGGCGGAGATATTCGAAGCCGCACTATCTCATGCATTGAAATATTGGGACTTCATCTGTTCAAGTGATTTCCATGACGCTTATTCTTTGTCCGCTCTCGACCACGCAATGCAACCTCTCAATCGCCGTCTATGGGCTCTATTGGGGTACGATGGTGGGTCGGGCAAAAATCTTTTAAGCTATTGGGTGCCATATGCACGCGCACATCCTGAACTCGTCTGCCCTGTGCATGCCGACTAACAAGTTGTTCCACCGGACACGCCAAACGCGTCTCGCCCTTCGACAGCGCTCAGGGCATGCTTATTAGACCTCGCGCACTAACGAACACCAACAGCGCGTGCCACGACAGTCCATTTCTGCAACTCGTCGCGCAGCATCGTTCCCAATACGTGCGGCATGGTGGTGCGCGGCTCCAGACCTTGCGCCAGCAAGGCATCGCGCTGGCCGCATTCAACGTATTGACCACGCCGGCGGGCGCGCCTGCCGGCAGCAGTACCGCCATCCACAACACGGCTTCATAGTCGGGCAATCCCGATTCCATCACCGTCGGCACGGACGGTGCGGCACTGATGCGTCGCGCGCTGGTGACGGCCAGCGCGCGCAGTTTTCCGGCCTGCATATGCGGCAGCGCGGGCGGGATACTGCCGAACTGCATTTCCACGCGACCTGCCAGCAGATCGATCAACGCCGGTGCGGAGCCTTTGTAAGGCACGTGCGTGAGCTCGACTTTCGCGCGGCTTTGAAACAGCGCGCCCGCGAAATGCGCGAGGCTGGCATTGCCAGCCGAGGCGTAATTGAGCTTGCCCGGATGGGCGCGCGCATGCGCAATCAGCTCTTTGATGTTTTGCGCGGGCACCGAAGGATGCACCACCACGAAGTACGGCGAATCGCCGAGCAGCGTGACCGGCGTGAA
>JBEBHE010000426.1:0-3110 GCA_040081205.1 Burkholderiales bacterium | reverse complement strand
CAAAGTAACTATTTGTTTTTGAAAAATATTTTTAAGTAACGTCCCATGTTTCTACCCGAGCTTTCGATACGCCGCCCCGTGCTGGCCACGGTGATGAGCCTGGTCATCGTGCTGCTCGGCGTGATCGCATTCACGCGTTTGTCGGTGCGTGAATATCCGAAGATCGACACGCCGGTGGTGTCGGTGCGCACCGTTTATACCGGCGCGTCGGCGCAGGTGATTGAGTCGCAGGTGACGCAGCCGCTGGAAGATTCGCTTTCCGGCATCGAAGGCGTGCGCACCATCAAGTCGGTGTCGCGCGAGGAAGTGTCGCAGATCACCGTGGAGTTCGTGCCGGAACGCAACGTGGATTCGGCGGCAAATGACGTGCGCGACCGCGTGGCGCGCGTGCGCGGGCGTCTGCCCGAAGAAACGCAGGAATCCATCGTTTCCAAGATCGAAGCCGATGCGCAGGCGATCATCTGGCTGGCGTTCTACAGCGATAAACGCGACGCCTTGTTCATTACCGATTACGCTGATCGTTACGTTGCGGATTCATTAAAGTCGCTGCCGGGCGTGGCATCGGTCATCATCGGTGGCGAGCGCAAGTACGCGATGCGCATCTGGATCGACCGTGACCGTCTCGCCGGATTCGGACTGACGCCGCTGGATGTCGAAACCGCATTGCGCCGCCAGAACATCGAGGTGCCGTCGGGACGCATTGAAAGCAAAAAGCGCGAGTTCACGGTGTTGACCGAAACCGATATGCGCACGCCGGAGCAGTTTAACGATCTCATCGTGACGGAGGCGCGCGGCTATCCAGTGCGGCTGAAAGACATCGGGCGTGCGGAATTGGGCGCGGCGGACGAGCGCAATATCGTGCGCGTCAACGGCAACACCGCGGTGGGGCTGGGCATCGTAAAACAATCAACCGCCAATACGCTGGGTGTGGCGCAGGCGGTCAAAGCGCAGTTGCCGCGCATTCAGGCGAGTCTGCCCGAAGGGGTAAAGGTATTTGTGGCGTTTGATTCATCGCTATTTATCGATGCGTCGATCAACGCGGTGTACCGCACCATCGTCGAGGCGATGGTGCTGGTGACGCTGGTGATATTTTTATTCCTGCGTTCGTTCCGTTCGACGCTGATCCCGTTTGTGACGATTCCGGTGTCGCTGATCGGCGCGTGTTTCTTTTTGTGGTTGTTCGGCTTCACCATCAATATCCTGACACTGCTTGGCGTGGTGCTGGCGATTGGTCTGGTGGTGGATGACGCTATCGTGGTTCTGGAAAATATCCATCGTCACATCGAAGAGGGTATGCCGCCGTACAAAGCGGCGATTGCCGGCAGCCGCGAGATCGCGTTCGCGGTGGTGGCGATGACGGTGACGCTGGCGGCGGTGTTCGTGCCGCTGGTGTTCGCCACCGGCAATACCGGCAAACTGTTTACCGAATTCGCGCTGACGGTGGCGATGGCGGTGCTGGTGTCGGGGTTCGTGTCCCTGACGTTGACGCCGATGATGTGCTCGATATTGCTCAAGCCTCACGCACAGCATGGCGCGCTCTACAACGCCACGGAGCGTTTTTTCAACTGGATGAACAATACCTACCGGCGCTCGCTGCGCTGGGTGCTGCGGCATCGTGTTCTGGTGGTGGCGGGCTACGCGGTGATACTGGTGGCGATGGTGGGGCTGTCGCAAATGCTGAAATCCGAACTGGCGCCATTGGAAGACCGCGGCTTCATCTTCGGCGTGATGCTGGCGCCGGAAGGCGCGACCGTGGAATTTACCGATGGTTACGCGCGCATCTGGGAATCGATTTACAAGGACGTGCCGGAAATCGCCAGTTATTTCGTGGCGGTGGCGCCGGGACTGGAGAAGCCTAATCCCGTCAATCTGGCGTTTTCGTTCGTGCGTCTGAAAGACTGGAAAGATCGCAAGCGCAGCCAGATCGAGATATCGAAGGAAATCGCCCCAAAAATGTTCGGCATGATGCCGGGCGTGATGGCGTTCCCGATTAATCCGCCGTCGCTGGGGCAGAACTTCCGCAACCAGCCGGTGCAGTTTGTGGTGCAAGGCACATCCTACGAAGAACTCGATCAACTCAGCCAGAAAATTCTTGCGCGCGCTCGCAAGAATCCGAAGCTGCTCAACGTTGATAGCGATCTCAAGCTCAACAAGCCGCAACTCGCGATCCACGTGGATCGCGAAAAAGTTTCCGCAGTCGGCGCGGAAGTCGATGCCATTGGCCGCACGCTGGAAACACTGCTCGGCGGACGGCAGGTGACGCGCTTCAAACGAGAGGGCAAGCAATACGATGTGATCGTGCGTCTGGAGGACAAGGACCGCACGCAGCCCACCGATCTCACATCGATTTACGTGCGCGCGCGCGACGGGCAACTGGTGCAGTTATCGAATATCGTGCAATTGAGGGAAACCGTCGCGCCGAAGGAGCTCAATCACTTCAACCGTTTGCGTGCCGCGATTATTACCGCGAATCTCGCGCCGGACTACACGCTGGATGAAGCGTTGACGTTTCTGGAGACGGCTGCGCGCGAAGAATTGGGAAAAACCGCGCAAACCACACTCGACGGCGAATCGCGCGAGTATCGTGAATCCGGGCAGCAGTTGCTGATGATTTTCGTGCTGGCGCTGGCGTTTATTTATCTGGTGCTCGCCGCGCAGTTTGAGAGTTTTGTGTCGCCGTTTATCATCATGCTGACAGTGCCGCTGGCGATGACGGGTGCGCTGGCGGCGTTGCTGTTGCTGGCGAATGTGTTCGGCGCAGGCGGCACGCTCAATGTGTACAGCAAAGTCGGGCTCATCATGCTGGTGGGCTTGATTACCAAGCACGGCATTTTGATTGTGGAATTCGCCAATCAGTTGATGGCGCGTGGGCGTGACAAGTTTGAAGCGGTCACCGAAGCCGCGGCGCTGCGGCTGCGGCCGATATTGATGACTACCGGCGCGATGGTGCTGGGTGCGGTGCCGCTGGCGATCGCAACCGGCGCTGGTGCGGAAGCGCGCCGCCCGATTGGTTGGGTGATCGTCGGCGGTCTGGTGTTTGGCACGATACTCACACTCTATGTGATTCCCGCAGCGTACACGCTGTTGGCGGGCCGGCCGCGACGCGCATC
>JBEBHE010000425.1:0-3111 GCA_040081205.1 Burkholderiales bacterium | reverse complement strand
CCTGCGCGGGAATGACGGTGTGGAGATTACTATACCGCGTGCTGGGGCTTCGTTCGCCCCATGATCCACGCCGGGATAAGCGCCAGCGTGAAAATGATCGCCACCATGAGAAAGCTATCGCGAAATCCCATGGTGTAGGCCTGCGCGTGGATGACCCGTCCGAGATAATGCAGTGCGCCTGCCGCCTGCAGGTCCTCGGGTACGCCTGATCGCGCGAGCAGTCCCTGAATGGTGCGCAGTAGTTCAGCGGTGGCACCATTGCCCGGTGTCTGCGTCGCGGTGAGCGTGTCACTGTGAAAAAAGGTGCGCCGGTCGAGCGTTACCGACAGCAGGTTGACGCCGAACGCGCCACCGAGTTGCCGTGCGAAATTGATCATGCCTGCGCCCTGACTCAGCAGTTCCGGCTGCAGTGCGCGCAGCGCCGCGACGTTGAGCGAGGGTTTGATAATGGCGAGCCCGATGCGCGAAATAATCACCGCCCACGCAATGGCCCAGAACGACATATTGGAATCCACGTGCGCCAGCCAGAACGACGATACGCCGAAGCACAGCAAGCCGGCGAAGATCATGTTGCGCGCGGCGATGCGGTCGCTCAGGAATCCGGCGATGGGCATTGCGATTCCCATTAAAATCCCGGCCGGCATCAGCAGCAGGCCGGCGGAGAGCGGCGTGAAATGCTGCACGGTTTGCACATACAGCGGCACCAGGTAGGTGGAGCCGAACAAGCCGACGCCGAAGATACATGCGACCGCGGCAGCCGCAGCAAACTGCACGCTGCCGAACACTTTAAGATTCACCAGCGGATGATCGGCACGCAGTTCCCACCACAAAAACGTACTGCCGCCCAAGGCGGCGATGGTGAACAGCGCGAGCACAAAGCCCGAATGCCAACCTTCACGTTGACCGTTCGACAGACCAGTGAGCAGACAGGCGAGCGAGATGGTCATCAGCAGGAAGCCGATCCAATCGAAACGCATGCGCTCGCCGGTTTCTTCGCGTTCCGGCATGAATACGCTGCCGAGCAGTATCGCGGCGATACACACCGGTGCCGCGACATAAAAAATATAGCGCCAATTGAAATGATCGATCATTACGCCGCCGAGGGTCGGCCCCAGCGCCGGGCCGAGCAGCACGCTCATGCCGAAGAAACCCATCGCCATGCCGCGTCGCTCCGATGGAAACACGCGAAAGATGGTGTACATCGCAAACGGCTGCAACATGCCGGCCACCGCGCCTTGCACGACGCGGCAGAAAATCAGCACCGAATCGTTGGGGCTGAGTCCCGCCAGTGCCAGGGCACCGACAAACACGCTGAGCGCGACGACGAAAGTTTTACGCTGACCGAAGCTGTGGATCAGCCACGCGTTCAGCAGCATACCCACCGTCATGGCCGCGAGCGCGCCGGTGGACAGCCACTGCACGCGATCCTGCCCAATGCCGAAGGTGCCCATGATGTCGGGCAGCGCGACGTTGACGCTGGTGGTGGTGAGCATCGCCGATACCGTGCCCATCATCACGGTCATCGTCGCGAGCCAGCGATAACGCGGCCCGTAACGCGCGATCAGATCTTCAGTCGTTTCCGGTCGCAACATAAACCTCGACCATCATGCCGGGACGAAGCCGGGCATCCGTATCGAGCAGCTTCACGCGCAGCGGTAGTCGCTGGGTAATTTTGGTAAAGTTTCCGCTCGGGTTCGGGTCCGGTAATAGCGCAAAGCGGTTGGTGGCGGCTTGGCCGATGCGAAAGACTTCGCCTTTGAACACCTTGCCGGAATAGGCATCGACATGAATGTTGGCCTTCATGCCAAGCTTCAGCCGTCCGACGTCGGTTTCCTTGACGTTGGCTTCGACCCAGATTTCATTCGGATCGTGAAACATCAATATGCGCTGCCCGGCGGAAACGTGCTCGCCTTTGCGCACGAAGGTCATTACCACTTTTCCATCGGACGGCGCGCTGATGGTGCGGTCGGCAATATCGACTTCACGCCGCTTGATTTCGGCACGCATCTCTTCTGCCTGACGCGCGAGTACCAGCAGTTGCTGCCCGATCACATTTACCTGACGCCGGCTGCCGCCCGCCGAAGACAGCGAGCCGCGAACCGCCGCCGCTTCGGACACTGCCTTGCGATGGCGCTCCTGTGCCTGTTGATACGCCGTGCGCGCATGATCCACCTCCTGGCCGGTGACAAACTTCTCCAGGTTTTGCATGCGCTTGTGGTCTGCTTGCGCCTGTTTCAATTGCGCTTCCAGCGAAGCGGTCTCAGCTTCAGCGGCGGCGAGGCGGCTGGTTTCGCTCTGGTATCGCCCCAGCGTCTCCTGATCGACCTGGCCGGTTTGCGCGCGCATCACCGCCATCTGCCCTTCAATGGCCTGCAACTTCGATACCAGCACTTCGCGCTGCAACAGCGAATCGCGCTCATCCACGCGTACCAGTAGCTGGCCCTTTTTTACCTCGTCGCCTTCGATCACCGGCAGTTCCGTGATCCAGCCCGACACGCGGCTGGAGAGCGTCACGACTTCGCCGTCGATACGTGCATCGTCGATATACACATGCGTTGAGCGTTGATAAAGCCAGTGGCCGCCCCACGCGAGCAATACCACCGCTGTAGCGATCAACCCCCAAGTCTTGTGCTTGGCACGCGGCTGCTTCGCGGTGTTGTTGCGAAGGCTGCTGGTGCTGACGTCTGTCGGCATCGTGGGCATAGAGGCATTATCCAGCCGTGCGTTTCATTAGTGCAAGCTAGTTTGCGAGCGCATTTCGCGATGTGGATTGTCGATGTGCCGTGATTCGTCGCGCGCCATTCCCGCATTGTGAATATCGGCGAGAACGCGCGGGATGCGGGACTCGTGCGCGTGACGCTACAGGCATGCGATTGATGCGGAAGGCGTGTTGCTCCGTGTTGTTGACCGGCTACTGGTCTAGCGCTATAAATGGCTTACTGCTGCGTGAAAACGTTCAACTACCCTTAATCAAGGAGCAAAACCATGGCTCGTATTCAGCATCTGGCGATCGCCAGTCAGGATCCGGAAAAGCAGGCGGAGTTTTTTAAAAGTGTATTCGGCTGGACGGAAATCCGCCGGCTCGACAATCCGCGCGCGCGCGGCGTGGTG
>JBEBHE010000131.1:0-11683 GCA_040081205.1 Burkholderiales bacterium | reverse complement strand
GTGGCGTGGCTGGCCAAACAGTATGCGATCACGGTACTGCCCGCCGCCGGCTCGCTGCGGGCGCTCAGGCAGTTTGGCAAAGCCCCTGCCTCGCGCGAGCCGTTTGGCGGCTTTGGCGATCCAGTGCTGGGTGGTGATGGCAAGGCACGCAACGCGAATATCCCCGCGCTCTACTCGCGCGGCCCGATAGCCGATGTGAATGAAGTGAGAAAACTCTCACGCCTGCCCGAATCCGCGGATGAGCTGCGTGCCATCGCCAGGGCGCTGAAAGCCCCTGTGACATCGATCCGGCTCGGCGCCGCCGCCACCGAACGCGCGGTGAAAGAAGCTGATCTCAGACGCTACCGCAACCTGGCCTTTGCCACGCACGGCCTGATGGCGGGCGACTTCAAGGGACTCGCGGAACCCGCGCTGGTATTCACACCGCCCGCGCAAGGCAGCGAACTCGATGACGGGCTGCTGACTGCCGGCGAAATTTCACAACTGAAACTGGATGCCGATTGGGTGGTGCTCTCCGCCTGCAACACGGCGGCGCCGGACGGCACGCCGGGAGCGGAAGGCCTGTCGGGGCTGGCGCGGGCCTTCTTCTACGCCGGCGCGAGATCGCTGCTGGTCTCGCACTGGGCGGTAGATACCGACGCCGCGGTAGCGCTGACCACCCGCATGTTCGATGAGGCATCGAAAGGCGCAACCAAGGCGGAAGCGCTGCGCCGCTCGATGCTGGCACTGATGGCGCGCACCGACAAGCCGCACTACGCGCATCCGGCGCTGTGGGCGCCATTTGTGGTGGTGGGTGAAGGCAATGCGGAAGGGACCGGCAAGCGATAACGCAAGCAGACTGCAACTGATGGCGCATTGCAACCCTCGCTCCCCCCCTTCAGGATACGCTGCGCTCCTTCCGGGCTACATATTCCGTAAATATTTGTTTTTAAACACTTTATTTCACGAGACCCAACTCACTCAAAAACACCTTCAGCGCCGCATTGTCCTTGTCCATAAACTGCCGCATCTCGCGCGCGTTCATGAACTCCGCGCTCCAGAAATTTTTCGCGATGTCCTGCTTCCATTCCTCGGCTTCGGTCATGCGCCTTAGCGTGCGCTCCCAGTACGCGACCTGCGCCTCGCTCATGCCCTTCGGCCCCACCACGCCGCGCCACTGCGAGACCACGGCGTCGTAACCCAGCTCGCGCCATGTCGGCACCTCCGCGAGCGCGCCACCCAAACGCTGCGGAGACGACGCCGCGATCAATCGCACCTGCCCGCCCGCCGCCAACTGCACCGCGCATCGGCAAGCCCGCCGTGTTCAAGGATGTGCTGGGCGAGCCGCTGACAATCAACGAGCGCTTGTTCCAAAGCGCCGCCGGTGAGTGGAAACTCGAAAAAGATGACCGCCACCGCTACCTGCTGCTGCTCGCCGACACCATCAAGTCGCCGGATGAAATCTGGGCCTACTGGGAGCCGTTGCGCGACACGCCGGGCAAAAGCCGCCTGGTGCGGCGCTACATCAAGGCGTTCGACCTGGCCGATCAACAGCAATTCGGCTACGGCGTGTTCGAATTGCGCGATGAGGGCTGGACGGGCACCACGCTCTTTATGCCGAGGCAGGATCGCAGCGACGCCGTGCGGCTGCGCTACATCAACAACCAGCGCGCGGGATCGATCATCTACCGGAAGGGCGGGGTGCGGATATGAGCCGCATAACCAGCAAGAGGGTGTCGCCCGTGCCGCCCCGCGTGGCAACCCTCCGTGGCTCGTTTGGATGCGCGGGCGGGCGCAATGGTCACGATGAGGTAAGGCAAGCATGATACCAGAAATCGTTATCAAGATCGACGACGCACGCAGCATCGCCGCGCTGGATCGCGTGAATCGCATCCAGGCCGGCGCGCCGGTGCTGATGCGTCAGATCGCCGGCATCATGCACACCGAGGTGGAAGACAATTTCGAGGCGCAGGGCCGCCCGCGCTGGGCGCCGCTGAAGCCCTCGTCGTTGGAGTCGAAATACCGGCGTGAAGCCGTTACCCGTAAGGGCCTCGCGCGGCGCGACAACATCTCGCGCTTTCAAAATGCCGTGCGCGGCAACAAGATTTTGCAGGCCAGCGGATCGCTCGCCTCCAGCGTGGTGATGTTCTCCAGCGCCACGCAGGCCATCGTCGGCGCCAACAAGGTCTATGCCGCGATTCACCAGTTTGGCGGCAAGACCAAGCCCCACGTGATCCGCGCACGGCGCAAAAAAGCGCTGGCCTTCGGCGGCATCATGAGGAAGTCGGTGAACCATCCCGGATCGGTGATCCCCGCGCGGCCTTACCTCGCGCTGGGCCCCGAAGGCGGCACGCGCATCAAGTCGGCAGACATCAACTACCTGCGCAATCTCATAAAGCCGTGAACGAGTAACTCTGCCGCGGCGTTTTTCCCCGTCCACTCATTCACCCGTTCACGCTCTCGCCTTTATGTGCTACGCTAAAAAAGAGTTACACAAGCCGTGCCCCGGAAATGTTTCCGCCTTAAACCGGGTGTTCGCACACGGCAAGATGCGTTCCATGCATCGTGCCTCTCCTCTTGCCGCTACCGCCCTCGCAGCCTGCAACAGCAGCGCCATCGGCATGCTCACCGCCTGCACGTTTGAACTTCAGTCGGCGGTGGCGACGCGTGAATTGCGCCTGCTGCCGGCGGGCGAGTTTCGCTCACTGGATGGCCGCCCGCAGGGCGTGAAGTCGTGGCGGCTGGACGGCGCGCTCGCGCGGCGCATCATTGATTCCGTCGCTGCGCTCAACCAGAAAAAAGTCATCGACTACGAACACCAGACACTGTTTTCCGAAAAGAACGGTCAGCCCGCGCCCGCCAGTGGTTGGTTCAAACAACTGGAATGGCGCGAAGGCGCCGGCCTGTTTGCCACTGATGTCGAGTGGACGGCGCGCGCCAAGAAACACATCGAAGACGGCGAATACAAATATCTGTCGCCGGTATTTGACTTCGACCCCAAGACCGGCGAGGTGATCCGGCTGCGTCACGCCGCGCTCACCAACGATCCCGGCCTTGACGGCCTGGGCGAAGTGCTTGCACTCGCCGCCGCCCGATTTAACGCTCAACTGTCACAGGAGACAAGCACGATGAACCCGTTGCTGAAATCTCAGCAGGTACACCTCAAACCTTGCATCGTCGGCAACGTTCAGGCCGAGGAGTGGGCGACCGTGGCAGTACACCTGTGCGGCGGCATTTCGGCCTTATGTAAAGCTTTCCATAAGGCCGACAACCGGACGCAGATGGCAACAGCAGTAAATGCCTATTCAAGGACCGGAAACAGACACTAAGAGTGGAGTAGATATCTAGACACTGCAATATTCATCCGAAGTTCCTCGCCCGCAGGCTATACCTCCTCGCTCCGATCGGCGATCTCCATGCGAAACTGCCATCCCTCAAACGTCATGAGCATGCGGCCGAACTCTTCCCACGTCACTTCCTGGCCATCAATTTCGAGTAGGGGCACGCGCTCGTCCTCGGTGTCGTCCGAAGAGATTTGCGCACGAACGGTTTTGTCGACGATCTGCAGCCCATACTTGCTTTGTTCAATATGCTTCACAGACAACCTCCGGCGCATGCGTTCGATCAGGCGTCCCAGCAGTGCCATGAGATCGTCTTCCGGGTCTCCGATGATCTCAAACTGATAGCCCGCTGGCTCGCCGTCCCTGAGCTCGAATGCATCCAACGCAACCATCGTTCCCCCCAGCAGCCGCGTGCGGAAGTGGAAGGTGTGTGCCGCGCCGGCACAATCGGCCATCACGATCTGATCGAACCGAATATTCTCAAAGTCGTCCAGACCGTATTTGGCCGCCGCCTCGGTGTTAAAGCACAAGGTGCACAACAGCCGGTAACCGCCCTCGATGGAGCCGAAATTCACCGAATCGTAGCCGGGTGTTGCAACACCGCAGGACACGCAGTGGGACTTGCTGTCGAGATTATCGTTCTTTTGCATAACAGTTCCTGAGCTCTGGTGACAGCGACGGAGCAGATTATGACGGTTTTCCAGGCCTACGCCGCCGCGGATAAAGTACGCGGATGCGTTGCATTCTTCGCTGGGGCAGGGGTATGCACCGTGGATTCAGGAGTTCGGCCATGCAGCAAATTAATAAAATTTTGCGCAGCACTGCGTACCATCGGGTTCGGTCGCTATGTTTTAGCATATGAAATTGAAGTCCCGATGCCTGTGCGCACACGAATGACGTCTGCGCCTGCGCACAGGTTCGGGGTGATTCTTTTCAGTCGATCTTATTGCATCGATTACCAGACTATCGACCTACGTACACACTAACTATTTGCTCTCTCTCATGGCCAAGCTCGCGGCTGATCACCAGGCGCGCCAGATTGTCGGCATACTTTTGTTCTGGTGACAATTCCTTGAATTTCGGACCGCCTGCTGCTGGCGCAGCCCAGCCAGTCAGCTCCAGATATCGCATTTGCGCATACTGGTGGCGGTGTCCGTGGACCATATGGATGTTCGCTTGTATGCAGTGATACTCAAATCGGCGCAGTTGCCGGACGTAACTGTTGCCTGGCGCTATCAGACTGCCGCTGCCGGCCAACTGTTTGGCTTCGTCCAGCGTTTGGCGTTGCGCTTCGTTGCGGATTGGAATCTCACGTGTCCGGCCGCCTTTGGTCCATGTGTCTTTGAGCACGAGACGGTCGCCTCGATCCGCCCATGCCGGTCGGATTTTCATGGATTCCCCGCGCCGTAGACCAAATGCCGCCTGCAATTTGAGCGATATCTGCGTATGCTGGTCTGCGATCTTGCCAAGATCGCCCGGTGTCAGTTCCCGCGCCTTACTGACGTTGGTGACGTATACCCTGTTGGCGATACCGTAGTCCGCGTTATTTCTGGCGACCACGTTTTGTTTCGCGATTTTTTGGGACCACCAGCGGATTTCCGACATCCTGTTCTTGATGGTTCCAGTCGCCAGTCCATCGGCTTTCCAGCGTTCGCACAATGCCGCTACGTGCTTTGGCTTCAGGCTGGCGGCTTTCATATCCTTATAGCCCAGCTCGTGCAGCTGGTCTGCTATTCTGGACAGAATTCGCTCACGGTCACGCATTGTGGCAAAGCTACCGTCGCGATTGTGTTTGCACAATTGCTTTAATTCGAAGTTCAGTTCCCGCATGTTGAGTCTCCTATTCGCTGGTGTTCTTTGGGTGAATCGTTGCGCCACTGGTTAATGCATTGGTGTGTGATACGAGTTGGTTAGTGTTTCTGTCCGTCTCACATGCCGTGGCATGCAGAGCGTTACGAGGGACCCCGGGACACCACTCCCGGTTTGTGTCGTTGTTTTGCTACTTGCCTACCCGACACGTGGCATTGGCTCCGATGCAGCTTCTTTCGGGAAGTCGCTACATCGGTTGCGCCATTAACCCAAGGCTGTGGGTGCGCGGGTTGCGCGCAGGTCTGACAGACGCCCGTTGATAACGGGCAGGGGAACGAACCGCTTTGCACGGCTGTTAACGATGTGATTCGCCAGAACGGCTTATCACTGAGGGTCGCTACTAAAAAAACCACTGCTAAGTCATTGACGGCTAACTGATACTCCACGTCGTCACTACCGGTTGGCACCGAGGTAGTGACGACGTGAGTTGGCCCAGAGGGCTGGCGCAGAAAGACGAAGTACCTTGGCGCAGCACGCAGGCGACAAGACACATCGCGGGATGCTGGCGCAGGTGCGCGAGCGAGAACGCTTCAGACAGGCTGACGCAGTTTCGACTGAGCCTGAACGAGAACTGTTCGGGCGGATGACTTACCAATACCTCCAGACCTTGCGGCCACCGGCTCTCAGGAGATTCGTCCGGCTTTGTGTGCTCTTGCGAGCACGGGGTGATGCTTAACGCGCATCAATCGAGCTGACACAGCCACCGAAAAACCAAATCGATCCAGTGATGTCCAGAGAGATCTGTATTGTCGTCACCGGTTAAGCAGGACGATAATTCAAGGTCTCCTGCTATTGTCGCTATGACGCGTTGCCGAAATAAAAGTTCCCATATGACATATCTGAAAAGTTAATCGCGGTTCTGCGCCAGTTCATCGCGTACCAACTATGTGATTGCAATCGAGCCGATGAAAGGTCTGATAGCGCCTGCCTTTAGCAGCGCTCTGCTTGCTGCGTCCGAATGGGCCAATTGAGTTCTGACGAAAACAATATATTGGGGTGCGCCGTTGCTGCGGTGCGCAATGCTGTACAGGAAGACGGACAAGTCGTCGGGTGCCTTACACTTCTGTTACTGCGATCAATGCAATGTCGTTGCCCCATCCTTTACGGGCAATAGATTGACAAAGCGTCCCGCGAATTCCGTGAAGTGACGGAATTCCGGCGTTCCGATTGTGCGCTTCTTTTTTGAGATCCCTTTGGGTTTGATCGGTACTTCCGCCATCCAAACCCCATGCCGGGTTTCGAGTGCCATGGACACGACATCAACGGCGAAGGGGGATGCGCCGATCGAGCCGTATTTGTCGAGGATTTCAGCCATATTCGGCATCTTGTCTTTCCGGAGGGACCAGGCTTCCATCAAGATGAAAACAAAATCCGCGTTGATGCCGTCAGCGGCCTTTTTGATGGCAATGGCGGACTGGTCTTTGCTTTCGTTCGAACCGGCTTGCATCAATACGGGAATGCACGTGTCCGAGGTAAAAGAGCCTACGAAAGCAATGGGTGCAAGCGCTTCACCCTTTTCAAGGAAGCCCCTCGCCGTGTCGATCAGGGGCGCGATGATCTTCCAGTAGTTTTCAGGGATGATGGCACTCATTTCATACTGAATGTACCACGGTCACGCTTTATTTTTCATCCTTTTTGCGCATGGCAGTAGCCAACTCATACTCGCGATCCAGGCCGGTACCGGTCTCGGCTTTGGGGTCGAGCAAAAGGATTCCAGTGTGCATGATGGAGACGAGTTGCAGGCCTGAGAACTCACCCGGCAGGTTTTTGAGCGTATAGCGGATATCCGGCTTGTTGATCTGGAGACCAGTTTGTCCGATTATTGCGATTTCCATGACGATCTGGCCGATCTCCTTCTTGGATTTCCTGGCGAAGTCATCCATAGCCCCCTGCATATAGAAAACGGCATCCATTCGAACTTCGCCATCCACGGTGGCGTGGAGTTGTTCGTTGGCGATGCGGGTGAGGGCCTTTTTAGCGACTTCGGCGATGGGGTTGTCGTCAAACCGTCGGGCAATCTCGTCGTAGACCTTATTGCTTTCCTTGCGGTGATCGCCACCCAGTGTATCGAGACACTGCGCAAGCCCGAGGAGCGCACCCGGGTCGTTGGGAGCCAAAGTGACGGCCTGCCGAAAGAAGGGCAGGGCGTCAGTGTGTTTTCCGGAGCGCGCTAGGACGGCTGCCAGATTGCGTTTGGCATGCGCGTTTTTGGGATCCTGATAGATGGCTTCACGCAGTGCTCGCTCCGCATCTTTGTTGCGGCCGAGCTTGGTATAAGCGACACCAAGGCCGACATAGGCATTCGTGTAATCGGCATCGAGATCTGTGCAACGTTGAAGGGGTTTTACGGAGTCTTCAATACGGCCGAGTTCGCTCAGACAGATGCCATAGTTGTAAGCGATCTCCGCATCGTCAACCATGCCGTACAAAGCTTCCAGAATCGGAAGAGCGTCGTCCAGATAGCGATGTTGTAGTAATCCAAGAACATATTTCTTGGGGTCGATGCTGTTTTCCGGGATCGCAACCACGCGGACGAACTCATCGTCTACGGTGATAACGGCGTTCCAGCCTTTACTCGCGTATTCGAGCGCGTAACGAGCTATAACGGCATCTGAGAATCCAGGAATGTCGCGAGGTGGAAGCCCATTTAGGTCGATTTCCGCAATGGGTTTTTGAAAGATTTCGGGTGCTTGGGGATGTTTCAAGGCAAGGCAATCTCGGGCAGGGGTTCGACGCTAAAATTCATGCTGGAGCATTCATTTTACTCCGCGGGACTTGCCTCTGTGACGAGGTGCTTTTCGGGACTAATTACTTGGCGGATAACGTGGTAACGTTTCCAGCCAGGTGCCACTTGTGGCATTGCATTGCGACCGATACCAGGAGGACTATGAACAAGACCGAGCGCATTTTTAAGATCGAGCAGTTGATCGCAGCACGCCGGTTAGTTTCATTTCAGACTCTGCTGGCGGAACTCGATGCATCGCCTGCAACATTGAAGCGCGATCTCGAGTATCTGCGCAGTCGTATGAAAACCCCGATCGTCTATGACCGGGAAGCCAATGGTTATCGTATCGGAAGCCAGCGGGGTGAGGCAGAGCGAATTGAGTTTCCGGGTCTGTGGTTCAATGCATCTGAGGCGGCGGCACTGCTGACCATCCAGCATCTGCTGGAAAAGCTGCAGCCCGGCTTGTTGCGGCGCCATATCGAGCCGTTGAAGGAGCGTTTGCGGACTTTACTGGAAAGTGCAGACCACTTCGCGATGCCTATGCTGTCATTACGGTCGACGGCGCGGTGATGCGCTACAAGCGTATCTGGAGACGCTGAGTGCGGCGGAACAGCCGGAACGGCTGGGGTGCTAACTTCAACCGTATTTACGTTGATTAATTCCATGCTTAAACTGCTGTTGCGCACACCAAAATCTTGCTATGTAATGTTACATGGATTATGTTACATAGACTTTCCGGATTATCTGAGGTGCGTGATGGCAAAGGGTGAAAGTGGTCGAGTTGTTATTGAAGTTGATCCCGCTTTAAAGCGAGAGCTGTATGCGATTCTTGATCGTAATGGGTCGACGCTAAAGGATTGGTTCGTGCTTCGGGCCAACCATTATGTTGCTGAAAGCGTCCAGCCTAGTCTTGCGTTCACATCGAAGCAGGACGAGGAGGTGAGGCCATGATTCCTTTGACTCCAGAACGGTCCGCATTCGGACGGCATGAGACTTTCCCTTTGCGCTTTGGCTGGTTAACGAAAGGAGTGGGGGCTTGGCTGGGTGACCCGACCGTATTCGACAATGATGATGCGATAGTCAAACTCGGTGTAGGTAAGAATATGGTGGACGCGATTCGTTATTGGATGACCGCGTCACAAATTGTCACGGTTAAAGGAAGATCACTAGAACCCACTGCGATTGGTAAGGCAGTCTTCTACCGCGATGGTTGGGACCCGTATCTAGAGGATGACTCTACAATATGGCTGGTTCATTGGTTGATTGCGTCCAACCCTGCAGAGGCTACAACGCCCTTTTGGTTTTTTAACCGTTTCCATAAGCCGGAGTTTACAAGCAAGGAATTACAGGACGCGCTAGGGGATTTTGTTCGCGAACATCTTCAGTCACGTGCTACCGCAGCAACGCTTCAGAATGACATTGCATTGTTGCTGCGCATGTATGAGTCATCGCATACGTCGAAATCTACACCAATAGAAGAGGCGTTAGATTCCCCGATGGCGCTGCTAGATCTAATCAGCCATCAAGAAGGCACCAAAATTCATGAATCCCGACCTGAGTATCGAGCCCGGTTGCCACTACCAACATTTGCGTTCGCGGTGGCGCAGCTTTTTGAGCAGACCAATGAACCTGTTCTTCCGGTTGACCGCCTGCTGCATAGCAATGGGTATCTGGCGTCTCCGGGTGCGGTATTTCGAATCACGGAAGAATGCTTGGTGGCAAAACTCGAGGCAATGATTGCTTGGTTGCCGGGACGTTTCGAGCTCAGGCAGACGGCGGGTATACATCAACTCTACCGATTGGCGCCAATGAATTCGCTAGACGTTTTAAAATTTCACTATGAGGGAACCCAGAGAGGGGGGCGCGCATGAATTACGATCGTGACCTCATTCGGGTAAACACGAATTACACCAGATCAATCAACATTGAGAGAGATGGTGAGCAAGCAGGTTTAATCCGGCCGTATATCATTACGACTCGTGCGAATCAGACGTTAGAACGTGTAGCAAGCACGCTCAAACAGAAAGATGCGCCGCGTGCCTGGGCTATTATCGGCCCCTACGGGGCTGGTAAATCGGCATTTGGCCTCTTCCTCAGCCGGCTCCTAGGCAACCCAACGGGTGGAGGCTACAAATATGCAAGCCGCGCCCTCAGAGACGCAGATACTCAGCTGCACTCTGCATACCATAGCTATCAACGGGGCAGCCGGGGGTTCTGCAGTATCGCACTAACCGGTAGTCCAGAACCCTTAGCTCAAAGGTTAGTGCGCGCAATGCTGCTCGCCGCGGAGACATTCTTTGGGGGGCGTCCTGGGCGATCACCAAAAGTTGTTGAAGAACTGAAGAAGGCGATGGCCACAGGAGCCTATGCGGTTTCCGATGTGATGGCATTGATGGTGAAACTGCAAGAGTGCGTTTCACGCGCCGAAGGCCGTGGGGTTCTGCTTGTCATTGATGAGCTGGGTAAGTTCCTCGAATACGAAGCGCGGCATCGCGGTGCGACAGATATTTTCTTGCTTCAGGCATTGGCCGAGCATACGGTCAAGAATGAGACGGTCCCTTTATTGTTAGTGGTGTTGCTGCACCAATCGATAGAACTCTACGCTCAATCGCTTGGAGCACAGCTTAAAAATGAATGGAAAAAAGTACACGGTAGATTTGAGACTATCCCCTTCCTAGATTCAACAGAACAAACTTTGCGGGTAATGAAGGCTGCAATTTCAGCGCACCTTCCAAAGGCGTTTTATTCAGCGGTTCAAAAGGAAACTGGTCGGATAGCAAAAATTCTGGGGGAGTTGGGTGCGCTACCTGCGGGCTTGTCTCAGAAAGAGGCGCAAAGCCTTTTTGCGGGCTGCTATCCATTGCATCCGGTTTCGCTGCTCATACTGCCGACATTGTGTCAGCGTGTAGCACAGAATGAGCGTACTTTGTTTAGCTACCTTGGAAGCCACGAACCTCACGGCTTTGTTGATTCTGTATCGCGACTGGATATTGGTAGAAAACAGTTGCTCGACTGGATTCGGCCTAGCGAGATTTACGAGTATTTCATACTTAACCAACCAGGAATAATGTCGGACCAGGGGACTCACCGTCGGTGGGCCGAAGTAGTTACGGCGCTGGACCGATTAGGCGAAGCTCCCCAAGCTCAAATCGAACTCTTAAAGACCATAGGGTTACTGAATATTATTGGCGCACAGGGCGGTCTTAAGGCGTCAGATCAAATCCTTAGTCTTTGTTTTAGGGACGCGGGAAGTAAGGGGGGGGCCGCGAGAGCGGTAGCGAGGGCTTTAAGCGATCAGTCGATAATTACCTATCGGCGGTTCAATCATGAATACCGGGTGTGGCAAGGTAGTGACTTTGACCTCGAGGAAGCCCTACGTGGTCAGCGAGCGGAAATTGGTACGGTTGAGCCGTCAGATGTACTCAATGAACGAATGCCCCTGCCGGCAATCGTGGCGCGGCGGCATGCCATTGAAACTGGAACACTTAGGGATTTCTTGCCGGTATTTGTTTCTGCTGCAAGTGCAAGACGCATAGAAAAGACAGAAAACCCGACTATTTTCGTGTGCCTAGCCGAAACCTCGGAAGAAGCCGATGTTTTTCGTGAACGCGCATTAGAGATAGGGGTGTGGCACTCGGCAGCTGTCATTTGTGGCACGGGGGCGGCCATTAAAGAGGCCGTCACCGATGTTATGGCGCTTCGTCGAGTTCAACGGCAAAGCGCGGAACTGGCTAACGATCCTGTCGGACAACGTGAGCTAAAAGATCGC
>JBEBHE010000130.1:0-11771 GCA_040081205.1 Burkholderiales bacterium | reverse complement strand
TACCGCGGCTACTCGATTTTGATACCGGTGGATTTGACCACTTTCGCCCACAAGGCGGTTTCGTTGCGGATGCTGGTGCGCGATTCCTCGATCGGATTGCCAACCGTCTCGGACCCGCCGGCCAGCACTAGTTCGATCACATCCGGCCTGCGCAGGACTTTTATGACCTCGCTATGAATGCGCGCCACCACGCCCGGCGGTGTTCCCGCCGGTGCAAACATGCCGACCCATCCCTCCACGTCATATCCGGGAACGCCGCTCTCGGCAACGGTAGGCAGATTCGGCAGCGCCGCTGAACGCTTTGCGCTGGTGACGGCGATGGCTTTTAATCTGCCGGTTTTCACATGGGGCAAGGTCGAAGGCGGCGTGGCAAACGAAAGCTGCGTCTCGTTGCCCACCACGCTTAGCATGGCCGGGCCGCCGCCTTTGTAGGGCACGCTGATGATATCCGTGCCGGTCATCATCTTAAAGAGTTCTACCGAGAGCTGAGGGCCCGTGCCCACGCCGGGATGCGAGTAGCGCAATTTGCCGGGCTGCGACTTCGCGTAGGCAATGAGTTCTTTTATTGAAGTAGCCGGCACCGAAGGGTGGAGCGCAACGACGTTTGCATATTTGATCAGATGCGTCACGGCCGGCAGATCACGTATGCCGTTATACGGCAGCGATGCATACACGCTTGGATTAATAGTCATCGGGCCTTCGGTGGTCAGCAACAAGGTATAGCCGTCGGGCGCGGCCTTGGCCACGATATCGCAGCCGATGTTGCCGCCGCCACCGCCCCGGTTATCGACGACGATGGTTTGACCGAGACCCGCAGGCAGATGCTGCGCCAGTATGCGCGCGGTGAAATCGGTGGATCCACCGGGCGGAAAGGTAACAACAAAGCGAATGGGCCGGTCAGGAAATTTTTGCGCCAGCGCACCAAACGATGCGCTCAACGTCACCATCGACGCTACAACGTAAGCAATGGATTTCATTTATAGCCTCCTCCGGAGTTCATATTATGTTAGCCCAAAATGCGGCGCAACCATACCACAACAAACGCAACGCGCGATATGACTGCTTGATGCGATTGCGCGGCGCCATCTATACAACGTTGTCATGCACAGCCGGGGATCGAAGCGTTTGGGCCGCACTTGCACAATTTTTTGAGATTCAGTATGCGTCCGCGCTGAGTCAAATTGCCCTCCCAGAGCGCAAGTAAACCTTGTGCGGTCCGCATGGCAGGGTTATCGTCAACTTGCCACAGCGGCCAGACACTACCGCCCTCTCAAAAATGATCTGATTAACTGCGTTCATGGAATACCAAACCATCCTCGACCGCGTTCACGCCGCGGTCAAACCCATCATCGGCACCGGCAAGGTCGCAAGCTACATTCCGGAACTCGCCAACGTTTCGCCGGATCAGTTCGGCATCGCCATCGTCGATCTCGAAGGCAAGGTGTATCGGGCGGGCGACGCCAATACATCGTTTTCGATTCAATCAATTTCGAAATTGTTCGCGCTGACGCTCGCGTTTCACCTGGAAGGCGATTCGGTGTGGTCGCGCGTCGGGCGCGAGCCTTCGGGCTCGCCGTTCAATTCGCTGGTGCAGCTCGAATACGAGCGGGGCAAACCGCGCAATCCTTTCATCAACGCCGGCGCGCTGGTGGTTACCGACATGCTGTTGACGCACTATGCGGCCCGCGGCGGCGCGGAGAACGCGCTGATCAAGTTCATACGCAAGCTGGGCAACAAGGACGATATCGGCTTTGACCGCGCCGTCGCGCAGTCGGAACAGCGCACGTCGCATCGCAACACGGCGATGGCGAATTTCATGAAGAGCTTCGGCAATCTGAACAATGACGTGACTGATGTAATCGACGCCTATTGCCGCAACTGCGCGATTGCGATGAACTGCGTCGATCTCGCGCGGGCCGTGACCTTCCTCGCCAACAGCGGTGTGGTGCCGTGGTCGGGTGAAAAAATTCTCGACGCGGGCGCCGCCAAGCGCATCAATGCGCTGATGCTCACCTGCGGCACCTACGATGCGGCGGGCGATTTTGCGTTCCGCGTGGGGCTGCCCGCAAAAAGCGGCGTGGGCGGCGGCATTGTCGCGTTGATACCCGGCGAATGCGGCATCTGCGTGTGGAGCCCCGCGCTGGAGGCAAGCGGAAACTCCTACGCAGGTTCCATTGCGCTGGAGATGCTGACGTCGATGAGCGGGCGATCGATTTTCTAGTTCGCCATTCAACACACACCTACAATTTCGACATCCCCAACTCAGTCAGTATCGCCTTGTATTCTTCATACTCGCGATCGAACACGCGCTTCGCTTCGGGTGCCGCGGCATAAGCATTGATCCAGAAGTTTTCCTCAAGATCTTTTTTCCAGTCCTCGGTCTGCACCAGTTTACGAAACAGCCCGTCCCAGTACGCCAGTTGCGCCGGCGTCATGCCCTTGGGTCCCTGCACCGCACGCCAGCTTCCCGCATCGGCGGGCACGCCCTGTTCACGCCACGTCGGCACCGCGGCAAAGGGTCCCCATAGCCGCTTCGGTCCGGAGACCGCCAGCGTGCGCAGTTTGCCTTGTTTCAGAAACTCGACCATGTTGCCCGGCCCGGTATTGATCGCTTCGACGTGTCCGCCGAGCAAAGCCTGCGTGGTGGCGCCACCGCCCTGGAAAATAACCGTCTTCACGCGCTTGATGTCGATACCCGCCGCGCGCAGGCAGGTCATCAGCGTGGTGAAGTTGCCGCCGGAGCGACTGGTGGAGATGCCAAAGGCGAACGCCTCGGGATTTTGTTTCAGCCGGTCGGCCAGATCACGCGCGGTTTTCATCGGCGAGCCCGCCTGCACATTCACGCTCATCCATTCGTCGAACAGCATCGCCACCGCAGTGAAATCGGTGTGATTAAACGGCACGGTGCCAGTGATATAGTTGCTGATCGAACCACTGGTGCCGATGATGATGTAGTGACCGTCTCCCGGATGCTGATTAAGGTAGGTATAACCGATGGCGCCACTGCCGCCGGGCTTGTTCACCACGGTCACCGGCACGTCCACCATTTTGTATTTTTGCAGGATGCGCGCCACCACGCGCGCGGTGCGGTCGGTGGTTCCTGCCGGACCGGACGGTGCGATGATCTCTATCGATTTATCTGGTTTCCATTGCGCTACGGCCGGCTGCAACGAAATGGCAAGGCCAGTTACAAAAACCGTGATGGCGAACCGTGCGACGCGCATACATTCTCCATTGATTGGAATTCAATACGAATTAACTATACCACGCGCCAAATACACCAGATCGCACCATGCACGGCGGCGATGCGCGATATACTTTCGATCTATGGAAACCACTACCGGAATGACTGCCGTAGAAAAAATTCTCGCGCGCACCAGCGGCCTGAAGCAAACCCGCGCGGGAGAAATTGTTTACCCTGTGCCGGACTTCGTGATGATCCACGACGGCGTGGTCACGGGCGCAAAACAGGAGCTTGACGCGCTCAGCATCACCCGCCTATTTGACCCCGACCGCGTGATGATGGTCACCGATCATGACGTGCTTTACAACAATGACCGTGCGGTGGCACGCGGCGCGTTCAACCGCAAGGCAGCGCAGGCATGGGGCGTCAAAAACTTTTTTGATGCCGGCCGCGGCGGACACGGGCACATTTTTCCCACGGAGCGCGGCTTCGTATCGCCAGGCACGTTTTATTTCGACAACGACCGTCACTGCACCAACGCCGGCGGCATCGGCGCATTGGCGATACGCGTGGGCACCGACATCGCGCGCGTGCTCGCCACCGGCACTACCTGGACGACGGTGCCGCGAACGGTGAAGCTCACCATCAAGGGACAATTGCAGCCGGGCGTGTATGCGCGCGATCTGGGGTTTGTGATTGGCAAAGCGCTGCTGCCCGATGGGGCGTTCGGCGTCGATATCGATTACCGCATCCTCGAATTCGCGGGCGAACTCGATCAGTTCAGCCTCGCGGCACGTGTATCCTTGTGCAGCACGCCCACCGAAATGCGCGCTATCGGCGTGTTTTTCCCGCCGTCGGAAGCCATTGTTGCTTACGCGCGCGAGCGCGCGCAGCGCCCCTTTACGCCGGTTTATCCCGACCGCGATGCTCGCTACGATGCACAGGTTGAATTGGATGTGAGCACGCTGGCACCGCAGGTCGCGCTGCCGGGCGGTCCGTATAAGGCGGCTGATCTATCGAGTGTGGCGGGCACCAGAGTCGATCACGCGTTCATCGGTTCGTGCGCTTCCAGCATGTATGAAGACCTGACCATCGCAGCCGGCGTGCTCAAAGGCCGCCGCTTGGCATCTGGCGTACGCATGCTGGTAGTGCCGGGTTCCGAGGATTCCACTAACCGCATGCGCCGCGACGGACTGCTCGATATTTTTCAGGACGCCGGCGCGATGATATTGCCCGCCGGCTGCGGGCCTTGCGCCAGCGGCCGCAGCGGCATGGTGCATTCGGGCGAAGTGTCGATCTCGACCGCGGTCGGCAACGGCGCCGGGCGCTTCGGCGCAAAAGATGCCAGCCTGTATTTGGGCAGCCCCGCCACCGTGGCCGCATCCGCAATAACCGGAAAAATTACCGACCCGCGAGAATTTGTCATCAAGGAGGCCGCGTTGTGAGTGATATGGAGTGGGTGTTAAAAGGCCGTTGTTACAAGCTCGGTCACGACGTACCGCACGCAGGCAGCGTGGTGCCCAACAGCATTATCACCGGCCGCTATTTCGATGCGAAAGACATCATCCCGCATTTATTCGAGGAAACGGATCCGGGATTTCATCAGCGCTGCAAAACCGGCGACATCATTGTCGCGGGTCGCAACTTCGGCATGGGCCCGAAGATGAACGGCTACATCGCAATGCAGGCGCTGGGGTTGGGCTTGATATGCGAATCAATGCCGTTTCTCGGCTACCGCGCCGCCATCGGCTGCGGACTGCGGGTGATGAGCGATTGTGTCAATGTGCTGGAGTTCTGCGACACTGGCGATGAGTTGGAAGTTGATTTCCGTAACGGATTTTTTATCAATCACACGCGCGATATACGCCGCGAATACCCGCCGATTCCTGACTCGCTGCTGGAATTGGTTGAACTGGGCGGCAATGCCGGCTGGCTAAAACAGTGGTGGGCGCAGCAGCAGGCGGTCGAAAGCGGCTCCACAAAGCACGCTTAATACCGACGCACCGGTATCAATCGATCTTCAACCCCGCCAGCTTCACCGCCGCGCCATTCTTCTCATAATCGGCACGCAAAAACGCAGCGAACTCCGGCGGACTGTTGCCCACAGGATCGCTGCCCTGCCCGATCAGCCGTGCGCGCGTATCAGTAGCCTGCGCCACCTGCACCGCCACAGCATTAAGACGCGCCACAATAGCGCGCGGCGTGCCCGCGGGCACCAGCAGGCCGAGCCAGCTTCCGGCCTGAACGCCGCGCAGGCCTGTGGCTTCGTCAATGGTCAGCACATCGGGCAGCAATGGCGAACGCGCCGCACCCGCCAATGCCAGCGCACGCAGTTTTCCGCTTTTGACGTGCGGCAGCGCCGGTGGAATCGAATTCAGCATCACGTCCACGCGCCCTGCGATGAGGTCAATCACCGATTGCGGCGCGCCCGCATACGGCACGTGCGTAATGTTAAAGCCCGCCGCGCCCTTGAATACCTCCATGCC
This sequence comes from Burkholderiales bacterium, assembly GCA_040081205.1. GTDB lineage: Bacteria > Pseudomonadota > Gammaproteobacteria > Burkholderiales > SG8-41 > UBA5216. Next base: position 6,101 of record JBEBHE010000130.1, on the reverse strand, counting down.
GATGTGGTTGGCCGTGCCATTGCCCGCCGAGGAATAGTTCAATTTGCCGGGCGCCGCCTTGGCGCGCGCGATCAGGTCTTTGGTGTTGGTCATAGGAGAGGACGCGTGCGTCAGCAGCAGCATCGCGCCGGTGGAAATCAAACTGACCGGCACAAAGTCCGTGAGCGTGTTGTACGGCACCTTCGACATATGCGGCAGGATGGTCAAGCACGGCGGGCTGGTCATGAAAATCGTGTAGCCATCGGGCGTGGCGGTGGAAACCATCTCGGCGGCAATGCGCCCGCCCGCGCCGCCGCGGTTATCGATCACCAACTGCTGTCCGAGCAACGCTGCCATGCCCGGCGTTACGGTGCGCGCCAACACGTCCGGTGTGCCGCCTGCCGGAACAGATAACACCACGCGTATCGGCTTGTTGGGGTACGGTTGCGCAATCGACAGAAGCGGCAGAATGGCAATGCCCGTCGCCAACGCGAATCTATGATGCATCAATAGCGCCCGGTGATCCGATCACTCATTCTGCCCGCATGCCCGAACTTCTAACCACCGGCGCCCACTGTTCAATCTGCGCTTTGATGAATGCGCGGTATTGATCCGGCGAACCCGCGACAATATCCATTGCAAATCCGCTCAGGCGCTCATTCACGTCGGCACGCTTCAGTATTTTTGACGATTCGCTGTTAATCCGCGCCACGATGCCCACCGGCGTGTTCGCCGGCAGATGCAGCCCGTGAAAATTCAACGCATCGTAGCCGGGCAGCACGCTGGCGATGGACGGCACATTGGGTAAATGCGGCGTGGTTTGGGCGCTGGTGACGCCGAGCGCGCGCACCTTGCCTGCCTGCACTTGTGCCAGCGCGGTGGAAACCGCCACCATCGAATAATCGACTTCGCCCGCCAGCACACCAGTCAGCGCGGGGCCGCCGCCTTTGTAGGGCACGATCACCACTTTGATTTTCGCCAGGCTGTTCATCCACTCCGCAAAAACGTGTGATGACGTACCGATGCCCTGCGCACCGAAACGCAGCGCGCCCGGCTTGGCGCGCGCGTGATCGATCAATCCTTTCAAGCCGTTGAGCGGCGAACCGGCAGGCACCACCAGCACCAGCGGAAACGTCACCCACAATCCGGCGTGCGCAAAATCATTCAGCGCGTGGTAAGGCAGCTTGTTATAAAGCGCGGGCGCAATCGCCATGGTGGAAATCGCGCCCACGAGCAAGGTGTAGCCATCCGGTTGCGCCTTCGCCACCAGATCAGCGCCGACGATGCCGCCCGCCGCCGGACGGTTATCCACCACCACCGGCTGGCCGAGGCTATCGGTAAGCCGTTGACCGACGATACGCGCCAATGTGTCGGTCGATCCACCGGGTGCGAACGGCACGACCACGCGCAACGCGCGCGCAGGAAACGGCTGCGCGATAACAGCATTCGGCATCGCGAAGCCAAGGATCACCAGCGCAACACTGACAATAAATTTCATAATGCGCAGCTCACCGCTAGTCGATGCGGGCGCCCGAAAGCTTCACGACGTCCTTGAGTCTGTCGTAATCCGACTTCAGCAGCTTGGCGAATTCCTCGGGCGTCGAATGCATCGGATCCAGCGTCTGCGCAGAAAGTTTCGCGGCGACGTCGGGATCCGCCACGGTTTTTTTAAGCTCGGCGTTGAGCCTGTCGACAATCGCTTTCGGTGTGCCGGCCGGCACAAAAACACCAAACCAAGAGGTAAATTCAAAACCCTCCACGGTTTCCGCAATGGCAGGAATCTCCGGAAACTGGGTGGTTCGCGTAGCCGAAGATACCGCGATGGGCCGCAGACGGCCCGTCTTGAGATAAGGATATATTTCCGCTACCGGTGTGAGTATCGAATGGATCTCTCCCGCCATCATCGCAACCACTGCCGGCGCGCCGCCCTTGAAGGGGACATGCGTCATTTTGGCGCTGATCACGTTGGCGAGAGCGCTCATCGAGAGATGCTGATAGGCGCCGACGCCTGCCGAGCCGAACAGAATCTCACCGGGTCTCGCTTTCGCGAGAGCCACAAAGTCTTTTGTCGTGCGCACCGGCATCGCGGGATGTACGGCCAGCATGCCCACCAGCCGCGTGACCGGCGTGATGCCGATGAAGTCCTTCAGCGCGTCATAGGGCAGCTTTTGGTAAAGGTGCGCGTTGGCGACAAGTGTCTGCGAATACACCATGATCGTATAACCGTCGGGCGGGCTCTTCGCCACGATGTCCGCGCCGATGGTTCCACCCGCACCGGCCCGGTTGTCGATCATGAACTGCTGGTTGAGTTGCTCGCCCATTTTCTGAAATACGAATCGCGCTACGACATCGGTCGCGCCGGCGGGAGGAAACACCACGACAACCCGTACTGGCTTAGCTGGGTACGACTGCGACCACGCAGTGCCGCAAGCGAACACGATGAGACCCAAGAATGCGCCCAACAGTGGAATCGTACGCATGCCATTCCTCCTCGGTGTATAGAAACTTTAAGCACTATTTTTCACCAAACGGCACAGTATCCCCGGCCTGACGAACCGTCAACACCGCAAAACTTGTCTCATTCCCGTCGTATTTCCCCGCCATCTCGCCCAGTCGCCTGCCGGTCTACGCTCGCTAACGTATGAACTGTTCGACAAAGCGCTCGCCCAACCCCACTGCCGTGTAGTGCGCGCGCCTTGTCGAGGCGTGTGAACACATCGTCGTATCCGGTTGAAACGCCCTGCGGATCGACATACATCAGGCTGCCGGTCACCTGGAACAGCGTGACCATTTCGGTGCAGCCCTCGGGCACCACCAGGGTATGCGTTTCGCCCGGCGGCTCGAAGATGTAACTGCCTTCCTCGGCAACCCAGTCGTGCTCCAGATAAAGCCAGCGGCCCTTGAACACCCACGCGTGTACCGCGCCCGCGTGACGATGACGCGCGATCATGCCCGCTTTGGTAACGCGCATCACGTGCGTGTATTGACCTTGCGTGACGTTAAATTGCAGCGGACGCACGGAAATATGCTCCGTCAGCGGCACCCACAGGCGCGGGTCGTGCTGACCCATCGCGTCGTGGATCACCATGTCGGGGCGCATGTCGCGCGGTTGCTGCTTCTGGTAAGGAATGCGCGCGGGATCGGTGACTGCGTGTGCAAGCGGCTTGTTCAAGGTGAACTCCTGAATTCAATCGGAAGAACAACGACGATGACTAACCCAAAATAGCACCGCGCGTTTTGGTTTGTATCCGGTAAACGCTGGTACGCGCGGTAACAAAAAATGCGCTGCCATCCTCACCCCACGCCAGATTCGCGGGCAATTCCGGAAAGAGAATGCGCCCCAGCAAAGTACCGTCGGCACGGCACACCCACACGCCACCCGGCCCCGTGCAGAACAGGTTGCCCTGCACATCCACTTTCATGCCGTCGGGTACGCCGGGTTCGCTTGACGCCAACTCCAGAATAATGCGGCTGTTGGTCAGACTGCCATCCGCACGCACGTCAAAGGCGCGAATATGCTTGTGGGCAGAATCGTCGATGTAGAGTATTGACTCGTCGGGCGAAAACGCCAGTCCGTTAGGCAGCGCAAAATCGTCCACCAGCAATTGCAGCGCACCATCAGGTGCGAGCCGGTAAACGCCATGACAAGGTTGTTCTTTGCCGGGAATGGCAGCGGCCCACCAGCCCGCGGGACGCGACGCGCCCGGCGTAGTGGCCCCTACCGCATACGGCGGATCGGTAAAGTAAATGGCACCGTCGGACTTGACCACCACATCATTTGGGCTGTTAAGCCGTTTGCCCTGGAACCGACCCACCACCATCGTGCGCGTGCCATCGTCAGCGACGCGCGCCACACCGCGGCCGCCGTGCTCCGCGGCAAGAACATTGCCTTGACGATCCAGCGTGAGGCCATTCGAGTGCCCAGTGGCAAAGGTGGTCAGCTCCGGGCCTTCCGGCAAGCGGCGCCAGCGCACAATGCGGTTGTTCGGAATATCGCTGAACAGCAGCGCGCTATCGCGCTTGCGCCACACCGGCCCTTCGGTAAAGGTGAGCCCGCCTGCGATGCGCTCAATAAGCGCATCCGGCGCGATGAGATCATGCAATCCTGCGTTTCGCACATCCAGCAATGACATTGTTTATCCTCAATCCCGTTGTACTTTGTAACGACGTAATTAGCAGCGTACAAAATCGGAACGGCCTCACTTTGCGGTCACAAGTCCCGCTGCTTTGAGCACGCCCGCCCAGCGCTCGGATTCAGCGCGCATGTAAGCGCTGAGTTCGCCCGGTGTGGTGGACTGCGGTTCCTGTCCTTGATCCGACAGCCGCTTGGCGAACTGCGCATCAGCAAGCATCTTCACCAATTCGCGATTGACGCTACTGACAATCGCGGGCGGCGTTCCGCGTGGCGCCACCAATGCATACCAGGTTATGCACTGGAATCCGGGTATCGATTCCGCTATCGTCGGCACGTCAGGTGCTGCAGGTGAACGCTTGGTGCCGGCGTGCCCCAACGCACGCAATTTGCCCGTCTTGGCCAGCGGCCAAACGGCAGGCATGCTGTTGAACATAAATTGCACTTGTCCGCCCACGACATCCGTCACCGCCAGCGATGTGCCCTTGTACGGCACATGCAGAAAATCCACCTTCGCCAACACCTTGAGCATTTCGCATCCAAGATGATTGGACGTGCCGGTGCCGGGGGACGCGCAATTGAGCTGCCCCGGCTTGGCGCGCGCCAGCGCCACCAGTTCATCAACGTTGGTGGCGGGAAGCCCTGGATGGCTGACCAGCATCTGCGGACTGACCACCACCAGCGAGACCGGCGCAAAATCGCGCACTGATTCGTAGGGCGCCTTGGTCAGCATCGGTGTGATGATGAGGCCCGCCGAGGTGGACATGAGCAGCGTGTAACCATCGGGCGCAGCCCTGGCCGTCAACTCGTGCCCGATCATTCCGCTGGCGCCGGCGCGATTGTCCACGACCATTTGCTGACCCCAGCTTTCGGTTAGGCGCTGCGCCACCATGCGCGTCACGGTGTCGGTCGCACTGCCGGCCAAATTCGGCACGATCATGCGCACCGGGCGCACCGGATACTGCTGCGGACTCGCGCTGGGCTGCGCAAACGCGACGCTGGAAAACAGCACGAGCACTGCAACGCCTGTCGCCATTCTGTGGCGCTTCTCCACGAAACGTACTCGCAAGGTGTATCGACTCATTTCGCTGGCCCTCCTGAGAATAGCTGCGTGCTCTGCTAACGGGCAATGTATCCCCCGACCGGCGAACGGTCAACCGCATCCCGCATCCGGGTTGTACAATCACACACCACTACCACTAAGGGAAAACGATATGCGCATCAACCGTGTCAAAAAACTCTGGCGTGAAGGCAAACCGGCCGTCGGCGGCTGGCTTTCGATTCCGCACTGCGTGCAGGCCGAGGTAATGGCGCATACCGGGCTCGATTGGCTGTGCATCGACATGCAACACGGCTGCATTGATTACTCCGACACCGTGCCGATGCTCACCGCGATCTCCACCACCAACGTCATGCCGTTTGTGCGCGTGCCCTGGAACGAACCGGCAATGATCATGAAAGTGCTGGATGCCGGCGCCTATGGTGTGATCGTGCCGATGGTGAGCAACCGCAAGGAAGCCGAACAAGCTGTTGCCGCCTGCCGCTATCCGCCGGTGGGCATGCGCAGCAACGGTCCGAATCGCGTGATGCTCTACGCCGGGGCCGACTATCAGAAACACGCGAACGACGAAGTGGCCTGCATCGTGATGATCGAAACACCCGAAGGCATCGAGAAAATGGACGAAATCATTTCAACGCCGGGCGTCGATGCGGCCTACATCGGGCCGACCGATCTTGCGCTGGCACTCGGATTGCCGCCGGTGATGGACAATGACGAGCCTAAGCACATCGCCACCGTCAATCGCATACTCGAAACCTGCCAGCGTCACAAAAAAATCGCCGGCATGCACACCAACAGCTCAAAGTTCACGCAACGCTATCTGGATCAGGGGTTTCAGATGGTGATGCTCGGCGCCGATCGCGTCGCGATGTCGAACTACATGAAAGCAGAAGTCGGCCGCCTGACCGGCTGGACGCCGTTGAATCCGGT
>JBEBHE010000004.1:0-40255 GCA_040081205.1 Burkholderiales bacterium | reverse complement strand
TTTATATCTATCTATTTTTTTGTGTTATTTTTTAACCTGCACGCTCTTGTCCAGCGTCGACATCGCCTCCATCGCCAGCGAAAAGGGCATGCTCTCGTCCAGCAATTTGCGTAGCGGATGCGTGAGCACGGCGCGCGTGTAACGCAACAGCATATCGGGTTTCTTCGCGAGCTGGCGCGCCAATTCCCACGCGCGCGGCAGTAATTTTTCGCGCGGCATCAACTCCGCTACCAGCCCCATGTCTTTCGCCTCTTTCGCGTTGAGCACCTGCCCCGTCAACATCAAATAGCGCGCGCGATTCAGGCCCATCAGCATGGTGTAAACCACATTGATGCCGTCGCCAGGCACGATACCGCCGTTCTGAAAATGCGCAGTGTCTTCAAATGTGGCATCGTCGGCAGCGAGCACGATATCGCACATCAGCGCCAGATCGGCATGGCGTTTGGCCGGCCCGTTCACCACCGCAATCATCGGCACTTCGATATTTAGATGCGCGTTGACCATACGCCGCGCGTTGACAAACACATGATGGATGCCGCCGGGCGTGAGTTGCGCGCCGTGAAAAAACGGCGCGTCGGGATCAAGGCGCGGGCCGCTGAATTCGTCACCGGTGCCGGTAAGAATCACAATGCGGTTCTCGCGATCGGCGCCAATGTCGGCGAATGCCTGCGCGAACTCGGCTTGCGCGTCGAGGTTCCAGCGCAGCGGGCCTTCGTCAGTGTGCAGGGTCACTTGCAGCACACCGTCCTGCCGCGTGAGTTTCATGAAACGATACTGATTGGCGTAGCTTTCGAACGCAGGCATGCGAACCTCTGTGGAGGGAAAAAGTGACCGTCCATTCTACTGCTACACTGCCGCTTTCCATCGTATACCTTTAGGAGCAGCCGATGACCACCGAACTACACGAACGCGGCCTCGCCATGCGCAAAAAAGTGCTGGGCGCGGCGCAAGTCGAGCAAACCTACCGAAGCATCGACAAATTTACTGCGCCGTTTCAGGAAGTGGTCAACGAATACGTATGGGGTGCCGTGTGGGCGCGCCCCGGCCTGGAAACGCGTATCCGCTGCCTGCTCACCATCGGCATGCTCACCGCGCTGAATCGCCCAAATGAAATAAAAACGCATATGCGTGCCGCGCTTGACAACGGCGTCACGCGCGAAGAGATCATGGAAACATTGCTGCAAGCCAATGTGTATTGCGGCGCGCCGGCAGCGGTCGAAGCGTTTCGCTGCATGCGCGAAGTGTTCGCGGCACTTGATGCCGCACCCGCGAAATAAGGAGCGTGCCATGAACGAATCTCTGCTTGAACCCGAGGTGCGGGCGCGCGGACAGCAAGTGCGCCGCGAAGTGCTAGGGCCGTCGCATGTGTCCGCTTCGTATGAGGTCGATGCGCTGTCGCTCGCAAAAACACAGATGGCGGAATACGTATGGAGCAAAATCTGGGCGCGGCCCGGTCTGTCGCGCAAAAGCCGCAGTATTGCCAATCTCGCGATGTTGACGGCGCTGAATCGTCCGCACGAATTGAAGCTGCACGTCAAAGCAGCCATCAACAACGGTCTCACGCAGGACGAAATCGGCGAAGTGCTGCTGCAAACCGCTGTCTATTGCGGCGTCGCCGCCGCCGAGGACAGCTTCCGCATTGCGCGCGAAGCCTTCAGCGAGATTGGCCTCTCATGAAAACCGTCAGGGTTTATTCCGGTAACGGCATGTCGGCCTCGCTCGCAGAATTATTGCCGCAATTCGAACGCGCACATGACTGCAAAGTCGATGTGACGTTTGCTCCCGCACAAGTGATGCTGCGCGAAGTCAAGGCGGGCCGCACCGCCGATCTCGGGTTAATCGGATCGGGCGTGATGGATCAGGTGCTGCAACTCGGACTGATCGTGCCCGCGAGCGTGCGTACGCTCACCAGCAACGGCATCGGCGTAGGTATCCTGGCCGGCGCGCCGAAACCGGATTTGAGCAGCGTTGAATCCTTTAAACGCGTATTACTGAACGCGAGATGCGTTGCCTATACCACCGAAGGCGCGAGCGGCATCTATTTCGCCGGCCTGATTGAAAAACTCGGCATTGCGGAACCCATCAAAGCCAAAGCAAAAACACGCTCCGGCGGACTCATCGCCGAGTTCGTGGTGAGTGGCGACGCTGACATTGCCGTGCAGCAGATTCCGGAAATCGTAGCGGTTGCGGGCGTGGATTACGCCGGCCCGCTGCCTGCGGAAATCCAGAGCATCACCGTGGGAACCGCCGGCGTTTTTACCGATGCGAAAGAGCCGCAGCTCGCGCAGGCGCTGCTGGATTTTCTGCAGTCGCCAGTGGCGGCGCGTGTGTTCAGGGCGCGGGGATTGGAACCGGCGGACGGCTGATTGTGTGGCGGTTTCGGTGTCGAGATAGGTAGCTTCAAATTTTACGATGGGTGAGCAGCGGGTTGCGGCCAGAAACGGGCGTCCGCCGTTACATTTCGATTTGAAAATGCCGCGTGATTTTCATTTATCGATAGGCCTGCGGCACGGATTACACTTACCGATCCGGTACATTCGGCGCGTATAAAATACACGACCGCTTGCGGCGTACAAGCCGGGACCGTCATGCCTAACCGCGTTCTGTAACAAAGCCCATTGCATACTCAGGCGTTTGACCGCTTATGTGCACCGTGATAGGCTCCTTTTGGGTAAAATAAGTCTCTAAAATTCCACTCCTTCGGCGACTGCAGTTCCTGGATAATCAAGTGCGGCATTGGGGCGTTTTCACTACCCCGCGCACTCAGGTGAAGTCTGTTCGCTGGTGCACTGTGGCTAATGGACCCAGTACCGTTGGAGCTGCGACGGCCGCAACTCCCGCGTAATTCCAGACCGGTATCGTTTACCACAGGGGGACGCATGACAATTCGCAAGATACTTTTGAATAGCGTGGCTGCTATCGGTATTGCAGTCCTTGGCATGAGTGTACCGGCGCCACTTCTGGCGCAGCAGGGCGCAGTCGTCGCCATTGACAACGACGACATCGGCGGCGTGGTCACCGGGCCGAAGGGGCCGGAAGCCGGCGTGTGGGTGATCGCGGAAACGCGCGATCTGCCGGTGCGGTTCATCCGCATTGTCGTTACCGACGATCAGGGCCGCTACGTTATACCCGATCTGCCGAAAGCCAACTACGATATCTGGGTGCGCGGCTACGGCCTCGTCGATTCGCCGAAGGTGAAGAGCGTTCCCGGCAAGCAGCTTAACCTGAAAGCCGTGCCCGCGCCGAATGAAACGGCCGCTGCGCACTATTATCCGGCGATCTATTGGTACTCGATGATGAACATCCCCGAGGCCAGCGTGTTCGGCAGCAGTGAAGCGCCGAAGAACGTCAAGCTCACCGACTATCTCAATGGCATGAAGAATAACGGCTGTGTGGGCTGTCACCAGCTCGGCCAGTTGTCGACCCGCACGATTCCGAAGTTCCACCTTGACGGCAAGACGCATCAGGAAGCCTGGGTGCGTCGCATCCAATCCGGACAGGCGGGCGAGAACATGGTGCTCCAAGCCGCTGGCCAGCTCGGCGGCATGCCGTTCAAATATCTCGCCGACTGGACCGAGCGCGTGGCGAAGGGCGAGTTGCCTTCTGTCAAGCCGACCCGGCCGCAAGGTGTCGAACGCAATATCGTGGTTACGCTGCGCGACTGGCACAACGACAAGCAATATCTGCATGATCTGATCGCCAGCGACCGGCGCTATCCGACGGTCAACGCCTACGGGCCGCTCTACGGGCAGTGCGAGCATGCCTGCGATGACATGCCCATCCTCGATCCAGTCAAGAATGTCGCGTCGAATTTTGTATTGCCGACGACACCCGACATGCCGCTGGCGCTTGGTCCTGGCAACGCCGGCTCGGTCAAGATCCTCATGCCTTCAGCTTATTGGGGCGAGGAAAACATCTGGAACAGCAGGGCCAACAACCACAACTCGATGTTCGACCGCAAAGGCCGCCTCTGGCTCGCGGCGACGGGCCACAAGCCGGACAACCCCGACTTTTGCAAAAAGGGTTCCAGCCATCCCTCGGCCGTCGAGTTTCCGCTGGCAAGAACCAACCGCCGCGTGACCATGTACGATCCGAAGACCAAGAAATACACCGCCTATCAAACCTGTTTTGGCTCGCATCATCTGCAGTTCGGCTACGACGCCAACGAGACGATTTGGGCGAGCACCGGCGGTGGCGGTGGCAATGTCGGCTGGATCAACACCAAGATGCTCGACGAAACCGGCGATATTGAGAAGTCGCAGGGCTGGACCGCGCTGGTGCTCGACACCAACGGCAACGGCCAGCGCGACGAGTACACCGAGCCGGGCAAGCCGCAGGAACCGGGTAAGGACATGCGCATAGGAGCGACTTTCTACGCGGTGATGCCGAGCCCAACCGACGGTTCTGTGTGGGGTACGTTGCGTGGCAATCCGGGCGCCATTGTTCGCATCGATCCGACCAAGAATCCGCACAAGTCGCTGGCCGAGCAGTACAACGTCCCGCTGCCCGGCTTTGGCCCGCGCGGCGGCGACATCGACAAGCAAGGCCGTGTGTGGGTCTCGCTCGCGAGCGGTCACATGGGTGTGTTTGATCGCCGCCTGTGCAAAGGCCCGCTCAATGGGCCGAAGGCGACCGGCAATCACTGCCCCGAGGGCTGGTCGTTCCACCAATATCCGGGTCCGGGCTTCAAGGGCATCGGCGAAAACAGCGCCGAGTCGAGCTACTACTCGTGGGTTGACCAGCACAACACCTTTGGGCTCGGCGACGACATTCCGATGTCGACCGCCAACCTGATGGACGGCCTCGTCGCGCTTAACAAGGACGGCAAGATGGTGTCGATCCGCGTACCCTATCCACTCGGCTTCTACGCCAAGGGGTTTGACGGTCGCATCGATGATCCGAACGCTGGCTGGAAGGGGCGCGGCCTGTGGGCTGCGAACGGCGACCGCACGCCGTGGCTGATCGAAGGCGGTAAAGGCACCAAGCCGCTGGCTGCGCACTTCCAATTGCGGCCCGATCCGCTGGCGCACTAAAAACCCGGCGGCGCGAACAACACCGTCGCGCCGCCGCTTACTTTCGGGGAAGTCTGATGGACTTCGTTCTCGACTACATAACCGTTAACACGTTCTGGACCATCCTGTTCATGGTTCATGCGTTGCTGGCAGTGGCGCTGCTCGGTGCCCTGACGCATCAGGCGGCTGCCGTGCTGGCACGGCCACGGCCCCGCGCTGGCACCGCCGGTGCTGCCGGCGGGTTCGTTACGCGCTTTCGCTCGGTGTCGGGGCCTGCGTATGCCACCGCGGTATGCGTGTTGTGGGTACTCGCTTTCATCGTCGGCGGCTGGATTTACGCCAAGTACCGTATCTATGTGCGTATCCCGATCGAACAGGAGGGTTTCTACAAGACCCTCGGCGCATTCGAGTTGAAAGAGCACCTCACCACCATCGGTCTTGGACTATTGCCGTTCTACTGGTATTTGTGGAAGAACGCGCGCAATGCTGCATACGATAGCGCGCGCAAATGGCTGACCGTGGTGCTCGCCGGGATTTGCTGGTACGCGTTTCTGGCCGGCCACATCGTCAACAACGTTCGCGGCTTCGGACTATGAGCCCACCCGCTCAAACCGCAGCACCGGTAGCCTCGCGCTTTGGCACCTTCGCACTGGTGTTCGGCATTGCATTTGCCATACTTTACGTGGTTTGCGATATGGCCGCATTGCCGATGTTCACCTATCACCCCGGTACTGACCGCATTGATCTTGGCTACGCGCCGGCGCGCCGCGACGAAGGGCCGGCGATGTACTGGTATGGCTGGATCGCCAATTCAGCACTCGGCGCAGGCATCCTCGGTGGTCTTGCTGCCCTGCTGCCAGAAAAAATCCGCCGCAAGTTTCCCATGGCACTGTGCTGGGTTGTTCCCGTCGCGCTGCTGCCCGTGCTGTTTTATTCGTTGAAGTTCTACTGGCGGTGGTAACCCCGGCGCGGCTTAAAGACAACGGGCGCTCCCGTTCGTATCGTTGAGTAGTTGTGGAGGCTATATGCTGATTCGTGGGTTTCGTGCAATTACGCTGGCTGTGGTCATGACCGCCGCGCCGCAGGCCTGGGCCGGCGGCGATGACTACGACGCTGCCAACGATGTTAAAGGCGCGGGGCCCGCTTACTTTGGTTTCGTGCGCGATGTGCGCGGCTCGCCGGTAGTCGATGCGCAGGTAATGCTACAGCCCAAGAAAGGCAAAACCGTGTCGCTGAAATCCAATGTGCTTGGCCTCTATCGCGGCCACATCAGCAAGGATGTGTTGCCAAACGACGTGCAAATATCTTGCGCGAAATCGGGCTACAAGCAGGTCAAGATCAATCGCCGCACGCCGCTCGGCAACAACGTCATGTTCATCGAAACCGAATGCACGATGCAGCGCCAGTAGCGCGCCGCCCTGCACGGCGCGCCTGCCGCGCCGCAGTTCTCCTTTTCGCCCTGATTGGAATCCCTGCCGCTAGCGCACAGTTATCAGCGTCGGCGCCCGACACTGTCCTCATTAACGGAAAGTTCGTCATCTATGACGGCGCGCCCGCGCAGGCGTTGGCGGTGCGTGACGGCAAAATCGCTGCGATCGGCAATTCATCGGCCATACGCGCGCTGGCCGGCCCCTCAACGCGAACGATTGATCTCGATGGCCGCACAGTCATCCCCGGCCTGATCGATTCGCATATTCACGCCATCCGCGCGGGGTTGAGCTACGCCAACGAGGTACACTGGTTCGGCGTGCGTACGGTACACGAGGCGCTTGACCGTTTGCGTGCCGCAGCGAAGACCGCGCCAAAAGGCTCATGGCTGGTGGTAGCTGGCGGCTGGACCGAGCGGCAGTTCCGCGAAGACCGCCGGCCGACACAAGCCGAGATCGCAGCTGCGGCACCCGATCATCACGTCTACATTCAGTTGCTTTACACACATGCGCTGCTCAAACCGGGTGGCGCTGACGCGCTCGGCATCGCCGGCAAACCCGAATGGGCCGCGCGCCTCACTATCGAACGCGACACAGACGGCAAACCGACCGGCTGGCTCGCTGGCGACAACCGCGCTATCAGTGATCTTTTTAACCTGCTCCCGCGCCCAACGCCTGCAAAAAACCTTGCGGGAACGCGCGCGTTCTTCCGCGCCCTCAATGCCATGGGCATCACCGGCGTAAGCGATCCCGGCGGCTATAACATCGGGATTGACGACTATCAACCGCTGTTCCAGGTCTGGCGCGAGCACGGGCTGACCCTGCGCGTGCGCTACAGTTTGAGCGCGCCGCGCCGCGGCCACGAACTCGAAGACTTCAAAGCGCTGACGCAAGTGCTGCCGATGGGCTTCGGCGACGAGTGGCTGCGCTTCAACGGCATCGGCGAAAACGTCACCTGGGGCCTCTACAACAACGACAATCCCAGCGCTGCGCAGAAAGCGCAGCTCTACGACGTGCTGCGCTGGGCTGCATCTCGCGGCATGACCGCAACTTTCCACTGGCACAACGACCGCGCCGTGCATCACCTGCTGGAGGTACTGGCGCGCGTCGATGCCGAGACACCCATCGCAAACCTGCGCTGGTCTGTTGCGCATCTTAACGACGCGTCGCCGGAGACGCTTGCGCGCCTAAAAGCCATGGGGATGGGCTGGCTGGTACAAAACGCCTTCTATTTCCGCGGCGAGGCTTTTCTGGGCCAGCGCGGTGCCGATGCCGCGCGGCTGGTGCCACCGATCGTCAGCGCAATGCGGCTGAAACTGCCCGTCGGCGGCGGCACCGACGCGCATAGAGTGATGGTGCCGAACCCGTTCGTCTCACTGCAGTGGATGCTCGACGGTAAAACCATCTCCGGCATTGCCATGCGCGCGCCGGAAGAACTGCCGGCACGGATCGAAGCGCTGCGCCTCTACACACAAGGTAGCGCCTGGTTTAGCTTCGAGGAGAACACGCGTGGCGCGCTGGCAGTCGGACAGTTCGCCGACCTGGCCGTGCTAAGCCGCGATTACCTCAGTGTGCCGGTCGAGCAGATTGGCGGCACCGTATCGCTGCTGACCATGGTGGGCGGGCGTATTGTCTACGCCGACAGCCCCTATGCAGCGCTTGAAGATAAACCACGCTGAGCGCAGAACAGGGACCGCGGGCACCATGGAAGTCCAAGAACATAAGGACGACGATTTTGCAAACTATACGGTGCAGATCAAAGAACCGCTGATAACCGCACAAATTCCGGAGGGTTTGTCCGATATATCCGCTCTCGTGCAGCCGGGTTATTTTCGCCGCCGCTGCAAGTTGTACTCGGTATTAAAGCACACCGGCTCGCGATAACCTTTCGACACCGTGATCAGTTTCGGATTTTCGTCCTTCATCGCCTGAAACAACGGTTCGGTGGCGCGCCACAGTGTATTGAAAGATGCATCGTGATGATTGGGAATGTACACGTCCGGGCGGTACGCGCGCATGTGTTCGAGCGCGCGCTGCACGGTTAGCGTGTTCACCACCGCGGCCGACACCGCCACCAGCGCCACATCCACCCCGCCGACTCTATCCATCGCGGCCTGTTCGTACTCGGTCACCACCCCGCCGCTGTCGCGATACATCAGGCGAAAACCGTTGTCGAAGGTAATCAAATAGGCAATCGTGCCTTCGGCAATCACGCGCTTGTCGGATGTGCCGCGCGCGCGTATTGCCATCAATTCGGCAAGCTGGTCTTTGGTGGGCGGCGTGGTCGTCTCACCGAGCGCCTGGCGAAACGCGGCAACCACTTTCGGCGGCGGTTCGCCGTGGCGGCCTAATATCGGCTCCACCGTGAAGCCGTTAAATTTGAGCAGCTCGCCGCCGCGCCCATGTACCGTGCGCACCTTATTCGGATCGACATTCTGCGTCAGCAATTTCTCGGTAGTAACGGGCGCGCCGACGATCACCGCACCGGTGCGCATACCCACGGAAGCGGCATCGGACATGTGATCGACATGGCCATGCCCCAGCAACATCAAGTCGGCTTTTTTGATATCCGCTGCTTTGAAACCCAGCGGCGGAAACACGCTGCCGCGATCAAAATACGCATCGAGCAAAATAATCTGGCCGTTGTACACCAACTCGAAATTGGCAAAGCCCGTCCAGCGTATCGCCAGCGTCTGCGGATGTTTGGGGAACGCGCCGCCGGTGGAAACCAGCGTGGTGCTTTCGCACGCGGCGTCGATGGTCTGCATCGCGATGGCGGGATCCATATCTTTCACACCCCAGCGATCCAGCCGTGGATCAGGCAGCGGGCGCGTGACCGCGACGCCGCAGCCGAATATCGCGATCACCGATACAAATACTATCCCGTTGCGCATGCGCATTTCAACGTCCTTTCAAAATAGTGCGATAGGTCGCGCGTCAATCAAACCGCATGTTCGACGCTTTGACCACCCGTGTCCACTTCGCAATTTCCGCGCGCATGAAGGTGACGAATTCCTCCGGCGAACTCATCACCAGTTCGTTGCCGGCGCGCTCCAACCGCTCTTTGACATCGGCGCTGTTGAATGCGCGCGCAGTTTCACTGTGCAGTCTGCGCACCAATTCCGCCGGCATTCCGGCAGGGCCGTAAAAACCATACCAACCAATCGCGCTATAGCCGGGCACGCCGGACTCCGCGATGGTGGGCAACTCCGGCAACGGCGCAAAACGTTTTGCGCCGGTCACCGCAATGGCGCGCACCTTGCCGCTGCGCGCGGGTTCCATGTATCCAATGGTGCTGCCGAATGAAAAATCCACTTCGCCGCTCATCACACCGATCAAGGCCGGGCTCGCGCCTTTGAACGGTACGTGCGTCCAGCGCGCGCCGGATACCACCTGAAATAATTCACCGGCCAGATGCGGGCCGCCCGCGGTGCCCGATGAACCGTAGGTCAATTTCCCCGGCTGCGCTTTCGCCATCTCGACGACCTGTCGTGCCGACCGTACCGGCACCGAAGGGTGGCTCACCAGCAGAAACTGCACCGCCGCGAGCTGCGAAATATAAGTGAAGTCCTTAAATGGATCGTACGGCAGCTTTGCGCGCACCGCCGGATTGATGCCGAATTCGGTAGCGGATAGCAGCAGTGTATGTCCATCGGGTGCCGCGCGCGCCACCAGTTCGGTAGCGACGATGCCAGTGCCACCGGGCCGATTTTCCACCAGGAACGATACGCCTATCTGCTCGGACAGTTTTTGCGCGAGCGTGCGCGCCACGATATCCACACCGCCACCCGGCGCATACGGCAGCAACATTCGCACCGGCCGCGCCGGCCACGGCTGCGCGTGGAGTGCTGTCGTGATGCTCGACACCGCTATCGCGGCGACGGCAATCAGGATTTTCTTTTTCATTCACGCTCCTTACGCTATCGTTCATATTCGTTCGCAGGCGTACGCATTATTTTCCTTTCTTGATGTTGTTGCACGTAAGCACATATCAGGCATAAAAATATGTTTAAAAACAAATACTTATGATATATCTGGTAATGAAGTAATAACGCTGTATCGCGGGGTGTAGCATGCGTTCTAAGTAAAATAAGCATTAATGCGCCGTTGATCATCATTCGCGTCAGTCAGGAGGGTCAATGAAATCTGGATTCACATTTGCAGCGGCCATCGTAGCGGGCAGCGCAGCGTTAACCACAGTCGCGCTATCGCAAAACTATCCCGACCGCCCCGTGCGTGTGCTGGTCGGTCTCGCGCCCGGCGGCGGCACCGACTCCGTAGCGCGCCTCATGACACAGAAACTCGCAGACACGCTGGGGCAATCGTTCGTGGTCGATAACCGGCCCAGCGCCGGCGGCAGCGTGGCAGGCGAATTGGCGGCACGCGCCGCACCCGATGGCTACACGCTGATCACGGTGACGCCAACGCACGTCATCAATCCCAGTCTTTATCGCAACGTGCTCTACGACGCGATCCGCGACTTCGCCGGCGTCGGCCAAATCGTACATGCGCAATACTATCTGTCCGTCAGTAATGCCGTTCCTGCGACGTCGGTGAAAGAACTGATTGCCGTGGCGAAGACGCGCAATCCGCGCTTGTCGTACGCGTCCTCCGGCATCGGCAGCGCCAACCATCTGTCGGGAGAGTTGTTCAAAACCATGGCGGGCATTGACATGACGCATATCCCGTACAAAGGCGGTGCGCCCTCGTTGAGCGCGCTGATCGCCGGAGAAGTGCAGGTATCGTTCACCAGCGGCGTGATCATTCCTCACGCGAAAGCAGGGCGGTTGAAAACCATCGCCGTGACGGGCGCGAAGCGCACGCCGCTGGCGCCGGATATTCCCACCATTAATGAAGCCGGCGTGCCGGGCTACGAAGTCGTGGGCTGGTACGGCATGGCCGCTCCCGCGAAAACCCCCAGAGCCGTTATCGAACGCCTGAACCGCACGATGAATCGCGTGCTGCCCGAACTGCGCGAGCGCTACGCCGCGCTCGGCATGGATCTCGCGGGCGGGTCAGCCAGCGACTTTGACGCGCTGCTGCGCAGCGAACGCGACAAATGGGCCAAAGTCGTGAAAATCTCCGGCGCGAAAGTAGAATGATGGCACTTTTTCTCTGTGTACAAAAAATTACAAACGCCGTCGTTCCTACGCAGGCGGGGACGACAACGGGAAGTTTTTCTGGAGAGGGATAGTGCAATGAATTTGAGCAAAGCGTTGCTTCGCACGCTGACTGCCGGACTCTTGTGCGCACTTGCGCTGCCAGCGGCGCCCGTTGCCGCGCAAACCTGGCCCACCCGCACCGTGCGCATCATTTCGCCGTTCGCCCCCGGCGGCGGCAACGACACCGTAGCCCGTTTTCTCGCGGCGAAATTTCCGGAACAAATCGGCGGTAATTACGTTGTGGAAAATCGCGCTGGCAGCGGCGGACTGATCGGCGCCGATCTCGTTGCAAAATCGCCGCCCGACGGCCACACGCTGCTGATCACATCACCCGAGTTCGCCATCAATCCTGGCATGCGCTCGAAAATGCCTTACGACACCTTCAGGGATTTTGCCTATATATCGCAGCTTGCCAGCGGGCAATTCATGATCGCGTGCCACCCGTCGGTGCCGGTGAAAAGCGCGAAAGAATTGATCGCGCTGGCGAAAGCGCGTCCCGGTCAGTTGAGCTACGGCACATCCGGCGCGGGCGGCATCAATCATCTGGCGGGCGAATTGCTGCAGTCGATGTCCGGCGCGCAGTGGACGCACATCCCGTTCAAGGGCGCGGGTCCGGCGATGATCGCGGCAATGGGTGGCGAAGTCGAATTCGCCATCGCCAGCACCATCGGCATGGTGGGCCACATCAAAGGCGGCAAACTGCGCGGCGTCGCAGTCACCGGCACCCAGCGTTACGCGGAACTGCCCAGCGTGCCCACGGTCGCCGAGGCGGGCATTCCCGGCTACAGCGTGACGGGCTGGTATGGGTTTTATGCCCCGGCCAATACGCCGTCAGAAATCGTGCGCAAGCTGCATGAAGAATCGCGGCGCGCGTTAAGCAGCCCCGACATCAAGGACAAACTGGTTAAGGCGGGCAATGAACCGGTTGGAACGCCACCGGCGGAGTTTCTCGCGTTCGTGCGCGCGGAAGTGGAGAAGTGGGCGAAGGTAATCAAGCAGGCGAATTTGCGTATCGACTGAGTCGACGCGGAAGCCGCCCAGCGTCAAGCAGCCGCGGCCGCCCGCCCAGCACGCTGCCCTTTTCGTTGAGCACCGCACGCCGCGTCAGGCTATGGGGCCGCACCCACCCAACTGACGAACTCGTCCAGTACGCGGAAGCGTGGGAACGAAGAATTCAATTCAACACGGCTGTCGAAACATCGCGGGAATTGGCGAAGCGGCCTCACACGCCTCCCATGGTTTCGGTGGTCTTTCGAAGTGATGGATCGGTGGAGTCGGTGACTTTCGTTGTCTCGAGTGGCGTGAGGGAAATCGACGAGGCGATACGGCGTATCGTGGAAAGCCAGACACCCTACCTGGTGTTCCCACCTGCACTGAGCCGCGAGTTCGACGTGGTTGAAATCCGCCGAACCTGGCACTTTGATTCTGCTGTCCGGCTGTACTGATGAGTGGCCTCAAACGCTGTCAATGAAAGAAAACAATTCTCCGTTTGGGTTGACCGTAATTCGGCCGAAGCGGCCACTGGGAGCCAGTGGTCGTTGAATTTCAGGACTGGCGATCCGAGCGTCTGCTTTCCGAAAACGCAAGATTACCCTTTCGACCAGAGGCAGTCGAAAGCAAGCGTCCATTCATTTGTTGCGTCCGCGTGACGTGAGCCTAGAACGAGAAATTTGAAGCAGCTACCCGAATTTGCTCGGTTAGACTCGCCACTTCGTCCGATAGACTTCGATACTCGTCTGTGATTTGTTCCTGGCTCTTGTTGGCTAGGAAGGACAGCTTTGCAGCTGCCTGCTTAAGCAGAACTAGCAACGGATTGTGTTCATCATAATCGTTCACGCGCGCCCAGCGCTCAAGCGCGCCACTGGAGAGTCCGAATAACTCTTCTTTAAAGTCGCGAGAGGCATTCACCAATCTCAGTATTCGCCTCTGTGCATCGATTCGATTGTTAAATTCGCTCATGTCAAAACCTCGGAGGGCGAAAGAGACTGCATCCACTCATGAATGGCAGGGCAAGCTTGCATTGTCATGGAGACTTCACCAGTGGTAAGTGCCTTTCCTGTTCCTCGCGTTGATAGCACCCTCGCTCTGACAAGGACATTGAATACATCAGGGGATACCGGGACAGGTGTATCTACTTGCATGGGCGATAGTCTGGAGAAGATGGGCCTGCCGCGCGTAAACGAGTAGCACGTTGCAAAATTCCTCAGGGCCAGGAAGATGCATGACAAGTGGAAGACGTGACTGTCGGAGGTGCTGCGCAGAGAACGGAGCGACTTCTCGAATAACTGCATGAACCTAGCGCAGTCCTCCTCTGCCTTCTCATATGCGTGCGGAGCGTCAAGTTCTTGAAGGAAGTCCTTGCCGTCTGAGGTAAACACCAGCTTAGACTCAAAGTGCAGATGCCAAGCAAAGGGATTTCCTTGGCGCCACAAAGTGCGAATGCGGTCACGAGTGTAGATGGAGAAACGACCGGAATCGAATTGTCGAGCTTGCTGTTGCGTCTCAACGCAGGCGAGCAGGTCGACGTCGGAGAGCTCGTCAATCTCCCCACGGCACAATGAGCCGAAAGCATAGAGGTGCTGTTTCATCGGCGACTAAGCCTCTTGACCAGCAGCGCAGTCAGCAGTGCTAAACCAATGTATCGACTGGCGATGATCAACGAGAGGACCAAAGGCGGGTAGTTCTTGGGCAGAACCCCTAGCAGCACTCCAGGAGCTTGCTTGATGCTCTCCCAATACGCCGCGACGTTGAGCGCATTGCCTGCTGCGATGGTGTCGTAGATTGCAATCACGGCAACGACTAAGGTGATGGATCTAACGAGCTTGAAAATGCTCTCGCCATTGCCCCAAATGAAATCTAGGAACCTGAACTCGATCCATCGGAGGAACTGCCAGACCTGCCGCCTTCCCGGATACTTCTTCTTGTAATAGCTATTCCGCTCCATCGACCACGAGTTCCGTAGATATTGCTCCGTGGCTTGAAGCTCGAGTGATATCGCCCGGTTTACCGCCTTCGCGTCTCCCAACTGAGTGAAATTCATCCTCAGCGTGCGAGCGAAGCGCATTCGCAAGTTCTCCTCAGCGGGTGCTTCGCTGGTAAGGATGTCATCGTCGATCTGCGTGCGCTCAAAGGTTGCGTACCAGAACTTGCAACCCGAGAAAGTCGAATTGTGGAAGTTTGAGCCGACGAACTGGCACCCAGTAAAGTCGCAGCTGTCGAAGGCGCAGTTCGCAAGGTAACAGCTATCAAATACGCAGTGTGTGAAGGAAATGTTGCGAAAGGCGGTGCCCTTCCGGGCGCCCAAACGCACGAACAGCGTGTTCTGGTAGCGATTCGGTTCGTCTGAAGCCGAGAGGTGGAAATAGTGATCGGTGACGACCACGCGATTGCCAACACGCAAGGCCGATTGTTCCGCCGAAGTCGTCTCGGCGAGCGTGTTGGCTTGCGGCAAGTCGGGCAATCTGCTCATGCTACAGCAATAGAAGTTAAAAGGCTGCGTCCATTATGTCAGAACTTGCGGAACAGCGTGACATGATCCTCCGACACGTCTGATCTTGGCCGACCAATGATTTCTAAGAGTCGAAAGGGTGATCTTGCGTTTTCGGAAAGCAGGCTCTCGGATCGCCAGCCCTGAAATTCAACGACCACTGGCTTCCGGTGGCAGCAATGGCCGAAGATCGGACGGCCCCCCCCCGCGGCGTGAATGACCACAGGGGCTCACAAGCGGGTGCTATCCCTTAACAACGCATCAACCCACCACCGGCCAAATCCGCCGCGCAACACTCGGCGACCCCGGCGCATGAATTAACCGGCGCACCACTTTATCCGTCCAGGCCGCCCTGTCCGGATGGCCCGCCTCGTGATTGACGAAGTTGCGGTTGCGCGCTTCCAGTGATTCAAACTCGAACAATACCGCGTGCTTTGCCCAGCCGGATACCGAGACGAGTTTGCGCGCGCGCACGCAGCCGGGCACATGCGCGCAGGACGCGAGGTACCACTGCGCGTACCAGTCGGCCAGTTCGTCTTCGTCGTGAATCGATGCGCTGTTAAAGCTGCCCAGTTGTATGCACGGACTCAGGGCCGGAAAACGCGGCGCTTCCGGTCCGATCACCCGCGCCTGTTCCACCATGAGGTTGGTGCGTACGCCACGGCGCAAACCCAACAGTCGTTTACATTCCGCCGGCAGACCATCGTGAAACTGCGCGGGCGCCGGGTTCACAAACGCATGCGGCTCGTCGCCGCCAAACAGCAACATGAATTGCGTGCCCTGCGGCACCGCCGGATCGTCCGTGCGCGTGAGCCGGCCCTGCTTGCCCGAGTACAACGGCTGGGGTTCCGCAGCGTAGTGCGCAGCCCACAGCACACCCGGACGCGCCAGCACGCGCGGGATGTAATCGCCGTGCAGCCACGCCAGAAAATCGTTACGGTTCGCATCGGTGATATCCGGCAAGTCATACCACGTGATCCAGATACCGCGATCCATTTCAGGCTGTCTTCGCTCTACCAATGGGTACGACGCCCCAATGGATCAGCAACGCCAGAATGGAGGCGATCATTGCTATCGCACACACCGCCAGCCAGCCGTACAGCGCAAACGCCGTGCTGGTGAGAAACGCACCGACGGCGTTGCCGCACCACACGTGCATGCCGAAAATCGTATTGGCGCGGGCGCGTGATTCGGGCGCCGCCGCGTTCACCAGCGTCTGGTTCGCCACCATCGCCGCGCGCAAGCCACAATCGAGCAATATCGCGCCTACCACCACGAACACGATCGACGTCGCGGCAAATCCGAATGCCAGCCACGCAGCGATCATGACGCACACGCCGGTGGTCACCACCGGCACCGCGCCGGAACGATCCATCCATCGCCCCGCCGGCCGCGCCACCAGTATGCCTGCCGCACCGGGGATGCCCATGAAGCCCGCTTCCGTCGGCCCCACGTGATGCAGCAGCGCCAGCATCGGTGCGACCACCGCCCAGAAACCGCCATAACAAATGCCGAGCAGGAATTGTATCGATACCGCGCGCCGTACATTGCCGTGCTGGCGAAAAATCGCAAAGATCGACCACAACAAGTCGCGATACGCCAACTGCGTGGTGGCGCGCGTGTGCGGCAGCCACGCCAGCAACGCAAGTAGCAGCACGATAACCATGCCCGTGGACACGACGTAACTCCAGCGCCAACCGAAATGCGCGGCGATCACTCCGCCCGCAATGCGCGCAAACAAAATGCCGATGAACATTGCCATCAGTTGCGTGCCTACCGCGCGCCCGCGATGCTGCGGCGGCGCGATTTCAACCACGATGGAAATGAACACGAGACCCACCGACGAGCAAATACCGGTCACGAGACTCGCCACTGCCAGCACCGTGATCGACGGCGCGCTTGCCATTACCGCCTGCGACACGCCCAGCATCGAGATCATGCCGATGATGAGCCAGCGTTTGCTGATGCGATCGCCGAGCGGCACGAACAGCGCAATGCCCACCAGCATGCCGCCGAACGACAGCGTGGGTATCCATCCGACTGCCGCGGGACTCGCCTGAAACTCAGCGGCAATCGTGGCCAGCGCCGGCGTCTGATAATGAATGCCGCCGGCGATGACAAACGCCGCCACCACCAGCAGCGTGATGAGCGCGCTGTGGTCTTCAGTAACGGCAGGATCGGATGGGGGCAAAACGTGGCCTTGATGATGATGCTGTAGGGTTATAAAAATAACAATAAAAACAAATACTTACATTCATCCGGCGACTTTTGCGATCACCCAGGCGAATGTCACGATCACTCAGGCGTGATGCCCAGCGGTTTCACCACCTTGTCCCACTTCACCAGTTCAGCGCGCACCAGTTTGTCGAACTGCTCGGCGGTTGCATCGGTCGCCTCGACGCCCACCGAAAGCAATTTGTCTTTGATATCGGGCTGCCGCAGTGCGACGCGCGTCACGCTGTTGATGCGATCAATCACGGCGCGCGGTGTTTTCGCGGGCGCCACCACGCCATACCAACCACTCACGTCATAACCCGGCAAGCCGGCTTCGGCTATCGTCGGCAGATTTGGCAACGCCGCGCTGCGTTTGCCTGTCGTCACGCCCAGCCCTTTGATCCTGCCCGATGATATGTGCGGACGCGCCACCGCCACCGTGGAAAAAAATACCGCGACACGCCCGCCGAGTAAATCAATCATCGCCGGCCCGCCGCCTTTATACGGCACATGCAGCATCTTCACGCCCGCCAGCGAATTGAACAATTCCGCCGCAAGATGCGTGAGATTGCCGATGCTCGACGATGCGTACACCATCTGCCCGGGTTTCACCTTCGCCGCCGCAATCAGCTCGCTCACAGTAGATACGCCCACCGACGGATGCGCCACCAGCACATAAGCACCATCGCCGACCAACACCACCTGCGCGAAATCGCGCGCGGTGTCGTACGGCAGCTTGGGATACAGCGCGGGATTCACCGCGTGCCCGGCGGCAACGATCAACAGCGTGTAGCCGTCCGGCGCGGCCTTGGCAACCAATTCCGAACCGATAATCGTATTGCCGCCGCCGCGGTTATCCACCACGAATTGCTGACCCAGTTGCTCGCTGACTTTCGGCGAGAGCAGACGCGCCACCGTGTCGTTGGCCCCGCCCGGGGGATAAGGCACGACGAGACGCACGGGGCGAGTGGGAAACGGCTGGGCGTGTGCCGCCGCGGCGCCGATTACGACCGACATTATGGCTGCCAGCGATTTCCGAACGTGCGTAGTCATCCGATCAGCCCCCCGTAAATTTCCGATAGTGGATTATCGCATTCCATCGATCAAATTCCTCATGCATTCCCACTTACGAAAAAGTGCAAAGCAATGATACATTCGCTCCATATCCTGATAGAAATGCCACCGTGATCCTGAAGCGAGCCTATTTACGTACCACCGCTGCTGCGGCAATGCTTTGCTGCGTTCCGGTTAACGCACAGCAAGCCGCTTACCCCTCCCGCCCGATCCGCATCATCGTGGGGTTCCTGCCTGGCAGCAGCAACGACACGCTCGCGCGCTTTGTGGGGCTCAAACTCGGCGAGCGGTTCGGCCAGCAAATCGTGGTGGACAACCGCCCCGGCGCCAACGGCATGATCGGCGGCGATCTCACCGCCAAAGCCAATGCCGACGGTCATACGCTGTTGCTGATGTCGGTGTCGCACGCGATGAGCGCCGCCGTTTACACCAAGCTGCCGTACGATCCGGTGAAGTCGTTCACGCCGATTGCGATGCTCGGCGCCGGGCCGCTGGTGCTGGTGGCGCATCCGTCGTTCGCGGCAAACGGCGTGAAAGAGTTGATTGATCTTGCGAAAGCGAAGCCGAATGCGCTGACGTATTCATCGGCAGGCACTGGCGGCATCAATCATTTCGGCGGCGCGTTGTTCGCGCGCACCGCGGGCGTGCAACTCACGCATGTGCCGTACAAAGGCGGCGCACCGGCGCTGACCGACGTGATGGCGGGGCAAATCACCATGATGTGGGGAACCATGCCACTGTCGCTTGCGCAGGTGCGCGCGGGCAAGGTGAAGGCGCTGGGCATCACCAGCACAAAACGTTCGTCGCTGCTGCCCAACGTGCCGACCATCGCCGAGTCCGGCGTACCCGGCTATGAAATCGCGACGTGGTGGGGCATGCTCGCGCCGGCGGGCGTCCCCGCACCCATCGTCAGCAAACTCAACACCGCGATCAGCGGCATCATCACGCAACCGGATTCCGCGCAGCGCCTTGCCGCGGAAGGCGCCGAGCCGTGGCCGCTGTCGAGCGCGGCTTATGCAAAAGTAATCCAATCGGAGATTGAAAAATGGACCAAAGTCGCGCGCGACGCCGGTATCCGCGCAGAGTAACCGGCGTAACGCTGGCGCTGTGCTGCGCTTTCGTTTTGACTGCTGCTTTCGCGCAGGCACAGACCAAGCCGTATCCCGATCGCCCGCTGCGGCTGATCGTGCCGTTTCCGCCAGGCGGTGGCAACGATATTCTGGCGCGCGCGGTCGGGCAACGCCTTACGGAATCCATCGGCCAGCAGGTGATCGTCGATAATCGCGGCGGCGCAGGCGGCATGGTGGGCGGGCAGATTGCGGCCACATCCGATCCGAACGGCTACACGCTATTTCTCGGCAGTCTCGGCAGTCTTGCGCATAATCCCGCGCTGCGGCCCAACAATCCGTACGATCCGCCGCGTGATTTTGCCGCAGTATCGTTGCTTGCCACTTCGGCATTCATACTCGTTGCGCATCCAACCGCGCCCGCATCGGTAAAAGAGTTACTCGCGGCGGCGCGCGCCAAACCGGGTGCGCTGAACTACGGCTCCGCCGGCACCGGTTCGTCGCTGCATTTGACCGGCGAACTGTTCAAGCACACCACCGGCGTCAACATCGTGCACGTCGCCTACAAAGGCACGGCGCCGGCGATCACCGAACTGATGGCGGGACAAGTGCAGGTCATGTTCAGCACCATGCCGCCGCCGTTGCCGCATGTGAAAGCCGGCAAGCTGCGCGCGCTGGGTGTCACCAGCACCAGGCGCGCGAAAGTCGTGCCGGATACGCCCACTGTCGCGGAAGCAGGCGTGCCCGGCTTTGCCGTTGAAAACTGGCAGGGCATTGTAGTGCCTGCAAAAACGCCCGCGGCCATCGTCGAACATCTGCGGCGCGAAATTGCAAAGGTGTTGGCGCAACCGGCGATGATCAACGTGCTCGGCGTGCAGGGTCTGGATGCCGCGAACGCCACGCCCGCGGAATTCAACAACCTGATACGCAACGAAATCGACAAGTGGCGCAAGCTGGTACAAGCAGCGAACATCCGTGTGGAATAATAAAAACTTCTAAAGGGCTCTTCATGAAATTCAGCAATTTTTTATTCCCGGCGTCGATGGACGCCAACAAGGATCAACAGGTCATCGACGAAACCTTGCGCGAGGCGCAGCTTTGCGATGAACTCGGCATGGATATGCTGTGGCTCGCTGAACATCATTTCGACGGCATTTGCGCCTATGTTGATCCGGTGACGTTTGCCGCCGCGCTGGCGGCAAGCACCAAAAAAATAAACATCGGCTTCGCGGTAGCACAGATGTCGCTGCATCACCCGATCCGCATGGCCGAACAAATGGCGCTGATCGACAACATCAGCAAGGGCCGCCTCGTGGTTGGGCTGGGACGCGGCACTGCGTTCAATGTTTATGACTATCAGGGTTACGGCATTGATCCTGCCGAAGCCTACGAACGGCTGCTCGAAGCCGAAGAAATCATGATCAAGGCCTGGACCACCGAAAACTACCAGCACAAGGGCAAATACTGGGATATCAAGTTGCCGCTGTTGCGCCCGCGCCCGTACACCAAGCCGCATCCGGCGATTGTGCGCGCCTGCTCCAGCGAAGAGGCCATGCTCGGCATGGCGCGCGAAGGCCGTCCGTTTTTGATGAATATCCAGTCGAACGAAGTCACGCAGCACCGCATGGATTTGTATCGCAAGACCCAGCGCGATTGCGGCTTCGACGAAGCCACCATCGCGCGCAACGTGGATAACACCTGGGTGTGGCGCAATATCTTTGTCGGCGAAACCGACGCCGAAGCCGAGCGGCTGGCGCTTCCCGCGTTTGACACGCAACAATCTTTTCGCGAAGCGATGCGCAAAAAAGTGTATGCGGAGCAAGGTCTGCTTTTGAAACAGGAAACCGCGCCCGCCGCGCGCAACCAGCGGCAACATTCGCTGCTGTGCGGCTCGCCCGCCACGGTGTGCGAAGCGCTCGCCGACATCGACAAAATCGGCGTTGGCGGTTTGATACTGGTGTTCCGCCTGGGGCCGATGCCCTATGAGGTGGCCGCAAACAGCATTGAGTTGTTCATGAAGAAAGTCGCGCCGCAGTTTCCGCACAAGGCGGCTGCGTAATTACTCGGGCTTTACGCCCGCATCAACGATCACTTTGCTCCAGCGTTTGATTTCCGCATCGAGATAGTCGCGCAGCGCTTCCGGCGGACCGATATGCGGCACCATGCCCATCGCCAGAAAGCGGCTGCGCACCTCGGGCTTCTGCAGGATGCGGTTGATGTCGCCGTTGATTTTCTGAATGATGGTTTGCGGGGTGCGCGCCGGCGCAAAAAACGGATACCAGCTGGTGCCGTCAAAAGCCGGCACGCCGGCTTCCGCCACCGAGGGCAAATCGGGCGCGAGTTCCACGCGCTTGGCACTGCTGACCGCGAGCACACGCGCCCTGCCCGACTTGGCGTGCGGCAGCATGGTTGATATCGGGCTGAATAGCACCTGTATTTCGCCGGAGAGCAGCCCCGTGGTCGAAGGCGCGCCGCCTTTGTACGGCACATGCACCATATCCGTTTTGGTCAGCGACTTAAAGAACTCCGTCATCAGGTGTGCGGGCGAACCGACGCCGACCGAGCCATAGGTCAGCTTGCCCGGCTGCGCGCGCGCGAGGTTAATGAGTTCCTGCACCGAGCTGGCTTTGACGCCGGGATGCACGGTAAGCACATAAGGCGATTGCACCGCCAAGGAAATCGGCGCGAGATCCTTCACCACGTTGTAGCTCAGCTTGCGGTAGAGCGCGGGCGCGGTGGCCACCGAACCGTTGTTGACGAGCAGGGTGTAACCGTCGGGCACGGCGTGCGCGACGATTTCCATGCCAATGGTGGTGCCCGCGCCGGGCCGGTTGTCGACTATCACCGGTTGTCCCCACAGCTCGGTAAGATGCTGCGTAATCGCCCGGCCTACGACATCCACGCCGCCGCCCGCGGTGAACGGATTCACCACGCGCACCGGCTTGGCGGGCCACGGCTCAGCAGCGAGCGCGGGCAACGCGCCGCCGACGCCCGCCGTTATCAACATCAAGATTGCGCCGGCACACCGTTGCAGCCACATTGGCCATACCATAAATAAGTATTTGTTTTTATTCACTATTTTTTACACTCTTAATTAACGCGACCACCTGCGGAATCGCCACCAGCGCGCGTCCCTGTACTTGTTCCAGCGACAAGCCGCCGAGCGGATGCGCAATCATCACCAACGGCAACTCGGGTGCGCCAAATACGCGCGCCTGATTTTTGCCGAGCGCGCGAAACGGCTCCGAGCAAATCACCACTGTGGTCAAACCACGTTTCGCCAACTCTGTCATGTCGTGGACACTCCACGACGTGCAGGCCCCTCAATCGGCCATTGCGCTGATAACGACATCCGCCTCGCGCGCAAGTTGATCCAGTGTTTCGGGCGGCGCAGCCAGGGCCACATACGGCTTGCGCGCAAATGTGACCGAGGCCACCGATACTTGCGCACGCACGCCTTCGACGATCATTTTCAGCAAGTGATCGGCATTGCCTTTACTGTTGTCGAGCACGCCGAGGCGGATGCCTTTTTCGCTGATGTGATTAGTGCGGCGCTGCGTGACCTTGCCATCCGCAACTTGCGCTGGCGCAGGCGCGGACGGTATGACCAGTCTGATGGTTTGATTCATGGTATTCCTTTTCTGAACTACGGCGTAATGGCAATTTTGACATGCCCGCGCTTGCACATCATCATCGCATTCACGATTGTGAATGAAAGGCACTAAGTGGACTTTACGCTAAACGAAGAACAACGCGGCTGGCAGATGAAGGCGCGGCAATTTGCCGAATCCGACATTCGTCCGCTATCACTGGCACGCGACAGCATCAACGATGCCGCCGGCACATGGGATTGGGACATCATCAAAAAAGGATCGCGTCTCGGCTTTCGCACGCTGGGCGTGCCCAAGAATTGGGGCGGCCCCGGCGTCGATCTGGTAACACAGGCCCTGGTGATGTCCGAACTCGCGCGCGGCGACAGCGCGATTTCAAAAGCCTTCAGCCAGAACTGGAAGTGGAGCCAGTTGATTACGGTGATCTGCACCGACGACCAGAAAGAACGCTTCCTCAAACCGTTTCTCGCCGACGACACCTATCTGCTGGGTGGCGCGCGCACGGAACCCAATGTCGGCTCCGATCACCGCATGACGCCGGACAATGATCCGGCTACTGGCTTCCGGCTCAAAGCAGAACGCGAGGGCGACGATTGGATACTCAACGGTGAAAAATGTTTCATCGCCAACGGCAGCGTGGGCAAGCTGTTTTTCGTCAGCGCGCGCACGAATTTTCGCGTGCCGGTGATGGAAGGATCCACCGAATTCATGGTGCCCATCGACACGCCGGGTTTCCGCATCGGCAAGAAATACAACAAGGCGGGCTGGCGTTTCTACCAAAACGCAGAACTGATATTCGAGAACGCGCGCGTGCCACACGCCAACATCGTGGGCGGCGTGAACGGCGGCTGGAAATCGCGCACCAGCGACCCGTCACAGTTCAACGACCTCGAACTTGCCTGCAACGCCGTGGGCGTGTGCGATGCCGCCGTCGACATGGCCATGCAGCACGCGCGCACGCGGCGCATCGGCGGCAAGCCGCTGAATGAACATCAACTGATCCAACTTAAGCTCCACGAAATGCACATGCGCACTGAAGCGCTGCGCTCGCACGTCATGCGTACGGTGTGGGAACGGGATCAAGCTGTCGCCGGCGACAAAGCACTGCGTGATTCGGCCAATGCCGGGCTGGTGATGGTGTTCTCGCAGGAGGTCATCCAGCGGGTCACCCGGCTTAATCTGGAAATTCATCGCGCAGCGGGTGGGGTGATGAATACCGCTGCCGACAAACTGGTGCGCGACGGCATCATCTGGACGCATCTCGCGGGCGATTCACTGTCGCGCATCAAGACCATCAAAAAGCTGTTGAAGTAACCGACTGCCGGACGAACGTGCGCACCACGGGTCCGACAGGTATCGCGCTACTTGATGCCCAGCAATTTCACCGCGGTATCCCCCAACATCGCCGCGCGCTGCGCGTCGCTCAGGCCCGGCGTATTGAGAATGTGGTCCACCGATTTGTCCTGCCACGGGAATGGATAGTCCGTACCCATCACGATTTGCCCAGCGCCCACCTGCGCTGTCAGATGCCGTAGCGCTTCCGTGCCAAAAATCAGCGAGTCGAAATAAATCTGCTTCAGGTATTCCGTAGGCTTTTTCTTGAGCTTGATCGCGGGATCGCAGCGCTCGGGAAATGTCAGGCAGCCATGATCCGAACGGTCCGCGTACGACGGCAGGTAGCCGCCACCGTGCGCGGCGCACAGCTTCAATCCCGGAAAATGATCCAGCGTTCCCTGAAAAATCAGATGCGACAGCGCGATAGTGGTGTCGAGCGGATTGCCGATGACGTTTTCCAGCACGCCATTGCCCTTGAGCCGTGCGTTCAACGCCGGCACGCCCGCCGGATGGATAAACAGCAGCACGCCGAGTTCCTGTGCCTTCGCCCACACCGGGTGAAACTTCGGATTCGCAAACTCATCGCCGGCCACGCTGCCGCCGATGGCCGCACCGCGCAGCCCGAGTTTTTTCACCGCATCTTCAAGCTGCTGCACCGCGAGATCGGGAAACTGCAATGCGAGCGACGCAAATGCCACGAAACGATCCGGATTCGCCGCACAGATTTCTGCGAGCTTTTCATTCTGGATTTTAATCAGTTCGGCGGCCTTGTCGCGTTCGGCGCGGTACCAGAACGGATTGATCGACAGCGCTTCGACGTCGATGCCCTGCTCATCCATGATGCGCAAACGGTCCTGCACCACCACCAGCGTTTGCGGCGCGATCTTCATGCCCATCAGGGACATCGCTTCGGGAATCACACAGTGCGCATGCACGTCCACCGTCTTCACGCGCTTGCCCGCTACCACCACTTGCCTGCGCCTTACGGGCGCTGACGCCGCCGGTTGCGCATGCGCGGCATCGAGCAACCCGCAACTGGTGAAAGCAACGCCGGCAACGGCACCCGCCGTTTGCTGCATAAAATCTCTGCGTGTGGTCATTTTTTGTCTCCCCCGAATAAGTAATTCGCCTAGTATCCTGCTGTGCGGTGCGCCTATGCAATTTTTCGTTTGTGCGTGGAAAATGCCCGCGCACCTGAGCACTTTCAAATCCCTGTTTCAGCAATGTTTTCCGTCATGCGGACGCCGGTTCACAAAAGCGAGTGCATTACGCGTGGCAGCGGCAGCAAATTGCGAGAGAATCACGGCTCACTGATTTTCATGGGGTGTTTATGGCAGTCAATGCAAGCAGTGCCGCGCGCTTTGCGCTTTACCGAAGCGTGGGCGAGGTGCTCACGCAGTTCGATGTGGATGTCGAAAATGCGACGCTCACGCAACGCGGCTCAATCACGCTGCCCGGCAATGTGCAGTATGTGTGGCCCGGCCTAACCGGGACGCGAGGGAAGTTTTTTTATGTAACGTCGAGCGATGGCGGCAGCGCTTCGGCCGGCGTGCCGGGCACCGTGCATCGCCTTTCTGCGTTGCGCGTCGATAGCGCCACGGGGGCATTGTCGCTGCATGGCGAACCGCAGGCGTTGCCGTCACGCCCCATCCACAACTGCGTGGATGCCACCGGCTCGTACATAATCACCGCCTACAACGGCCCCAGCAACATCACCGTGCATCGCATTAACGCGGACGGTAGCGCCGGCAATGCTGTGGCGCCTTCAGAGAAACTCGATACGGGCATCTTCGCGCATCAAGTGATGATGACGCCCAACAACCGCGCGGCACTGCTGGTCACGCGCGGCAATGACGCGGCGAAAGGCAAACCCGAAGACCCCGGTGCGTTGAAATTTTACAGTTTTCGCGACGGCATATTGAGTCCGCTTGCTTCCATTTCCCCCGGCGGACGCGGCGGCCTGGGCTACGGCCCGCGGCACGTGGATTTTCATCCGGAGAAACCGTGGATGTACGCTTCGATTGAGCGCCAGAACAAGCTGCACATGCACACGCTCGACGGTGACGTGGTGAGCGCGGAACCTTTGTTCGTCAAAGACACGCTGTCCGCCCCGAATCACAGCGTGCCGCGTCAGATGTGCAGTGCGGTGCATGTGCATCCGAGCGGGCGTTTCGTGTATGTCGCGAATCGCGCCGACAGCACGGTTGATTTCAACGGCCAGCGCGTATTCAATGCCGGGGAAAATACCATCGCGGCGTACCGCATCAACCCGTCCACCGGCGAGCCGACGCTGATTCAGCATGTCGACGCGCAAACGTATCACGTGCGCACTTTCGCGTTTGATCCGAGTGGGCGACTGATGGTTGCCGCATCGACACACGCGATGCGGGTGCGCGACGGCGAGACAGTACGCAATGTGCCGGCGGCGATGAGCGTCTATCGCGTCGGCGACGACGGCAAACTCGCGTTCGTGCATAAAATCGATGTCGAAACGCCGGGCAAGAAAACGCAGTTCTGGCTCGGCATCCTGAAACTTGCCTAAGTGTCTCGCTATACCACATAAACTATATAAGTATTTGTTTTTAGACGATATATAAGGATTCTATGCCCAGCCCAGCCCGCGCCAAAAAAGGCAAGCCGCACCTGCAGCGTGACAACCAGCAATGGTTTTTCGACTGGATGGTGAAAGAAACCGGCAAGCCATTTCACTTTCAGCCCGATGGCCGCGGTCGCTTTCCGCGCACGGTGCGCAGCCACGACAAGATCGCGCAGCATATGGGGATGGTCGCGCGGAAAACCGAACGCCTCGCGCAGGCCGAAGCCGAGGCCGGTCACAAAGAAACCGCGATGGAGCTTTATTACACGGCGGCGCTAGAATATGTTGATGCACAGCACGTGGTGTTTGAAACGAGTGACGAGAAAAAATTTCTGCACGGCGGCGTGATGCGCTGTTATGACAAAGTGCGCGAGCTGGCGCCGTATCGCATCGAGCACGTGGATGTGCCGTGGAACGGAACGGTGGTATCGGGCAATCTGCATCTGGCGCCCGGCGACGGCGCGAAGCCGCTGATATTTTATGTGCCCGGCTGCGATCAAACCAAAGAAGCGTGGCCGCACCCCTACTACAACCAGGCGCTGCAACGCGGCATGCATGTGTTTTCGTTCGACGGCCCCGGTCAGGGTGAAAGCAACCTGCGCGGTATCCGTCTGACGGATGACAACTACGAAGATGCCGCCGCTGCCGTGATTGATGTGCTGATGAAGCGCAAAGAAGTCGACGTCAAAAAAATCGGCGTGTACGCACTGAGCTTCGGTTCGTTCTGGGGCATGCGCATCGCCGCGAAAAATCGCAATGTGGCCGCCGTCGCCGCGCCGTGGGCATCCTTCGTGGATAAATATTATTTAATGACCGAAGAATCGCCGCGCTACAAACAGCTATTCGCTTACCTTACGCAATCCTCGAGCGAAGCCGAGCTCGACGCCGTGTGGCAAAAAATGACTATGGAAGGACTGATGGATAAGATCACCTGCCCCACGCTGATCGTCACTGGCGAATACGATCCGCGCGCGCCGGTGGATGAAGTGTACCGGCTATTCGATCAGATGAAAGCGCCCGCCGAACTGTGGGTGCTGCCCGATCAGCATCACAACGGTTCGATCACGCAAAAGGGCCGCAGCTCGGTGTGGGAAGCCGACATCCACGCGTTTGTGTGCGACTGGATGCGCGAGCGCTTCAACGGCGTGCCGGTAAAACATCCGGGTAAATCATTGTGGCTTGATCCCGCAGGCGCGGGGCCGAATGCGCCGGGAGTAAGTTACAAGCGGCGGTGGTTTGATTGATGTGCCCTTGGTAATATTCTTGCGCTTCGCTTTATCAAACAGTCCGCACTCTGTATCTGTCACCCTCGCTATTACGCAATTCAGGCCATTCAAGTAAAGGAGCAACCGATGCATGGATCATTGGAGGAGTTGTACGTCGAAGTCGATATGTGCGCGCCCGGGTGGGAACGCATTGTCGACAAAAGCCCGCCGGTAACTTTGTGCGCGCGCGATATTATTTTCGGCGAAGGCCCGGTGTGGGATAAAAAGAACCAGCGCCTGATATTTACCGACATCATCGGCGACACCATCTGGAACTGGAAGCCGGGCGTGGGAAAAGAAGCGCTGTTAACGCCTTCGGTAAAGGCCAACGGGCTTGCCCTCGATCTCGAAAACCGCATCCTGGTGGCTGGCTGGGGCGGCCGTACGGTGTTCCGCCAGGAGCATGACGGCTCGTGGAAAACGCTGGCTGATAAATGGCAGGGCAAAAAACTCAATACACCGAACGACATCGTGGTGAAATCCGACGGCTCGATCTGGTTTACCGACCCGCCGGGTGGCATGTACAACGTGGGCATGGTCGGCCCCGATGTGCAGCGTTATCTCGAAACACAGCCGGTATTTCGCATCGCGCCGGATGGCAAGACGCTTTCCATCATCACCGAAGACACGGTGTATCCCAACGGACTGTGCTTCTCACCCGATGAAAAAATTCTCTACGTCAATTGCAGCCGCGAGCGCGTGATCCGCGCCTACGACGTAAAGTCAGACGGCACCGTCGGCCCCAAGCGCGTGTTTTTCCAGTACACCGGCCCGGAGCGCGGCGTACCCGACGGCATGAAGTGCGATAGCGCCGGCAATGTGTGGTGCACCGCGCCCGGCGGCATCTGGGTGCATGACCCTTCCGGCAAGCCCATTGTCCGCATCAAGACGCCCGGGCATCACCCCACCAACATCGCGTTCGGCGACGACGACTGGAAAACACTGTACGTCACCAACATCGGCTCGGTCACACGCTTCCGTATCAACATCGCCGGCGTGCCGTCGCGCTAAGCAGAATAGGAGAACAAGATGACCTGGAATTTTGAATTGGTAGCCGGCCCGTTCAAGGGCCGCACCGGTGGCCTGGCTTGGGACGGCAAAGGCATGTTGTGCAGCGCGGTGCTGGAAGAGCGCGTGGTGCGCTATGACCCGGTCACGAACAAGGCCGACAACTATCGCCGCTGGACCGGTCGTGTTAACGGCCTGGCCCTCGCGAAAGACGGCTCGGTGTTCGGGGCGCAGGAAGGCGGTCGTCGCGTGATCCAGTTTTTGAACGATGGCTCAGCGACACCGATCACGGAATTTCTCGACGGCGAGCGCAACAATCAACCCTGTGATGTGGCGCTCGACAGCAAAGATCGTCTGTGGATTGCCGATGCCTACAACGCGCAAGCGCCTTACGGACCACCCACTGCACCGATGCTGCCCTTCGCATCCGTGCTGCGCGCCGACCCGGAAGGCCCAGGACGTTACCGTCTAAACCGTGTGACCTACGATACGTCCGGACCGCAAGCCGTATTGCTCTCCGCTGACGAGAAAACGCTGTACGTGGCAGATGGCGACGCTGCGCGCGGAGATGTATGCCAGTTGCTGTCATACGCAATCACCGAGCACGGCAGCGTAGGCCATCACGGCAAAACACTGCTGAACTTTCAATTCGGCGAACGCGGCATCACGGGGATGTGCCTGGACAGCGACGGCAACATCATCTGCTGCATGGGCTGGAGGAAAAGCGGATCGGGCGCCGTGATCATTATCGTTTCGCCCGGCGGTACTATCCTCGAAACGCATCCTGCGCCGGCTGATTTTCCGATGCGCTGCGCATTTGGTGACGCGGACCTGGGCAGCCTTTACCTTACGGCAGGTGACGGCGGCTTATATCGTGCCAAGGGTATCGGGCGGCACGGGCTCAAACGTTAACTCAGCGAAACTGCAGTGTTTTAATACGCCAAGTTGCGTAACAGCCTGGCGCGTTGAAGGCGACCGGGGTTACTCGACTTTGATCCCGGCCCCTTTGACGACTTTGGTCCAGCGCGCGATTTCGGATTTCAGATAGTCGCTCAGCTCAGCCGGCGTGCCGCCGATGGGCACCAATCCCTGGCTCAGGAATCGTTCGCGCACTTCAGGTTGTTGCACCATGCGATTGATTTCGGCATTGAGCCGCTTGACCACGCTTTGCGGCGTGCCAGCCGGCGCATAGACGCCCGACTTTGACACGACGTCGGAACCCGGCAGGCCCGCTTCCGTCAACGTCGGCGTTTCAGGCAGCTCGGGCACCCGCTTCGCGTTCGTCACCGCCAGTGTGCGCACCTTGGCGCCGGCGCGCAGATGGGGCAGTATTTCCGCAATAGGACTGAAGATCACCGGCACCTGGGCGCTCAGAAAAGCGAGCAACGCAGGCGCGCCGCCCTTGAACGGCACGTCCTGCATACGGATTTGCGCGTTGGCCATGAACAGTTCCACGGCCAGATGCGTGATCGTGCCTTGCCCGGCAGAGGCATAGAGTATTTGCGTTGGCTTTGCCTTCGCCATGGTGATGAGATCCTGCACCGAGTTCACGCCCAGCGAGGGTTGCACCACCAGCACGTAGAACGATTGGCCTACCGGCCCGACCGGGGCAAAATCTTTTATGGTATCGAATGGCAGCTTGGGATACAGCGCTGCGTTAGTGGCAATGGAGGCGCTGGTAAACAACAGCGTGTAGCCGTCGGGCGCGGCGCGCGCCACGAGTCCGGTGCCGAGTGTGGTGCCGGCACCAGGGCGATTATCGACGATGACGGGTTGTCCGAGCCCGTCATTGAATTTCTGCGCCACGATGCGCGCCACAATATCCGTCGTGCCCGCCGGCGCGAGCGGAACAATAATCCGGATGGGCCTGCTCGGATAGGGGGGAACCTGCGCGGCTGCCAGCGCAGGCCAGACGGTTGCGACAACTAGCGCCAAGCGTGCAAACGCGGCACGCGGCATTTTATGCATTGCATCACCGCGCGAACTGCCGCCACTGCCCCGCATTGCTGTTGTCATCCTGACCTCGCGACCTTGCGACATAAGCGTCCCTGCACAAAAGTATAGCAGGAGCTATACGCTCTGGCGGCGCGCCGCGAACCGCCAGCTGAATGTGATTACGACCCTTCCGCTGCGTCCGGATTCCACTGCCCGCGGCGCATGCGCGTGATGGTAATTTCGGCGAACACGCCTTTTTGCGTGAACGGATCGCCATCAGAGAACGCTTTGGCTTCCGCACGGCTGTTAACATTTAATACGAACAGGCTGCCGATGGCGGTGTTGCCATCGTCGGTTTGCGTGGCGCCGGCAAGCACGAGGATTTTTTTCTGGCTGCCCAAATAATCACGGTGCGGTTGCAGCACGGATTCGCGAATTGCGGCAGTGTTCGGTTTGTCGAGACAAGATACGATCCACAACATGGTGGTGCTCCTTCTGATTGATTGGATGATGTCATACGGACGCCGCCGGAAACCTGCGCGGGGCTGGTTCGCATGATAGTGGATTCCTCATCGTGCTTTTTATTTTCTGCGTAACTATTTGTTTTGAAATGAAATTTCACTATGTGGCCGCGACATGGTAATTGACGATACCGATCACACGCGGCGTGCGTAATAATGCGCACTCATCACACCAACCTTCGGAGCCTGCGCATGAAAACCGCCGCTAAAAAATCCAACGTCACTCGCCTTCGCAGTGTTGACAGCGCTTCCAAAACCAACGGCAAGCCATCGCGCGGCCGCATGAGCAAAGCCGAATGGGACGCGCGCGTTGAACTCGCGGCGGCGTACCGCCTTTGCTACATGATGGGCTGGTCGGACATGCTGGGCACCCACATTTCCTGCCGTGTGCCGGGCACCGACAATCAGTTTTTGATCAATCCGTATGGGTTGCTGTTTGATGAAATCACCGCGTCGTCGCTGATCAAATGCGACACCGACGGCAACAAACTTTCCGAGTCGCCGTATGAAGTGAATTTTGCCGGATTCTGCATTCATAGCGCAATTCACATGCACAGCCACGACGCGCACGCGGTGATGCACTGCCACACGCGCGAGGGCGTCGGCGTAGCATCACAAAAACAAGGCCTGCTGCCGCTGACGCAAATGGCGCTGGGCATGCCTTACTCGCAGTTGCGCTATCACGATTACGAAGGCATTGCACACGACCTCACCGAACGCGAGCGGCTGGTGAAAGACCTCGGCGACGGCACCATGATGATTCTGCGCAATCACGGCACGCTCACCATCGGTTCTACCGTCGGTGAAATGTTCGCGCGCATGTATCGGGTGGAGCGCGCCTGCAAATTTCAGCTCGCGGCGCAAAGCGGCGATGCGGAATTGAATCACCTGCCCAAGGAAATTGTCGATCACACCATGCAGCAGGGTGCGGAAGTCAACACCACCGGCCGCGCCGCCGGCGGTGCGCTGTTGTGGGCGGGATTGCTGAGAAGGCTGGACCGGCTCGATCCGGGTTACGCGTCATAAACGGTTTGAGAATCCCTGCCATGCGCGGGCCGGCATTGCTTTGCAGTTTGGCGCTGGCAGGTTTATCAATACAGGCGGCTCACGCCCAATCCTACCCGGCCAAACCGATCCGCTTTGTGGTACCGGTGGTGGCAGGCGGCTCGAATGACATTCTCGGCCGGCTGATCGGAGATCGGTTGCGCGAGCGCTGGGGCCAACCCATCGTGGTCGAAAACCGCGCCGGTGCGGGCCAGATGATCGGTGCCGACTTGGTCGCAAAAGCGGCACCGGACGGCTACACGCTGCTGGTACCGACGGGCACTTACACCACCAGCGCCGCACTGCAGTCCAAGCTGCCGTTCGACCCCATGAACGATCTCACCGGCGTTTCCATGATCGGCGATGGCCCGCTGATGGTGACGGTACACCCGTCGCTGCCGGTGAAAAGTGTCAAGGAACTGATCGCGTTGGCGCGGACACGGCCGGGGGAAATCTACTATTCGTCGGCAGGCACCGGCAGCATCATTCATTTCGCCACCGAGATGTTTGCGGCAACGGCCAAAATCAATATCGTGCATGTGCCGTACAAAAGCGGCGCGCCCGCGGTGGTCGATGCGGTGGGCGGCCACGTGCAATTGATCATCACCAGCATGGCGGCAGTATGGCCGCACGTAAAAACCGGCCGCATGCGCGGACTCGCCATCACTTCCCTCAAGCGCTCGTCGTTCGCGCCCGAACTGCCCGCGGTTTCCGAGTTCCTTCCCGGTTACTCGGCTTCGCAGTGGTGGGGGATACTCGCGCCTTCAAAAACGCCACCGGAAATCACCACCAAACTCAACGCGGAAATCAATCGCATACTCGGTTCGGAAGAAATGAAACCGCGGCTGGTCGAACAAGGCGCCGAGCTCATGCTGATGCCGGCCGACGCCTTCACCCGCTACGTGCGCGATGAAATCACGAAGTGGCGCAAGATCGTCAAGGAGCGCCAACTGCAATCCTGAAGTAGCGAAAACCTCCGTGCCCGCGTCGATTGATGGCACAGAAAGGCACGACGATATGACTACCACTCGAAATCTTATTGCCACGCTCACCGTCATGAGCACGATAGGTGTACCCGGCGCTGTGTACGCCGCGGAACCGGGTTCCACTCGCTACCCCAATAAGCCCATCCGACTGATCGTCGCGCAAACCGCCGGCGGCAATTCGGATATGGTGGCGCGCGCGTACGGGCTGCGGCTGGGTGAGCGTTTGGGTCAGCAGATCGTGGTGGACAATCGCGGCGGCGGCTCGGGCGTTATCGCCACCGAACTGGTGGTCAACGCGCCGCCCGACGGTTATACATTGCTGTTGTCGCCAACTGCACACGCCATCAACCCTAGCCTTATCGCGAAATTGCCGTACGATACGCTGCGCGATGTGAAGGCAATTTCGCTGCTCGGCGTGGGTTACAACATCCTGGTCGTCAGCCAGAACCATGCTGCGAGATCGGCACGCGACCTCATCGCCGCCGCCAAGGCGCAGCCTGGCAAGCTCACCTATGGTTCGTCGGGAACCGCCGGCGCGACGCATCTGACCGGCGAGTTGTTTCGCGTCATGGCGGGCATCAACGTGCTGCATATTCCCTATAAGGGCGCGCCGGCATCTTTGACTGCCTTGGTCGGTGGTGAAATCGATTTCAGCTTCAGCAGCATGGCCAGCACGTTGCCGCTGGTGCGCGGCGGAAGGCTGCGCGCGCTGGGCGTGTCGTCGCCCGAGCGCTGGCCCACACTGCCCGAAATACCTACCGTGGCGGAATCGGGTGTGCCGGGATATGAAAGCTCCAGTTGGCAAGGGCTGTTCGGCCCGGCAAAACTGCCGCTGGCGATTGTGAATGTGCTGCATCG
Source organism: Burkholderiales bacterium (assembly GCA_040081205.1). Lineage (GTDB taxonomy): Bacteria > Pseudomonadota > Gammaproteobacteria > Burkholderiales > SG8-41 > UBA5216. The sequence goes on along the minus strand of JBEBHE010000004.1, from coordinate 5,653 downwards.
CGAAGTCGCTGAGATCGCAAAATCGGCTGACATGCAAAAGCGCCTGTCCAATGAGGGGTTGCTGCCACGCGGCACGTCGCCGAAAGAATTCGAAAGCTTTATCGCGGCCGAAATCGCGAAGTACAGCAGGGTGACCAAGGCTGCTGGTATTCATGTGAAATAGGGCATGCATAGGGGGCTCGCCCTAAAACACAAACGCCCCGTGGATTCCTCCACGGGGCGTTGCTTATTGCCAAGACACGCCGGCCTAGGACGGCATGAACTGCGGACTGACCTATCGTGCCAATAGTCCTTCTGTTCGGGTAGATCCGCAGTTCGAGTTTGGTGCACCATCCAGCAGGGTCGTGCCTGTTCGGTCTCTCACGGGATCACCTCCTTTCAACGTTGCGGGACTTTAGTGTAGCAGGCGCGCCGCGCCACAGGCAACTGCCCCCGTACGGATGGACGTTGACAGCGCGCCGGATTAACGATATTCAAGTAAGTTCCTGTATCAATACTCACCCAAGGAAATCCGCCATGACCGCCGCTGCAAACTACAACCCCGCCGCCAAATTCGAGATCAAGGTCAGCGATATCGAATTTCGCAAAACCGCCACGCGCACGCTGATGGCGCGCGTTTACCAACCACAGGGGGCCGGGCCATTTCCGGTGCTGCTGGATTTGCACGGCGGCGCCTGGAACAACAAGGACAGGCTCGCCAACGCACCGATGGACGAAGCCGTCGCCAAAAGCGGTGTTCTGGTAGTAGCCATCGACATGTCGCTGGCTCCGGAAGCACCGTACCCCGCCTGCATACAGGAGGCGAGCTACGGCATTCGCTGGCTCAAAGCAAAAGCTGCGGAATGGAACGGCGACGCGCACACCCTGGGCATCCTGGGCAGCTCCAGCGGCGGCCATGTGGCGCAACTGCTCGGCATGTGCCCGTTCAATGCCGTCTATAACAAGCATGATTTGCCGGTAGCGCCCAACATAGACACGGTGGTTGCCTATGTCGCCACGCGCTCGCCCATCAGCGATCCGTTCGCGCGCTTTCAGCAGGCCGAAAAAATGAAACGCGATCACATGATCAAGAACAGCAAAATATTCTTCAATCCGTGGGAAACCATCTTCGAAGGCAATCCGCAAAAAATGCTCGATCGCCGCGAAAAAGTCGAATTGCTGCCGATGCTCATCATGCAGGGTGGTCTCGACGACAACGTGATCCCTGCCATTCAGGAGAAATTCTCAGCCTCCTATCGCGCCGCCGGCGGCGAATGCCAGTACGAACTCTACGAAGGTTGCACGCACGAATGGGTCGCCACGCCCGGGCCGCAGACCGACCGCGCGCATGAAATGTTGAAAGCCTTTATCTCGAAGCAATTGAAGGCCGGTCGCCAGGCATCGTAAGCATTTGTTTTTATTAAATAATTAATGCAGCGATGATGCACGACCTTACCGGTAAAGTCGCGCTTGTCGCCGGCGCGGGCGCAGTCGGCGCGGGCTGGGGTAACGGCAAGGCGACGGCGGTATTACTCGCGCGCCAGGGCGCGAAAGTGTTTGGCTGTGATTTGAATCTCGCAGCCGTTGAAGACACGCGCGCGATCATTGAAAAAGAAGGCGGCCTGTGCGCTGCGCACGCTTGTAATATGACGGTAGCTGCCGAGGTCAAAGCGATGGTCGACGCCTGCATAAAACAATTTGGCCGCATCGATATTCTGGTCAACAACGTCGGCGGCTCCGCACCCGGCGATCCGGTGGCGATGAGCGAAGAAGTCTGGGACACGCAGCTCGATCTCAATCTGAAGACCGCGTTTCTCGGCTGCAAATACGTGCTGCCAGTGATGGAAAAACAGGGCAGCGGCGTGATCGTGAATATTTCTTCGGTGGCGGGTTTCGCCCATCAGGTCGGCGGACGCGTGCATGTGGCATACAGCACCGCGAAATCGGGCCTCGTCGGTTTCACCCGCTCCACCGCGATGGCCTACGTTAAAAAAGGCGTACGCTGTAATCTGGTGGTGGTGGGCACCATGCACACGCCGCTGGTGGAAGAACGGCTGATGAAGCAGCTCGGCGCAAAGGATGCTGCCGATCTTGTCGCCAGACGTCACGCCGCCGTGCCCATCGGACACATGGGCGACGCGTGGGACACCGCCAATGCGGTGCTGTTTCTGGCTTCGGATGAAGCGCGTTACATTACGGCCACCCACCTGGTTGTGGATGGCGGACTCACTGCCGGAAGAGCCGGATAAAACAATATTGTTTTACCTCACCAAAGGAGAAGCATCATGCACAAGATAAATTTTGGCAGGACCGCGATAGCCGCATCGCTGTTACTGATCGTGGCCGGCATCGCCGGCGCGCAACAAGCGGCACCTGAAATGTCGTTCTTCATCAGCAGCGTAGGCTCCGGTAAAGGTGCGGATCTCGGCGGGCTCGCGGGTGCCGATAAGCACTGCCAATCGCTGGCGACCGCAGCGGGCGCGGGCAAAAAAACCTGGCGTGCCTATCTGAGCACTACCGGTTCGCCTTCGGTCAATGCACGCGACCGCATCGGCAAAGGGCCGTGGCACAGCTTTGACGGCAGACTGATCGCGCGCAATGTGGATGAACTGCACAGTATCAACAATATCAACCGCCTGGTTGCGGTCAGCGAAAAGGGCAAAACGGTCAATGGCCGCGGCGACAGTCCCAACACGCATGACATTCTCACCGGCTCTACACCCGACGGCAAAGCATCCGCCGCAAAAGAGGACACCACCTGCGGCAACTGGACCAAGAGCGGCGCGGGCGCAGCCATCGTCGGCCACCACGATCGCAGCGGTCTGCAAGTGGACGAGCCGTCGCGCTCGTGGAATTCGTCGCATCCGTCGCGCGGTTGCAGTCAGGAAAACCTCGTCAGTTCTGGCGGTGCGGGTTTGCTTTATTGCTTTGCCGTTAATTAATTTCCGGCACTCTTTGCATGATCTGTCTTGAGGGTCGGTAAGCGATGGCCCTCAAGGCAACCATCTTCAAGGCATCCGTGCAGATTTCCGATACGGATCGCAACTACTATCAAACTCATGCGCTGACCCTTGCGCGCCATCCGTCCGAGACCGACGAACGCATGATGGTGCGGTTGCTGGCGTTCGCGCTCAACGCCCATGAGTTTCTCGCGTTTGGCAGAGGCTTGAGCGCCGACGACGAACCCGACCTGTGGCGCAAGGATTTAACCGGCGCCATCGAACAGTGGATCGATGTCGGCCAGCCCGATGAAAAGCGCATGCGCAAAGCCTGCGGACGCGCAAACGACGTGGTGGTTTACAGCTACGGCGGATCGGCTGCGGCGATGTGGCGCGAAAGCGTGCGCGACACCGCGGCGCGATGCCGCAATCTGGCGATAGTTGCTGTTCCGCTCGCGGCCAGTCAGGCGATGGCGAAACTGGCTGATCGCGCGATGACGCTGACCTACACCATACAAGACGGGAACATATGGGTGGCCAACGACACGGACACGGTGTCTGTCATCCTGGAACCGCTCAGCGCCTGATTAACAGCGAATCAGCGCAGCCCGTTCAGTATCGCCAGCGCGCGTCCCATCGAAAAATCGCGCGTCTTCTGGTGAAACGCAGTCGGATTTTCTTTCATCATGTAGCCGTGCAGTACACCGGGGAAAATATTCACATCCACATTTTTGTGGCGTGCCGGCACTGCGCGATACGTCTCCTGCACCGCGGGCGGCGCTGCGTGATCCTGATCGCCCCAGATAATCGAGATCGGCTGCGTCGTGCCATCGAGTTCGTTAACAAAATCCCCTAACTGCGTGCCGTGGCAGGAAACACCGCCCGCATAACCCAGGCGCTTCGGCCCCAGAATCGCATACGGCCCGCCGTAGCAAAAGCCCATCGCTACCGCTTTGCCGTTGAACAGCGGCATTTTTTTGAGTTCATTCAGCGTATCGACCATATCTTTTTCGCCCGTCTTGATCACCGGCAGGCGCGGTTGCGAGCGTGTTTTGGTGCGATCGTCGGTGCGGGTCAGCGGCCCCGGTACCGTGCGCCAGAACAAATCAGGGGCGGCAACCAGATACCCGGCGGCCCCAAATTCATCGGCAATACCGCGAATATCACCGTCCACGCCATGCACCGCAGACGCCAGTACGATAGCCGGTACTTTGCCCTGCACGTCAGGCGTTACGACATAACAATCGAAGTCCTTGCCTTCGACCGAGCGGATTTTGATATCTTTCTTTTGCACGGACGTCTCCCTGGTTACTGATGATCGTTCTATTTTACGCTCGCCGCCGCAACGGTGTCTCACCACGGCGATTCGCGTTCGCAACTGCGCCGTGGGCGCTTGACGGATGCGCCCGCTTATAATCAATGCTTGTCATTCTGGGAGTGCGTGCAGTGTCTCAACCGCTGGAAGGCATCAAAGTACTGGAGCTGGGTAACTTCATCGCCGGTCCATTTTGCGGCATGTTGCTCGGCGACATGGGCGCGGACGTAATCAAGATCGAACGTCCGACGCGCGGCGACCAGACGCGCGCCATGCCACCGATGGTCAATGGCGAAAGCGCCAGTTTCGCCGCGCTCAATCGCAACAAGCGCAGCCTCGTACTCGATCTGAAACAGCAGGCCGCGCGCGACATGGTGCTGGCGCTGGTAAAGAAAAGCGATGTGTTTCTCGAGAACAATCGGCCCGGCGCGCTCGAAGGTATCGGTCTCGGGCCGGAACAACTGCGCGCGGTGAATCTGAACATCGTTTACGTGTCAGCCTCCGGCTTCGGGCAGACCGGCCCCTACCGCCGTCGCGCAGGCGTTAACCTGATCGTCGAAGCATTCTCCGGCGCCCTGTCCGTCACCGGCTCGCCCGACGACATGCCGATGCGTCCCGGCCTGCAAACCGCAGATATCTTTGGTGCAATGTTCGCCACCTACGCCGCACTCAGCGGACTCATCAGTGTGATGAAGGGCAAGGGTGGCCGCATTGCCGACGTGTCACTGGTAGAAGCCTCGATCTCTGCCGCCGCGTGGGAAACAGCCTACTATCTCGCGACGGGTGACGTGCCGGTGCGTCTCGGTCATCAACACCGCCTTAACGCGCCGTATCAGTTGTTTGAAACTAACGACGGAAAATACATCGCCATAGGCACGCCCAACGACGAATTATTCAAACGCTTCATGACGGTACTGGGCCTTGAAAGCGCGCTCACCGATCCGCGCTTCGTCAGCTACGTGCTGCGCAAACAAAACGAGCCCGGTCTGCTGGAAGTCGTCACGCCTGCGGTACGCTCGCGCAGCGCGAGCGAACTCGAAAGCCTGCTGATGCAGGCGGGCGTGCCTTGTTCACTGGTCAACGACTACAAAGACGTGTTCGACAACCCGCATATCAAAGCGCGCAATGTACTCCAGGAAATCGAGCACCCGACGATGGGCAAGATGCCCGCTGTGCGTAATCCCGTGTTGTTTGATGCGGACAGTCCGTCCATTCGATTGCCCGCACCGCTACTGGGACAGCACTCGGCGGAGATCCTACGCGAATTGGGGCATAGTGATGCACAGATTGCCGAGTTTGCGAAGGCGGGCGTTGTGATATTGGGGAAGTAATAACATAGACGGCGAAGAACAGAAGAACGCAAAGCCCCTCACCGTCGTTCCCGCGCAGGCGGGAACCCATGCGATGTCTCATATGGCAC
>JBEBHE010000129.1:0-11843 GCA_040081205.1 Burkholderiales bacterium | reverse complement strand
GATCCCAGATTCACTGCGTCGCCCATCACCGTGTAGGCACGCCGTATCTTGGATCCCATGTCACCCACGCGCATCACCCCGGAATTCACGCCAATGCCGATTTTGAACGGCGGCCAGCCTTTTTGCGCGAATTTCTCATTGACCACCTTTGCCTGCTTTTGCATATCCATCGCCGACAGCACCGCATTCTGCGCATGTTTCGCATCCGCCACTGGCGCACCCCAAAACGCCATGATCGCATCGCCAATGTACTTGTCGAGTGTGCCGCGGTGCCCCTCGCGTATCACCATACTCATGGTAGTCAGATACTCGTTGATGTATGTCGACAAATCGTCGGGCGAGAGCGCTTCGGATATGGTGGTGAATCCGCGCACATCGGAAAACAGCACCGACAGCTCCTCGGCACGCGGCGCCATGTTGTAACTGCCCGGACTCTCAGCCATCTCGTTCACCAACTCGGGCGGCACATATTGTCCGAACAATCCTTCTATCAATTTCTTGGTACGCGCCTCTTTGAAGTATCCCCAAATCGTATTAAAAGCATACACCGCCAAAATCATGATGATCGTCGTCGCCACAGGCAGCACATAATTTTCGAACTTAAACAACCAGAAATTTATGCCGAGCGCTGCTGCCAGCAACGCAAACGTCACGGTCGTGGCTCGCCCTATACTCAAAAACGGCAACCAGATCGCCAGCACGATCCCGACCAACAGCACCGCCGTTATCTGGGCATCCGCCGCGTACGCCGGCTGGTGCTTGATGGTGCTGTCCAGCATACCGGCAATCAGGTTCGCGTGTGCTTCCACACCCGGATACACCGAATCGACCGGCGCGACGCGGATATCCTGCAAGCCCGGTGCAGTGGTGCCTACGATGGCGATCTTGTGGCGCAATTCCGAAACATCCACCCGATCATTGAGCACATCCACCAGCGAAATATATTTGAAGCTACCGCGCGGCCCAAGGTACGGTATGAGCGCTCGCGATTTCTCATCGACCGGAATTTTGCTGCCGCCCACCGATATTTCCTGCAGCTCGGCGGCGCCATACTCGGAAAACGTGAGCTTCACCGGCGGCATGCCCATGTAACTGCGAAACATGGCGAGCGACAACGCTTCATAGTATTTTCCGTCATGCTTGGCAAACATGGCGACACGGCGAATGACGCCGTCAATCTCCTGATCGGGGTTGAAATGGCCCGCGCTTTGCGCGCTTTTTTGCAGCACCGCGAGGTTTGCGGTATAGCCTGGCCGCGACGGCAGGGGCAGGCTGCGCCCATCGGGAGTTGCGGTATCAAACACCGGGGCCGGCAACAACCCCTTCTTTGCCGAGTCATTTTCCAGAAAGGTATAGCCGAGTACGATCTTGCGGTTTTTCATTTTGTCCGCGTAAATATCGTCGTACTCGAGTTGCGGCTTCAGTTTCTCGAAGGCCGCCTTGAATTGCGGCACATCACTTAACTCCTTGCTGGCCAGACGCTCCAGCACGCGCACCCCCGAAGTCTCATCACGCTCCGGAAACACCACGTCAAACCCAAGCACTTCGATTTGATACTTGTCGAACAGCTTGTCGAGCATCAAGGCCAGCCGGTCGCGCGGCCACGGCCAGCGCCCTTCACCGCCGTCCTCGCGTTCTTTCAGGCTTTTTTCATCGATATCGAGGACCACCACGCCCGGATGAACGCCGCCCGGCATGGTGAGCCGCAACCGCGCGTCATACACAATATTCTCGACATTTCGAAGCAGCGGGATTTCAATGGATTCGCGCTCGTGGAGAAAAAACGCCGCGACAATCAGCAGCCCCGCAACCACGCGCACAAGATGTTTCTTCACGCTCTATTCCGTATGAACAACAGCACATGGCCCAAACGTAGCATTCCGCAATCACACACCAGCGCGTGCGCGGCCAAGCTTATGCAGGTATCACCGGACGGCAAGCCCACGGCCTTACTCCCTCGGACCAGGATTGGAACGGCTGCGCGCGGCGCTATTTCTTAAAGAAAAATTCCATTTTGACACCGGCAATTTCGATCAGATCATGATCGCCCAGCGCATGCGCCTGATTGTCCAGCGTGCGCCCGTTCAATACCGGGAAATTGGCGCCTTCCACGTGCGTAATGAAATAGCCCTGCGGCCGCTTGGTGATAACGGCGACCTGAACGCCGGGCTTGCCAAGCGTGGTCAGACTCTTGGTCAGCGGCAGTTCTTTGCCTACCCCTGGCCCGCTCATGATCTGGATAAAAGCCTGCTGAGCCGGCGCTGCCGGCGCGGCGGTCATTGCCGGTGCAGGGGCCGGCTTGGCTACGGCTGCCACCGCAGGAACAGGGGCGGGAGCTGGCTTGGACTCCACAACCGGCGCTGGAGGCGGCGACGCAGGACGCGGTGCAGCAGCGGAAGGCGCGCGCAATACCATGGTGCGCTCAAAATCCTCAACTGTCGTTTGCGCGGCAACCGGGCCATCGTTCACGAATTTGAGCTTGTACTTTCCGATCTCCACAAGATCATTGTTCTGCAGAATATGCTTCTTGATCGGATTACCGTTGACCAACGTGCCGTTGGTGGACCCGAGATCTTCCAGAAAGGAATCATTGAGAATGGTCACGATGCATGCGTGCTCGCTGCTGACCGCCAAATTTTCGATCTGGATGTCGTTTTGCGCCTTACGCCCGATGGTGACACGCTCTTTATCCAGGGTAAGTTCCCGGATCACCGAACCTTCAAGACTGAGTATCAACTTCGCCATGACTGTTTCCCTAAACTTTATTTGAACCAGGATTTCAGTTTTGCAAGAAACCCTGCCCGTTGCTGATAGCCCTGCAACACGTGAACCAGTATCACCGAAATGTTATCGCGGCCGCCATTGTCGTTGGCCTGTTGCACCAGTTGCTGCGCAGCCAGCGCAAGATTGGACTTGAGCGACGTCACCGTGAGATGAATCTCGTCGTCGGGCACCATGTCATATAGCCCGTCCGAGCACAACACGTAGATATCGCCCTGCTCTACCCCATGCGTATGCACTTCGGGAACCACCTGCGGATCGATGCCGCATGCACGCGTGACCAGATTTTTTTTCTTCGATGCGCGCGCCTGCTCGTACGTCATCAAGCCCTTGTCGATCTGCTCCTGTATCCAGGAATGATCCTTAGTCAACGCCTCGATCGCCGCGCCACGCACACGGTACATGCGCGAATCACCCAAATGTCCAACAGTCACCTTGCTGCCATGCCAGCAGGCAAACACCAGCGTGGTGCCCATGCCGGCGTATTGCGATTCCTTTTGCGCCGCGTTGTAGATGGCAGCATTGACTTTGCGCGCCTGCTCGTCAACGCGTTTTTCAATTTCGCTGTCTGGCATTAAATCAATGGATGTTTCGGCGCGCAGTTTGCGCATCTCCGCGGGGATCATCGCCACTGCGATGCCACTGGCGACCTCTCCGGCGTTGTAACCGCCCATGCCATCGGCCAGCGTTGCCACGCCGATATCCGGATCAGCCGCAATGCTGTCTTCGTTATGCGTCCTGACTCGGCCCACATCCGTGGCCGAGATCATGTCAAAACGCTTCATTTCTTCTGCCATCAAAATATTCCGTCTCGCGTGCGCACATCAGCCGATACGCTGGCCATTTAACTTGTCCAGCATGGATCCCCTATAGCGCCAACACAAAACGCTATTGTGCTGCATAGCCGGGATTATTGCAGGGCAGGGTTATGTTATTTATGAAGGGTCTCACGCAACCCTATGATTCATTTTACGATATCCAAAAATAAAAGCCATGTTTTTTGCCACGGTAAGGCACAATCACTACGCGTGTTGTGTCTTGGATACCGCACCTGCGAACGCCGGGGTTGTTCCTAGCCACCATGCGGCCCAGGAAAAACCTATGGCCAGAATATTAAATATCATTTAAAAACAAATACTTATGTAAATAAATGCGTCCAAAAAAACCACCGCACGGGTGGTTTTAATTGTAGCGTTCAACACAGGCTATTTAGTATCGGCTTGGGCGCACCACACATCACGTATCGAAAATAACGCCATTGGCAAGTCCATTGGCTTTAGCGAAGTCACCGCCAGAAACTTTTTTGCCGTCTTCACCGCGCGCGCGCAGCACTTCGATAGTGCCGCCCTGTGCTGTGATGCGAAAACTTTGATCGTTGATCGCCGACACCTCGCCCATTTTCCCGGCAACATCCGCGAATCGGCGAAACAACTGCTTGCGCGCATCGAATATCTGCACCTTCTTGCCGTTCAACATTGTCCACGCGCCGGGCGCGGGATTGCAGGCGCGAATGACGTTGTAAACCGCGTCAACGTGACTGGCCCAGTGTATGCGCGATTCGCCCGCACGGCACCAGCCTTCGTAGCTGGCTTGCGATTCATCCTGCGCCGTCTCGGTGTGTTTACCGGCAAACACCAGATCGGCCGCTTCGAGCATGGCTTTCACGCCCAGCGGAAACAGATGATTGAAATAAACATCACCCAGCGTATCGTCGGGCCCGACAGCGCATTCTTTTTGCAGCACCACTGGCCCCTCGTCCAAACCTTCATTCGGCCGGAATATCGTCAAGCCGGTTTTAGTATCGCCGCGCATGATCGGCCAGTTGATCGACGACGGTCCGCGATATTTCGGCAGCAGCGACGGGTGATACTGAATCGTGCCCAGCCGCGGCAGATGTACAAAGGTATCCGGCGCGAACTGCAACACGTAGGCCATGATACCGATATCCACGTTCAGACTCTTCAATGCATCGTGCGCATCCTGCTCGCGCAATGATTTAAACTGGAACACCTTGAGTTTTTTTTCTTCGGCAGCGGCGCGCACCGGATCGGCCTTGGCGCCCGGCTTTTCAGGGGCGCAGAACACGCCGGCAACTTCATCGCCTCTGGCGAGGAACGCGTCCAGTACTGCCTTACCAAAATCTTGTTGGCCAATAATTGCGATTTTCATTTTCGTCTCTCTATGTAACGCTATGCCGCTTTTTTCGGTGGCAGCGAAAACGCTCCCGCCGTCTTCATCTGCGCAACTTTATCGTCGGCGTAGCCGAGCACGTCTTTCAATACTTCGTCCGTGTGCTCACCCAATGTCGGTGAGCGCTTAATCACAGCGGGTGAGGCCGACAGTTTAATCGGCATGCCGACATTCCACCACTTGCCACGCTGCGGGTGGTCGAGTTCGACATACATCTCGCGTCCACGCACATGCTCGTCCGTCGCAAGATCTTCGGTGGACATGATCGGCCCGCAGGGAACATCCAGGGGATTCAGTATCGCCATGAATTCGCGCTTGGTGTAGTTCGATGCGAATTTCGTGATCAGCGCCCACATCTCATTCTGGTTTTTACGGCGGTCGCCGATTTTCGCGAAGCGTACGTCGGTCGCCAAATCGGGCTGTCCCACGTCGGGGCCGATACGTTTGGCGAGACCATCCCACACCGCTTCCTGCACGACGACGTAGATATAGTCGTTGGATCCACCCGGTTTGCAATGAATGGCATTGCCCAGTTGCCCGCCGCCGGAATCATTGCCGGCGCGCGGCACGTCACCCATGCCTTGCGACGTGGGCACCGAATATTCTGATAGCGACTGGCGCGTAAGCCGCTGATGATCGCGCCATTTCACGCGACATAAGTTCATCACCCCGTCCATCATCGCCACTTCGACATACTGCCCTTCGCCCGTACGGTTGGCTTGATGCAATGCCGCCAGAAGGCCAATCGCCAGATGCAAGCCGGTGCCACTGTCCCCAATCTGCGCGCCGGTCACAAACGGCGGGCCTTCAGGTACCCCGGTGGTGCTCATTGAACCACCCATCGCCTGCGCCACGTTTTCGTAAGCCTTGAAATCCGAATAGGGGCCGCTGGAGCCGAAACCTTTGATCGAACCCATCACAATTTTCGGATTGATCTCGTGAATTTTTTCCCAGGTAAATCCGAATCGATCCAGCACGCCGGGGCCGAAGTTTTCCATGATGATGTCGCATTTCATCAACAGGTCGATAAAGACTTTTTTGCCTTCCGGGTTCTTCATGTTTACCGTGATCGACCGCTTGTTGCAGTTCAACATGGTGAAGTAAAGACTGTCGGCATTCGGCACGTCGCGCAGTTGACCGCGCGTGGCATCGCCCTGTGGCGGTTCGAACTTGATCACATCCGCGCCCATCCACGCCAGCAGTTGCGAGCACGTCGGGCCTGCCTGCACGTGGGTCATGTCAAGAATTCGAACACCCTTTAATGCTTCCATTCTGATCTCCCAAAATTCTGTTCTGCGGCAGATGAAAGACTACTACCTGCCCGTTGCATTCGCCTCAGTGTAATCTCGCCGGCAACCCCGCAGTAAAAACCCCTTACCCCGGCGAGAGGGCGCAACTATAGGTAATGGCGACCACCCTAGCCTTGACCACAGTCAAGATTTCACTCCAAAAACTTACTTAATAAACAAATGGTTATATAATACAACGGCCTGATTTTATCCACAGATCATCACCTAGCATGACCCAGCTTGCACTGCATCCCCAGTCCAAAATCATACGCCTGCAATTGCGGCAAAACCTGGTTTTGAAAAACCTCGGCGTAGCGCAGTGGAACGAATTCGAGCCATTGCTGGAAATTATCGACTATGCCAAGGGCGAAACGCTGGAACTCCAGGGCACGCACGCCATGGAGCAATACTTCGTCATCGATGGCATTTTGAAACGGGCCGTTTCCAATGCCCAGGGCAAGGAAATGATTTTGCGCTTTGCCGCCGAAAGTGATATCGACACCAGCTACGCTGCATGGCGCCTAAAGATGCCGATGCCATACTCGATACGCGCGGTGACCAAGGTTCGCGCGGCGAAACTGTCCATGTTGCAGTGGGCGGCGTTCCTCGAACGGCATGCCAAAATCAAAGGCGAGTTTGAACTCGAAGTGATGAAGCTGATGAGCGAAGTCATGGCGCACACTATCACCTTGCATCTGCTCAATGCGCCGGGACGGGTGCAACGCTTTATGCGTAAACACGCTGAACTCGCCGAGCGCCTGCCGAAAAAGGAACTGGCATCCTATTTGAATTTATCACCGGAAACGCTGAGCCGTTTAAAGCGGCGCGGGAAGATCTGATTACTCATTGAAATTGAAGGGTAAATTGGATCGCCCCATTGTAAAAATTGACCTGGGTCAAGAGTACATTTCCATGCCGCCCCCTATGATACTTTCCTGTGAATCACGCTACATTTTAGTGGCCTGAACAGGTTCAATATTCGGCAATAAGACGAGACATCCCAACATGACAACTGACACGCAAGCAGCAGAACAGATCGATGGCTTTCATCTGGTTATCAATGCCCTAAAACTCAACGGCATCGACACGATCTTTGGCCTGCCGGGCATACCCATTACCGATCTCACCCGCAAGGCGCAGGCAGCGGGCATGCGCATGATTTCGTTTCGCCATGAACAAAACGCCGGCAACGCCGCCGCCATCGCCGGTTTCCTGACGCAAAAACCCGGCATTTGCCTCACGGTGTCTGCTCCCGGTTTTCTCAACGGCCTGAACGCGCTGACCAACGCCACCACGAATTGCTTTCCCATGATCCTCATCAGCGGCTCAAGCGAGCGCGAAATTGTCGATCTGCAACAAGGCGACTACGAAGAGATGGATCAGTTAGCCATCGCCAAGCCGCTTTGCAAAGCCGCCTTTCGCGTGCTGCACGCCGAGGACATCGGCGTGGGCGTTGCGCGCGCCATTCGTGCAGCCGTGTCGGGCCGTCCGGGTGGTGTCTATCTTGATCTGCCGGCCAAGCTGTTCGCGCAGAGCATGGATGCGGAAGCCGGCAAACAATCGCTGATCAAGGTGGTCGATCCCGCGCCGCGCCAGATTCCCGCACCGGATGCCGTGCAGCGCGCGCTGGATTTGCTCAAGAACGCCAAGCGCCCGCTGATCGTGCTGGGCAAGGGCGCGGCTTATGCACAAGCCGACGCCGATATCCGCGCGCTGGTCGAAAAAACCGGCATTCCGTATCTGCCGATGTCGATGGCCAAGGGCCTGCTGCCCGACACACACGAGCAGTCTGCGGCTGCCGCGCGCTCGTATGTGCTGCCCGAAGCGGATGTGGTGATGCTGATCGGCGCGCGTCTGAACTGGCTGTTGTCGCATGGCAAGGGCAAGACCTGGGGCGGCAAATCGTCCAAGGCTTGGGGCGGACAGAAGTTTGTGCAAATCGACATCTCACCTCAGGAAGCCGACAGCAATGTACGCATCGACGCACCGGTGGTTGGCGACATCGGTTCCTGCGTGGCGGCAATGCTAAACAGCGTCAATGCGGCTGGCAGCAACTGGCCGAAGCCGTCCGCGGACTGGCTGGGCGCCATCGATGATCGCAAGAGCAAGAACATCGCCAAGATGGGCGAGACGCTGGCCAAGAACCCGACGCCGATGAATTTCCACAGCGCGCTTAATGTCATGCGTGATGTCATTAAAGACAACCCCGATGCCATGCTGGTCAACGAAGGCGCTAACGCGCTCGACTTCACCCGCAGCATCGTTGATATGTATAAACCGCGCAAACGCATCGACGTCGGCACCTGGGGCGTAATGGGCATCGGCATGGGATTCGCCATCGCAGCCGCCGTGGTCAGCGGCGGGCCGGTAATCGCGGTGGAAGGCGACAGCGCCTTCGGTTTCTCCGGCATGGAAGTCGAAACCATCTGCCGCTACAACCTGCCGGTATGCATAGTGATCTTCAACAACAACGGTGTCTATCGCGGCACCGACATCAATCCGACCGGCGGCCCGGATGTAGCGCCTACCGTGTTCGTCAAAGGCGCGCGTTACGACAAAATGATGGAAGCCTTCGGCGGCGTCGGCGCACATGTCACGACCCCGGCCGAGTTGCGCATAGCGGTGGAAGAAGCCGTGCGCTCGCGCAAACCCACGCTTATCAATGCGGTCATTGACGAAACCGCCGGCACTGAAAGCGGTCGCATCACCAGCCTGAACCCAACAGCCGCGAAGAAGAAATAGGCAAAACCGTTGTGAGCTAGTCTTCCAGCATAGATGGCACGACAAGGTTTACATCAAACTACAACCGAATAGCCACACAAAAAAACACAGAGGCCGCAGAAACTCTCTTTCGGAAGTCTCTGCGGCCTCGGTGTTTTTATAATGCGTTTATATTATGCGTATTTATTTTATTTAATTATTTTCCACGCAGTTTGTTCACCAGCGGCCAGAACAACATCACCAGACCAAGCGTCATGATGCTACCCACCAAACCATTGGTGAAAAACACGCTCAAATTCCCCTGCGAAATCAGCATCGCCTGCCGGAAGGAATCCTCGGCACGATCGCCCAGCACCAGTGCCAGCACCAGCGGCGCCATCGGGTAATCCAGCTTTTTGAAGATGTAGCCGATCACGCCGAAAAACATCATTAACCAGATGTCCAGCATGGCATTGTGAACCGTAAACGCGCCAATCGCACAAATCACAATAATCAGCGGCGCGACGATTGAAAACGGAATACGCAGGATCGCGGCAAACAGCGGCACGCACGTCAGCACAATAATCAGACCTGCCAGATTGCCCAGGTACATACTGGCAATCAATCCCCACACGAACTCCTGCTTTTCAACAAACAACAGCGGCCCGGGCTGCAAGCCCCAAATCAACAACCCGCCCAGCAGCACGGCCGCCGTGGGCGACCCTGGAATACCGAGCGCCAGCATCGGCAGCAACGCAGAGGTTCCCGCCGCATGCGCCGCGGTTTCCGGCGCTACCACGCCTTCGATTTCACCGGTGCCAAACTTCGCGCCGTTGGGCGACAAACGCTTAGCCACGCCGTAGCTCATAAACGACGCCGGGGTAGCGCCACCCGGCGTAATCCCCATCCAGCACCCGATCAGGCAACTGCGTACCGACGTCACCCAGTACTTGGGCAACTTCTTCCAGGTTTCGATCACCACCTTGAGATTGATACGCGCGTTATTGCCCGAAAACGACAACCCCTCTTCCATCGAAATCAGTATCTCGCCGATGCCGAACAGGCCAATCACCGCTACCAGGAAATCAAACCCGCGCATCAATTCGGAAAAACCGAAAGTCAGCCGCAACTGCCCTGTTACCGTATCCATGCCCACAGCCGCCAGTGCAAACCCCAACATCATCGCAGTCAGCGTTTTCCACGGCGAGCCTTTGCCCATGCCGATAAAGCTGCAAAACGTCAGAAAATACACTGAAAAGAATTCCGGAGGTCCGAACTTCAGCGCAAACTTCGCCACCAGCGGCGCCAGAAACGTAATCATCACCACTGCAACAAACGCACCAATGAACGATGAGGTAAACGCCGCCGTCAGCGCTTCGCCGGCACGTCCCTGTTGCGCCATCGGATAGCCGTCGAAAGTGGTTGCCACCGACCACGGCTCGCCGGGAATGTTGAACAGTATCGACGTAATCGCGCCGCCGAATAGCGCACCCCAATAAATACACGATAGCATGATAATCGCCGAGGTCGGCGGCATGGTAAACGTGAGCGGCAGCAAAATCGCAATGCCGTTGGCGCCGCCGAGGCCCGGTAGCACGCCGATGATGACACCAAGCGTAACCCCGACAAACATCAACATAAGGTTCACCGGCGTCATCGCGACCGAAAAACCGTGAAACAGTGCGTTGATTTCTTCCAAGCTGTTTCCGCCTCTATTGCAAAGTTGCTAAGGAATCACAAGCCAATCAGGCTGAGCGGATCGTAAAGCGTGCCTTTGTGTAATGCGACCTGAAACCATTTCTCAAACATCATGTACAGACAGACGCTCACTACCACGCCCAGCAAGGCGGATTTCCACCACGCATACTTGCCCAACCACACCATGAAGACGGCGATGTAAATCGCCGACGACACATAAATGCCGAACCACTGAATTGCCAACACATAAACTAACGCCGGCAGCAGTACCGAAAGTATCTGCCGAAGTTGACCGCGCTCGACAAAGACCCCCGCTGCTCCACGCGAGGGACCGCGTATGGCGTGTATCAGCGTCACCAAGCTGGAAACAACAATAAGGGAGCCGATATAGAAAGGAAAGTAGCCAGCCTGCGGCCCATCATCACCCCAGCGCGCGCCCAGCTTGAAACTGGCGCCTGCGATGAGCGCACCAAATAACAATAGCGCTGTTGCCACGATGATTTCCATCGCGCGATTGCCTATGACGGCACGCGTATCAGGATGATTTTCGCTATTGTGCGTATTGGGAGTATCAGTGGTCATTGCAAAAAAAGCGGGGCTTACGTTTCGCGCAGGCCCCGCAGCATATTACCGTTTAACGATTAAGGCTTCGCAAGGAAACCGGCTTCTTTCATCAGTTCCCGATGCAACTTTTCGTTCTTTTCAACCCATGCAGCGTATTCTTTGCCGCTCATGGAAGTTTGGTTGAACGCGCCGTCTTCCATGAATTTTTTCCACTCGGGTGTATCGCGCACTTTTTTCAGCAGATCAACGTAAAAGCCAACCTGTTCGGGCGTAACCCCCGGCGCCATGAAAATGCCGCGCAGCATCACGTAGTCGGTGGGCACGCCGGATTCAGTGCAGGTCGGAATATCGTTCCACGACATTTTGTCGGTAACTTTATTTTTATACGGCATGCGCGTGTCGTCGAACACGCACAACGGACGCAGCGTGCCCGCGCGCCATTGCGCCACGGCCTCAATCGGATTATTCACCGTCGAGTCGACATGCTTGCCGACCAGTTGCACCGCGACGTCGCCGCCGCCCTTGAACGGCAGATAGGTGAACTTGGTGCCGGTGGCTTTTTCCAGGCCCACGGTGATGATTTGATCTTCCTGCTTGGAGCCCGTGCCGCCCATTTTGAAG
>JBEBHE010000128.1:0-11853 GCA_040081205.1 Burkholderiales bacterium | reverse complement strand
GGGTGGGGGCGAAGTTAGATAATGCGGCCAAGCCGCATTTTTTTATGGGAAGCAACCTATGCGTTATTGGCTAATGAAGTCCGAACCCGATGCCTACGGCATCGATCAACTCGCCAAAGACAAAACCGCGCCATGGACCGGCGTGCGCAACTATCAGGCGCGCAACTTCATGCGCGACCAGATGGCCAAGGGTGACAAGGTGCTGTTTTACCATTCGAGTTGCGAAGAGCCAGGCATCGTCGGCATTGCCGAAGTATGTAAACTCGCCTATCCCGACGAAACGCAGTTCGACCGCAAGAGCAAGTATTACGACGAGAAATCCACGCGCGATAATCCGCGCTGGCTGCATGTCGATGTGAAGTTCGTGAAAAAAACCCGGTTGATCAGCCTGCCCGAATTGCGCGAAAGCAAAGCGCTCGCCACTATGCGCATACTCGCACGCGGCAACCGATTGTCTATCACGCCGGTGGATCCGGCAGAGTGGGAAACCATACAAAAAATGCTGTAGATCGAGGAGAGCTTCATGGCGCCACCGATACAAACCATAGACACCCACGCGCATTATTTTCCGCAGTCGTATATCGACCTTGTCGCCAAACACGGCTCACGCGTTGGCGCATCCGTCGTCGAAGCAAACGGCTTGACCTTCATACAAGTCGGGTTAAATCTGCGCACCGGTCCGATCACGCCGGAATTTATCGATCTCGACAAACGCTTGAAACTCATGGACGCGCAGGGCGTAGGCATGCACGCACTCTCGCTCACACAGCCCATGGTGTATTGGGCCGATGATGATCTCGGCGTGCAATTGTGCGTAGCCTATAACGATGCCCTCAGCGCTGCGCACAAAGCGCACCCGAATCGCTTCATCGGTTTCGCCTGCCTGCCTATGCAAAACCCCAAGCTCGCGCTGGAAGAACTCGAACGCGCCGCCAAGTTGCCCGGTGTCAAAGGGGTTTATCTCGCGACCGCGATACGCGACCGTGAGTTATCTGACCGCAGCTTTTTTCCGGTGTACGCGCGTTGCGAAGCACTGGGGTTGCCAATCTTCCTGCACCCGATGATGATCAACAACGAGCGCATGAAGCAGTTTTACCTGGTCAACATCTGCGGCAATCCGTTCGACACCGCGCTCGCCGCGTGCCACCTGATTTTCGGCGGCGTGCTCGACGCCTTCCCCAAACTCGAAATCAGCTTGCCGCATGCCGGCGGCGCGTTGCCCATCCTGCGTGGACGCATGGATCGCGGCTTCGTCATCCGTGCCGAGTGCAAGCACCTGCCGCGCCCGCCCAGCGAGTACCTCAAACGTTTCACCTACGACACTATCAGCTACAACGAGGAAATCCTCGAATACCTCGTCAAACTGGTGGGCGTTGACCGCATCATGGTGGGCAGCGATTACTGCTTCGATATCGCTTACGAAGAACCCGTGAAATTTGTTGAGGACGTGAAGTCGTTGAGCGTCGAGCAGAAGCAACAGATACTTTGGAGCAATGCGGCAAAATTGTTGAAGCTATAGCCCCAACATTGGGCAACCACAACCGGGAGGAGAACCATGAACACTGTTCCTGAAACCTTCATACACGACTTGCAACGCCGTCGCTTTCTGGCGGGGTTGACCGCGCTCGGCGCGGGTGCGCTTCTGCCCGGATGCGAAACCACCGGCGCCGGCACGCCGGGCCAGCCGTTCCGCATCGACGTGCACCACCACTACGTCCCCGACGCCTACATCACCGCAATGAAGGCGAACAAAATCCGGCCGGTGCAGTGGTCCGTGCAGATGTCGCTGGAGGAACTGGACAAGAGTGGCATCGCCACCGGCATGATCAGCCCGCCGCCACCGGGCATCACCTTCGGCGACCCCGCCTTCCGGCGCAAGCTCGCGCGCGATATCAACGAGGCAGGCGCGAAAATGGTGAGCGATCGCCCGGCGCGCTTCCGGCTGCTCGCCACCCTGCCATTCGCGAGCGTCGAGGACAGCTTGGCGGAAATCGCTTATGCCTACGACACGCTGAAGGCGGACGGCATCTCGCTCATGACCAGCTACAACGGCAAGTACCTCGGCGACCCGAGCCACTGGCCGATCCTGGAGGAACTGAACCGCCGCAAGGCCGTGGTCTACACGCACCCGACGACGCCGGCGTGTTGCGGCGGCCTGCAACCGTTTGTCTCGATCAATGCCATCGAAGGCCCGGTGGACACCACGCGCACCATGGTGAGCCTGATGTTCCAGGGCGGCGCGGCAAAATTCCCCGACATCAAGTGGATCTTCTCCCACAGCGGCGGCGTCACGCCATTCCTGCTGTCGCGCTACCAGCGCGAGGAAGTCGAAAGAGACCGCAAGGCCGTGCTGCCCAATGGCCTGATGCATGAGTTACGCAAGTTCTACTACGATACCGCGCAGGGCCACCACGAAGGCGCGCTCAAAGCACTGCTCGCCATCATCCCGACGTCGCAAGTGCTCTACGGTACGGATTATCCGTTTTGGGATGGCCGCAAAGTCAGCGACGATCTGGCGAAGGGCGGCTTCAGTGCCACCGAGCGGATGGCGATTGATCGAGACAATGCAATTCGGTTGTTTCCGCGGTTGAAGGCGTGAGCGGCGGCGCATACGCTATGTATTGATCATTGCGGCCGGCCACAAGCAGCCGGCCGCAGTTGCATTTCAATTTTTCGCCGAAGGGCAAGTGACGGCCTGCGACGGCTCAGATAAACTGCCGAGGTTGCTGCTTATTTATGAAGAGACGCGCCGGTCTCTACATTTAGCTGGACGGTCATGAAATGAATATGGAAGGCTCATGCCAATAAGGTACGTAGTAGACCCCTTGCTACAGCGGGTGCTCGCAGTAGCCGAGGGCACCGTGACCTATTCCGAGATCGTGGCTTACTTGAAAAAGGAGCAGGATGACAACTGCTTGCAGCTCCACGAGCTCATTGACGCCAAACAAGCCACCGCAGCTTTTAGCCCCGCGGAAGTCCACCAGGTTGTCGCCCGGCTGCGCGACTTGGGACATCACTCTACTCTTGGCGCGACAGCCGTTGTTGTCGGCGATGATATTTCTTACGGGATGCTGCGGATGCTCGGAATCCTGGGGGAAGATGTCTGCGACATCCGACCGTTTCGTAGCCGGAACGAGGCGGAAGAATGGCTCAATACCATAGACATGCCGCGCACTGGCGGTGCGGGTAAAATGAATCGCAGTTAGCCTAACCATGCGTTGCAGCGGGCTCGCTACGCTCGCCGTTGAACGACTGCGCCAGGAGATTCCTGACTGACTGGTAAGGGTCGACTCCAGCGCTTAGCAACAATCCCTTGCGCCACGCAGCAGCAAGAATCCGCAGTTGAGCAATGTCAGTTCTCCGCCTTGATCCCCGCGTCCTTGATGACCTTGCTCCACTTCTGTATCTCGGCATTCAAAAACGCCGCGAATTCCTTCGGCGTGCTCCCCACCGCTTCCGCGCCGTCGAGCTGAAAGCGCTGGGTCACGTCCGGCAGCTTCACGATGCGCGCGACTTCTGCCGAAAGCTTTTCAACAACAGCCTGCGGCGTGCCCGCAGGCATCACCATGCCCTGAAACGCCTCTGCGCGATAGCCGGGCAAGGTCTCGCCCACCGTCGGCACGTCGGGCATGCTCGGCTGGCGCTTGACGCTGGTGATGGCGACGGCGCGCAGCTTGCCGGAGTTGATGTGCGGTGCGGCGGAGATGGTGGTGGTGAACAGCATGGTGACGCGCCCGCCGATGACGTCGGTCACTGCCGCCGGGATGCCCTTGTAGGGCACGTGGATCATGTTCACACCCGCCGCGCGCTGGAACATTTCGGCCGAGAGATGCGGCGCAGAGCCGGCGCCCGGCGTCGCAAATGTGAGCGCGCCCGGCTTGGCTTTCGCCAGTACGATCAAATCCTTGACGGACTTGCCTGCAAACGACGGCGTGACCACCACCACATTAGGCTGTGAGTTCAGCTGCGTGACGGGCGCGAAGTCCTTGCCGGCATCGTACGGCAGCTTGGCATAGAGGCCGGGATTGATCGCGAACGTTGTCGTGATCATCAGCACGGTGTGTCCGTCCGGCGCCGCTTTCGACGCGATTTCGGTGCCGACGATAGTCGCCGCGCCGGGACGCGAATCGACCACGATGTTCTGGCCCCATTTTTCAGTGAGCTTGTGCCCGATCAGCCGCGCGCTGATGTCGAGACCGCCGCCGGGTGCGAACGGCACGATCATACGGATCGGCCTGCTCGGGTAGTTGGCAGCATCCTGGGCAAAGGCAACGCCGGCAGGCACGGCAGCTGCTGCGAGAACAATGACAGATATTTGAATGAGTCTCATGCGGGAATTTTACCTTGTATACTTATTCCCAGTCTCCTCCGAAAGTATGCCAACCCCTCGAAAGTGCAACCGTGACGAACGAAACCAAACTCCACGTATACGATGTTCTTGCCAAGGCCTTCATCCAGGAAGGTGTGAGCACGTGTTTTACGCTGATGGGTGATGCGAACATGAACTGGGCGTCGCGGCTGGCGCAACAAGGGTGCCGCATGGTTTACGTCAGGCACGAGCATTGCGCCGTCGCGGCCGGCATGGCCTACGCGCGCAAGACGGGGGACGTCGGCGTTGCCACGGTCACCTGCGGACCCGGCGTCACGCAATTGATCACGGCGCTCCCGGCGGCGGTGCGCGCGCATCTGCCGATGGTGGTGTTTGCCGGAGAGTCGCCGCTCAAGATGGGCTGGTACAACCAGGAGCTCAATCAGGGGCCGATCATCACGGCAACGGGCGCGGCCTACCATCCGCTGCATTTGCCCGAGCGCATGCCGGTTGCGATTCGCGATGCGTTCTTGCAGGCGCGCCGCGAACGACGCCCGGTGGTTCTCGGCATTCCGTTCGATCTGCAGGAGCGGCCTTGGGCCGGACCGGATAAATTGCCCACGCCCTCGCAGGAATTGTTGCCGCGCCTGTCGCCGATTCCACCGCATCCGGATGACGTGGCGCAGGCCGCGCAACTGGTTGCGTCAGCCGAGCGCGTGGTGATTTTTGCGGGCTTGGGTGCGGTCGCGGCCAAGGCAGCGCCCGCGTGTCGCGCGTTGGCGGCGAAAACAGGCGCACTGCTGACCACATCGCTGCCCGCAAGAGGATTGTTCCACGACGACCCTTACTGCATCGGCATCTCGGGCAGCTTCTCAACCGAGGCTGGTCTCGAGTATGTGGCGCAGGCTGATCTGGTGATCATCGTCGGCGGCTCGCTCGCGTTTCACGCAGGCGGCGGCGGCCAGCTCTGGCGCAAGGCGAAGATGCTGCATATCGATGTTGATCCGGTGGCGGTAGCCCAAGGACAGGAAGTGGCGCGCAACCACTTGCGTGCCGACGCGCGGCTCGGCGTGGAGGCACTGACGGCGGCATTGCAGGAGCGCAGCAACAAGTGGCGCACCGACGCCATGGCTGCGCGCATCCGCGATACCAAACCCGACAGTCAAATATTCGAGATCGAGCCCGATCTGCTCGACCCGCGCGAGGTCATTGCGTCGCTCGAAAAAGCACTGCCCGCCGACTGGGAACTGGTGAACTCCGGTGGCCACTGCTCGTGGTTCTTCGCGCAAATGCCCTCGCGCCCGAACGAACGATTCCTCACTATTCGCGAGTTTGGCGCGATCGGCAACGGCATCTCGTTCGCCATGGGCGTAGCGGCAGCCCGCCCGGATAAAACCGTGGTGCTGTTCGACGGCGACGGCAGCCTGATCATGCATATCCAGGAGCTCGAAACCATCAAACGCCACGGATTGAACATCCTGATCGTCCTGATCAACGACGGCGCGTACGGCTCCGAGGTACACAAGCTTCGCGCGGAGGGACTGCCCGACACCGGATCGGTATTCGGCCGCCCCGATTTTGCCGCCATCGCTCGCGGCTTCGGGCTTGAAGGAAAAACCTTCAAGAACCTGACGGATCTGCCCAAGCTGGTGCAAGCGTTCGCGGAGAAGGGCGGCGCGGCGGTGTGGGACTTTCATGTGTCGGATCGCGTCGTGTCGCCGACTATCCGCAAGGCACATCCCGCCAAACACAAATAGAAGCGTTCAGTGCGCACCGTATGCAAGCGCTGTTGCGCGTGCATACGGTCGATCGATTGCTACTCCGCCCGGATGCCCTGTTCCCTGAACACGGCACCCCACTTCTTGATTTCCCGCGCCAGGTGTGCGGCCATCTCCTCGGGCGTGCTCGCGATCACGTCCAAGCCGCGATCCTGCCAGCGCTTCACGGCATCGGGTGTCTTCAGCACGGCCCGCACCTTTTCGTTGAGCGTCGCGATGACCGGCGCGGGCGTGCCCTTCGGTGCCGCGAGTATCTGCCACGTCACGAACTCGTAGCCGGGCAGGCCGGCCTCCGCCATCGTCGGGATCTGCGGTGCGCTGGCGTTGCGCCTGGTGTCGGTGATGCCAAGCGCCTTCAGCCGCTTCGCCTGGATGTGCGGCAGCGCTTCCGGGATTGCGTTGACGAAATAGAGCTGCGTTTCACCGCTCAACGTCGCGACCGACGCCGGCCCGCCGCCCTTGTAGTGTATGGCGAGGAGCTTGACCTTCGCGAGATTGTTGAGCAGCTCACCCGCGATGTGGGGATTCGAACCCGCGCCCGCCGTTCCGTACGTGATTGCGTTGGGTTTTGCCCGCGCGAGCGCGATCAGGTCTTTCATCGAATTCACCGGCAGCGCGGGATGCGCCACCAGGACGGACGCCACTGAAGCGAGCAGCGAGACGGGCACGAAATCGCTGACCGGGTCGTAAGGCGTCTTGCTATAAGCGAACTGGTTGGTCACGAAGGGCAGAGTGTTGACGAGCAGCGTGTAGCCGTCGGGCGGCGAGTTCTTCGCAACCTCGGTGCCGATCATGCCCGTGGCACCGCTGCGATTGTCGACGACGATCTGCTGGCCAAGCGCCTTGCTCAAGTCTGCACCCAGGATACGCGCAACGAGATCAACGCTGCCGCCCGGTGGAAAAGGCGAGATGATACGAATCGTTTTGACCGGATAGTCCGCGGCAAACGCACATGCCGCCGTGAATGAAAGCACTACAAATATCAGGGCTCGTTTCATGCAATGCCTCCGTTCAGTACACGATTTTTCACATCATCCGGCGTGCCGGCGAGATCCATGTCCGACAGCGACGGCCCATACCGCCACGTGTCGACGCCGAGTAGCACGCCAAGGATTTCCCCGAAAGCGCGATGCAGCGGCACGTCAATGCCCGCCTGCTCGGCAAGCTGCACGCACGGCACGATAGCATACGGCAGATCGTCCGCTGCCCACGAACGCCAGATATCGGGCTGGAACGGCGGAAAAGACTTGTAAACCGGATTCTGCATGGCCTCGTAGAAAGTGTTGCTCTTGAAGCTGTAGTATTGCTCGATCGCCTTCGCCATCGGGGTGTGTACCACGCCATAGGCCTCGCACACGCGCTTGCGCTCGGCATCGAGCGCATCACCAAGAACGCCCGCGGCGGGCACCACGCCCTCCTGATAGAAGCCGAACTGCCGGCCATCGAGCTTCGCGCGCTCCATCGCGCCGACGTTCGGCAACACCATCGCCGGATGCACGATCAGGTTCAGATTTTCCAATCCGGTCTGCAGCACCGAAGACGCCGCTGTGAAATCAGGGAACAAGGGCTTCATCGCTGCGAGTGCCTCGTCCGCGCGCGACGCTGGCACGGTTGCAATCTGGATGCCCTTGCGCAGTCCCTTCGGTGTCACTACCGTGCCGCTGAACCGCGCGGCATGCGTCGGCGCGGGCGCCTCGGTCACCAGCACGTCTTCGCGGCCGGCCTTGCGCAGCAGCGGTGTCAGGCGCGCAGCCGGCCAGTAGCCGTGGCTTTGCACATGCACCACGGCGCCGCGCGCGAACTCGGGGATCATCGCACTGAACTTCGCCTCGAGCTGACGGATGTCGACTTCGATCACTACGGCCTCGGCATCTTTCAGTGCTTCCGCGGTGGTATCGCAGATTTTGTCGAGTTTAGCAAAACCCGTCTTTTTCGAGATCAGGTGTTTCGCCTCGCCTTCGACGGTGAAGCCGCCCGCCTTGCGCAATTCCGGAAGCTGATCCTGTTGCTCCGGAAAAACCGCGAAGCGAACCTCGTGGCCGGACAACGTGAAATCCGACGCACACACCGCGCCTATCGCGCGCGCGGTGTTACCGACGACTGCGACTTTCGACATGCATTTTCTCCATGAATGAGGCCTTTTATTGGAAAAGGATTTCTTTACGCGGAATCAGAAATCGCCGGCCACGTTTGCCACTTAAGCGCGGTGCGATTGCCGCAACGCCGCCCTGAATTTTTCGCGCGCGGCTACGCCGTGCATATAGGCCCAGTCCTGGGGGTAACACGCGCCCGTTTCGACTTTGAGGTCGATGAACACCGGGCCTGTCGCGCGCAGTATGGCCGGCAGCGCGGCCTCCAGCGTACCCAGTTCAGAGAACTCATGCGCTTCGCGATAACCCGCCGCACGCGCAAGCCCCGCGAAGCTGACCCTGTCCCTGGCGGGAATCGGATGCCCGCCGTTGGCTTCGTAGGTGCCGTTCTCGCAGACAAAGTGCAGCAGATTAGCCGGAGCAGCGTTGGCAATGGTTACCAGGGTGCCGAGGTTCATCAGCAGGCTGCCGTCGCCATCGAGCACGATCACCCGGCGCTCGGGGGCGCCCAGCGCGAACCCCAGTGCCAGTGACGACGCCTGCCCCATCGCGCCGACTGCTGTGAACGTCGGCGCCTCCGGCTTGATTGCCAGCCATTCGAACGTTGCCTGGTACACCGGCACGACGAGCTCGTCGCGATGGTACCTCGCGATGAGTTTCAGACATTCGTCGCGTTTCATCATATCGGGCTCCTCCCGATCAACAGCACCAGCGGCGTGGAATCCGTATAGGCGCGCTCAATCGCGGGTGCAATACGCTGTTCATCGCCGGCACTGTGCAGGAACTCATACGTGATACCCATGGCATCGAGGATCGGCGTGACGATGCGC
The DNA here is from genome assembly GCA_040081205.1 of Burkholderiales bacterium. GTDB lineage: Bacteria > Pseudomonadota > Gammaproteobacteria > Burkholderiales > SG8-41 > UBA5216. The sequence continues at coordinate 2,846 of JBEBHE010000128.1, read as the reverse complement.
ACGCCGTAGCTCTTCGACTGCATCGGCAGCGCCGCCGATTCGTGAGAGAGCAGACCCACCATCATCACCACCGGCAGCTTATATTCGACGGCGATTCCCCGCAGCGCGTTGATCGAATCGAGCAAGCCGGTGTTCTGCATCAGCAGTAGCGCACGCTTGTCGCAAAACGACAACGCCGCGCATATGGATACACCTTCGTCTTCCTTGCAGACTCGCACCAACTTCAACGCGGCGTCCGATGCAACGCGGCGCAACACGGTTTCGCTGGTGACGCGGTCGGGCACCGAGACCACAAATCCGACGCCACACCGCTTGATCGCATCGACAATGGCCGCGCCCGAAATAGCTGCACCTGAAGTTTGGGGGTTTGCTTGGGTCATTTTTTCAGGGTTTCGGCCGCTGTTGATTATTGCAAATCATACACGTCAAACGCCTGGCATTAGTCGCTTGTCCTTCGGAAATCCCGAGTTTTTCTATCGGCACCGCTTACTGACGTTCGATGCCTGCCCGCTCGATGACGACTTTCCATTTGTCGATTTCCGAGCGCATGAGCTTGCGCGCTTCTTCGGGAGAAACGCTCGTGCGGCCGGTCGCGCCCATGTCACCGAGCTTTTGCATGACGTCGCCGGATTTCACCGCGGCGCTGATTTCCCGGTGCAGGCGTGTGATGATCACCTCGGGCGTTTTTGCCTTTACCGAGATGCCGGTCCACGAGGTCGCCTCATAGCCAGGCACGCCGCTTTCTGCGAGCGTTGGCGTATCCGGCAAAATGGGCGAGCGTTGCGTGCTGCCCACGCCCAGCGCCTTGAGGGCGCCGCTCTTCAACTGCCCGATCAGGGCTGGAACGGTTTCAACGACGAGGGGTATCTCGTTGCCGCGCAACGCGTTGATGGCCGCAGGCGTGGCCTTGAACGGGATCGTTTGTGCACTGATGCCTGCCATTGAAGTCAATAATTGGACCGCCAGATACTGCGTCGTGCCGACATTGCCGGTTGCTATGCTCAATTTGCCGGGGTTCTTCTTCGCAGTCGCCAGCACATCGGCAACCGAGTTCATGGCGGAATTCGCGTTCGCGACAAGAACAATATCGAAGTACGCCAGCGTCGATACGGCAGTGAAATCCCTGGCGACGTCGTAGGGCAACGACTTGAACAGACTCTGGCTGATCGCCGTGCCGTTGCCTGCCTGAAGCAGCATGTAACCATCGGGTAGCCCCTGCAACGCAATGTTTGCGGACACGACCATGCCCGCAGCAGGCCGATTGTCGATGACGATCTGTTGACGCATGTTCTCGGTCATCTTCTGGGCGACGATGCGTGCGGTGAGATCGCCGACACCACCCGGCGCGAACGGCACCAGCCATCGAATCGGTTTGCTTGGATAGTCCTGTGCGGCGGCATTTGCAGAAGCTGTAAAAATTACAACAAACGCGATGGCCAAAACACTATTACTCAGCGCCATTATTTTTTTCATAACGCCTTTCGTTCGATACACTCCATCTTGGTGTGACATCAGGTAGCGCTGATCTGATCTAGCGGGGTGGGCGTGGCTTTGTGCAGCGCCGGTAGCAACTCTTCCGACATCAGTTGCATGCTGGCCAAGGCGTTGGCTACGGGCATGCCGAGGAACTGTGTGCGGAACACAAAGTGGGTCACCCCCAGTTCCTCGATGTAGGGCTTGAGCTGATTCCAGCAATCCTCGGGCGAGCCGATCACGAAGCGATCCTGCACCAGATCCTCAAAGGACTTGTCGATGCGCTCGTGCTCCGGCATGGCCTTGTCGCTTTCCCACTGGGCATAGGCCTTGTACTTCTCCGAAATATACGGCGCGCCCAACTCCATCGCGGCAGCGCGGTCCTTCGCACAGTAGATCTCGATGCGGCAGGGGTTTTCCTTCGGCAGGGGTTTGCCCATCTTTTGCAGTTCTTCCTTGTACAGCGTGAGCCGCTCTTTATGGGTGGCGAGGGTGGCCTTGGGGCTGTGGTAGAGACAATCCCCCAGTTGCGCGGCGCGGCGAATCGCGTTGGGATGTTTGGCCGCAAACCAGATGGGCGGGTGAGGCTTCTGCACGCACTTCAGCGAAAGGTGCGCATCCTTCAGTATGCAGGTGTCACTCTCGTAGCTCACCTTATCCTCCGTCCATAGCCGTTTGGCGATGGTGAGACATTCCTCGAAACGCTGCACCCGCTGACCTTTGCGTACGCCAAAGGCTTCGAACTCGGCGGTGCGGTAGCCCAATCCCACGCCAAAAATCATGTTGCCGCGGGAGATCACGTCCAGCGTGGCAATGGTTTCTGCGGTGTAGACGGGGTTGTGCAACGGCGCCAGCAACAGCCCCACGCCAAGGGTCATGTCTCCCGCGTCGGCGGCAAGGCGAGCCAGATAAGGAACCATTTGCAGCCCCTGGTTGCCACCCTCGTTCAGGTAGTGCTGCCCGGTAAAGTAAGAGTCCCACCCGCGATCCCGAGCCTGCCGCACCATCACGATCTGTTCGTCCAGGGCTTTCACCATATCCGCACCTTCGAACTGCTGGTTGCTGAACATGATTCCCGCTTTTACGCCACTCATCTGAATTTACCTTTCGCGTTACCCAAGATGCCGCTTGAAAAAATCCACCGTCAGCCCCAGAGCCCGATCTGCATCGTCCTTGCGAAACGGCTTGCCGCCATGTCGCGCAAACGCGTGATCGGCGTCGGGATATTTGTGTATGGTCACCAGCGGATTCGGTGACAGCCGCCGTTCCAGCACCTCATTCACTTCCGCCTGCACCCAGCGATCTTTCATTGCCATGTGCAGCATGAACGGACGATGCAGATTGCCCACTTCGCGGATGTTGTGCTCGATGTA
>JBEBHE010000424.1:0-3175 GCA_040081205.1 Burkholderiales bacterium | reverse complement strand
AATGGCCGGCGAATTGGTAGAAACCACGCGACTCTATGCGCGCTGCGTGGCGAAGATCGATCCGGACTGGATCGAACGCATCGCGGGCGAGATGGTGAACCGCCATTACTTCGATCCGCATTGGGAAAAAGATCGCGCGATGGTGACGGCGTACGAGCGCGTCACGCTATACGGCCTGACCATCGTGCCCAAGCGCGGCGTGCATTACGGCCCGATCAACCCGCTGGAGGCGCGCGAAATTTTCATCCGGCGCGCGTTGGTCGAAGGCGACTATCAAACCAGCGCCAAATTTTTTACGCAGAATCAGGTAGTGATAAAAGAAGTGCAGGCGCTCGAACACAAGGCGCGCAAGCGTGATGTATTGGTGGATGAGCACACGCTGTTCGCGTTTTACGACGCGTTGATTCCGCCCGGCATACACAACGGCGCCGCGTTTGATACGTGGCGCATTGAGGCCGAAAAGCAAAATCCGCAACTGCTGTGTCTGACGCGCGATTATCTGATGCGGCATTCGGCGACCGACATCACCGAAGCGCAGTTTCCCGAAACGTTGCATGTGGGTGAGGCATCTTTCAAATTGCGTTACCGCTTTGAGCCCGCGCATCCGCTCGATGGCGTGACGGTTACCGTGCCGCTGCATTTGCTCAACACGCTGGAAGAAACGCCGTTTGATTGGCTCTCGCCCGGCATGATCCGCGACAAGGTGTCCGCTTACTTGAAGGCGCTGCCCAAAACGTTGCGGCGCAATTTGTTTCCGTTGCCGGAGCAGGTGACGGCGTTTTTGAGCGAGTGCGACACCCGAAAACCATTTGCCGCCGCGTTGGCGGATTTTGTGCGAAAGCGCGCGGGTCAACCGGTGGCGGCAGACGTGTGGGACGGCGCGGAAATTCCGCCGCATCTTAAAATGATTTTTCGGGTCATTGACGATGCCGGTCGTGAAATGGCGAGTGGACGCGATCTCGCCGCACTCAAAGCGCAACTGGGCCAGGCGGCGCAACTGACGTTCGGTAATGTCGGCAAGGCCGAAACCGGCATCGAGCGCGACAACATCAAAGCCTGGGATTGCGGCGATCTGCCGGAGCAGATTTCATTCACCCGTGGAGGCCGCAAGCTGGTGGGCTATCCGGCGCTGGTGGATGAGCGTGAGAGCGTGGCGATCCGCTTGTTTGACGTGAAGCAGGCAGCGGACGCGGCGATGCGTCTGGGCGTTACGCGGTTGATGCGTCTCGCGCTCAAAGAACAGATGAAACAACTGGAAAAAAACCTGCGCGGTTTCGATCAGGCGGCGATGCAGTTGCGCAGCGTGGCGGGCGTGGACGACATGCGCGAGGACGTGATTGTGGCGATTGCTGATCGCGCTTTTATCGGTGACGACGCGCTGCCGCGCAGTCAAAAGGATTACGAAGCGCAATTGAAACGCGCCCGCACGCGCCTGCCGGCCGTGAACGAAGGTGCGTGCCGGCTGCTGGCAGCTATTGGCGCGGAATACCATCAGGTGTCACTGGTGCTGGGTGGCAGCGTTGCCAAGGGCGCGTTGTCGCGCCCGGCAGCGGACATCAAAGCGCAGCTATCGCGGCTGATCTACAAGGGCTTCTTTAGTAAAACGCCGTGGGAACAACTTACCCATCTGCCGCGATACCTGCAGGCGATGCAAAGGCGGCTGGAAAAATATCCGCGCGATCCGGCGCGCGACGCGAAACACGCCGTCAGCATCGGCGAGTGGTGGCAGCGCTATGAAGAGGCGCTGGAGAAGCAGCAGAAGGCGGGCGCCGTTGATGAGCGGCTGAACGAGTTGCGCTGGCAACTGGAAGAACTACGCGTGTCGTTATACGCGCAGGAACTCAAAACGCCGTATCCGATGTCGTACAAGCGGCTGGAAAAATTCTGGAACGCGATGCGTTGAGGTGTATTGGTGTAGCGGCCGGAATCTGGGCTGACGGTAGTGCGCGACGAAAGGTTAGAGCCCTCACTTGCATATTTTCGGGTAAGGGATGTAGTGCGGCGGCAAGTGCCGCATGCCTGGTCGCATCACAACGCTTACAGTGAAGCTATACTGCGTCCTGCGTTACGCATCCGCGTTAGTCACCCACAGACATTCCCTATGGCTAAATATTTGATTTTATTGTGTATTTATTTCAGTGCTTCTGCGGCTATTGCACAGACCTACCCCACCAAGCCCGTGCGTATCGTCACCGGCTCCGCCGGCACCAGCGGTGATCTGCTGTCGCGCTATTTGTCGCTGCGCCTGAATGAAAAATGGGGCAAGCCGGTGATCGTGGAGAACCGCACGGGCGGCGGCATCGTCGCTGCGGAGTTGGTCAAGCATGCGACACCCGATGGCCACACGCTGCACATGGCGCAGCAATCGTCGTTTGCGGCGGCGCCGAGCCTGTACCAAAAAATTGCGTATGACCCGATCCGGGATTTTGCGCCCTTGACGCTGGTGGCGCATGTGCCGCAGTTGTTGATCGCGCACGCCGCGCTGCCGGTGGCGAATCTGAAAGAACTGGTGGCGTATGCGAAGGCACGGCCCGGCGTGGTGAATTTTTCATCCGGTGGCCCCACTACGGCAGGCAACCTGACGTTTGAACTGCTGAATACGACCGCAGGAACAAAATTCGTGCACGTGCCGTACAAGGGCGTATCGCTCGCTACCACGGCGGTGATGGCGGGCGAAGTGCAAGTCACGCTCACGCCGGTGCCGGTGGGCATGCCGCAGGTGCGCGCCGGCAAGGTGAAGGCGCTGGCGATTACTTCGCGCAACCGTTTTTCCGGCGCGCCGGAGGTGCCCACCGTCGCCGAATCGGGCTACGCGGGGTTTGAGGGTACGATCTGGTTTGGCATGGTCGCGCCGGTGAAAATCGCGCCGGAACTCGCCGCGCGCCTGCACACCGAGATTGCAGAGATCGTGCGCGCGCCGGCGGCAAAAGACTGGATGCTGCGACAGGGCGCGGAGCCTGCCGCCAGTACGCCGGCGGAATTCACCGCGTTCATGCAGACTGAAATCGCCAAGTGGGGCAAGGTGATACGGGCTGCGGGCATCAAAGCCGAATAGCCGGGGCGCACACGGACGCTACTCCCGTACCAGCCAGTTCACCTTCACGCCGCCCGCGCTTTTAATCGTCAGCGCTGACCACAGCCAGCGCAGCAGCGTGCGCATTTCCGTGTCGAATTT
>JBEBHE010000423.1:0-3183 GCA_040081205.1 Burkholderiales bacterium | reverse complement strand
CTTACGCATCCACACCCACAATCCCGTCGGAAACATCAGCAGCATCGCGAATCCCGTCACAAACATGGCAATTTTTCCCACCGTGCCAAAGGCGGTGCCGCTGTGCAACGGAAACAGCCAATGCATCACGCTCTCGCCTTTGCTGCGATTGCGCGCACTGCGTTCAAATAGAATTTCACCGGAGCCGGGATGCACCCAAACGATTGTATCACCCAGCCTATGCACGTCGCCGTCGCGCTTCAGGTAGAAAAGATAACCCGCTGTCGGCTTGGACGGTATATGAATTTCCACCGTTTCGTGTCGTGGATACGCCTCTTGAACCTGCTGTGTGATACGTTCAAAGTCCGGCCAATTGCCCATCGGCGTTTCACGCCACGGGATCACCGGAAACGGCGCGACTTCGGAAAATACGCTCACGATATCGCGCGCGTAGTTCACATACACCAGCGTGCTACCGGTAATCGTCGACAGCATCAGTAGCGCAAATAACATCACGCCACTGGAGCGATGGACGTCGAACAAAATACGCGTCATCCCCGCGCGCAGCTTGATGCCGATCAGCCGCCGCCAGCCGGAGCGGTTACGCGGCCATGCCAAGAAAAAACCGCTCAGCGCCGACGTCATCAACAGAAAGCCTGCGATACCCACAATGTTGGAACCGAAATTGCCGAGCAGCACATTGCGGTGAAATTCATACAGCGTGCGCATCCAGTACGGGCGCGTAATGCCCACCGTGTCGGCATCGCGCATGCCGAGCAGTTCACCGCTGACGGCGCTGAACATCGCTTCAACGCGCGGCGAACCGGTGCGCAGGTGCGGCGCGACTCTGAGGGTGATGCGATACACGCCGCCCGACTCACGCGGCGGACGTAGGCGTTCGGCTTTTGCCAGCGGGAATTCTTCTGCTACGCGCGCCAGCAGCGCATGCGGCAGCAAGTGAGCGCCGCTGCGTGCATCGGCCAGTAGTTGCGGATTGAGAAATTCGTCGATCTCGTCTTCAAAGACCAGAATGCTGCCCGACAAACCGACCAGTGCGAACCAGCATCCGATGAATAGCCCGAGCCATCGGTGCAGGTTGCGCCAGAGACCGCGATTGGACGACTGCGATGGGGATGATTGCATCTCAACCCGAAGGACCGGTACCGTTCCTGTCAGTCCTGCCCCGGAACGAAGAAGTAGTTTGGACTGGCGCGTTCGTAGCCGGATTCGTCGAGCAATATATCCAGCGACAACGTCGCCAGATCATCGGCCACCGGATCGACTTGCGAGTCTTTTTCCTGATTGAGCGACTTGATGTAACCCTTGCATTCGTCACAAGCCTCGCCACGCACCGCATCGCTTTCGCTATCGATATGATAGTAAGCCAGCTTTTCATAGGCCTCGCACTGGCTGCAATAGCCTCGGCCCATATGCCACTCGGTCGAACACAGCACGCAATGCAGGTAACGCGTTCCCGGCACCGGCACGTCAATGCGCAGCACACTGGCTATCGGCGGTGAGCCGCACACAGGGCACACATTAGGCACATCGAGTTTGCGAAACGCGCCTTCACCCAGCGCTACGGCACGTTTTACCCAATGCACTTGCAACGCCGCCCCCAAAAATGGAACCATTGCCGCATCGAGCGCCGGATAATCCAGACTGAGCAGACGCTTCGCTTGTGCATCCAGTGCGGCCGCGTCCATGGCCTCAAGCACCGCCAATACACGCTGCGTTGCTGGCGGCACGTCAGCCCGAATGGATTCGGTAATGCTTTTCAATGCTTGGCGCCACGATACGTCCACCGGTTCGTCGGTGCCCAGCGGCGGTAAACCGTGCGTGCGGCAACGTTCAACATGCTGATGATCGGGCGCGGCCGGCGTCGCGTGCGCATCCAGCGCACGCTGCTGCGCAGCGGCGACTTTGGCCATCAAACGCAAAAATGCAGGCTCCCCTCTGCCTTGCGCGGCCAACGCCTCAAAGCGCACAGCGCGATCACTGAAAATACTGGCGGCGTCCGGCAAACGAAAAGCCGGCGGCTCTTTCAAGCCGCCGGCTATTTCTTCCTGAGGAACGATACGTATGGGCGCTCGCGACATCAATTCATCCGCTATTTACCGCCGCCCGTAACCTCGCGATGCCAGCCGGGGTGATGATGCTTGGCCCACGCCGTGCTGACGTTGCCTCGAATCATCGCGCGCATAGTGCCTTTGACCCAGATCGCCGCATACACGTGAACGATAATGCCGATCACCAGCACCACAGCGGACAACGCATGCACCACCACAGCGATGCGATTGATGTCGATCGGGAACGACCCTGCGAAATACGGACGCCACATCATGACGCCCGATATCAGCAGCAGCCACATGCAAATCACCATCAGCCAGAACATGCGCTTTTGCCCCGCGTTGTACTTGCCGACTTCCGGCAGATTTTTCTCGCGGTTCATAACGACATCCTTCAAGTGCTTCATCCATTCGCGGTCAGCCGCGGTCATCTTGTTCAGCTTCCAGAATCGCACCATGGTGATAACGAAGAACAGGAACATCACCACGCCGATAAACGGATGGAGGATGCGCGCCCATGGCCCGCCGCCAAACAGGCTGGAGAAGAAGAACAGCGACGGGTGAAACAACGACAACCCCGACAATGCCGCGAGAATAAAACACAGCGCGACGATCCAGTGGTTGCCGCGCTCTTTCGAGGTGTACCGTTCTACGAATTTAGCGTCGCTCATGCTTCCTCCTTCGCATTGTCTTCTTCAACTTCTTTCGGGCCCACCATGACGTAGTGCAGGAAACCGGCAAACGCCGCCATGCCCATCAACGCGGTGGCTATCGGCTTGGTAGCGCCTTTCCACAGCGTGACCATGGTGCTTACCGACGGGTCTTTGGGCAACCCTACCAGTTCAGGACGGTCAGCATGTTTCAGCACATACATCACGTGCGTGCCGCCCACGCCTTTCGGGTCATACACGCCCGCGCCTTTGTGGCCGCGCTCGCGCAATTCGCCCGCGCGTTTTTCGGCGTAGATGCTCATGTCCTCCTTGCTGCCAAAACTGATGGCGCCCGTCGGACAGGTTTTCACGCACGCCGGCGCCTGCCCCACCGCGACGCGATCCGAACACAGTGAGCATTTGTAGGCCTTGTTATCGACCTTGGAAATGCGCGGCACGTTAAACGGACAACCGGTGACGCAGTA
>JBEBHE010000003.1:0-40512 GCA_040081205.1 Burkholderiales bacterium | reverse complement strand
GTTCATAACCCTATCGTTTGAGAGAGCCACGATGATTCCTGGAGAAATGAAAGTTGCGCCGGGTGAGATCGAGATCAACGTGGGGCGCGCCACGATTACCGTAGCCGTCACCAATAGCGGCGACCGCCCGATTCAAGTGGGATCGCACTACCATTTTTTCGAAACCAACGACGCGCTCAAATTTGACCGCAAAAAGACACGGGGCTATCGGCTGAACATCGCGGCGGGAACGGCGGTGCGTTTCGAGCCGGGGCAATCGCGCACCGTGGAACTCGTCGCGCTCGCAGGTGCGCGCAAGGTCTATGGATTTGCTGGAAAGGTAATGGGGGCATTGTGAAAACAGCCTATCAGGCTTGTCTGCGGGTTTTGAAGGGTTTCCAATGCCTATTGAATGTCGTACGAAACCTCTCCTGTCATTCCCGCGCAGGCAGGAATGACAGGGTTAGTGTTGGCGCATAGGGGGCCAGATAGATCATGAAAATCACTCGCCAGGCTTATGCCGAAATGTTTGGCCCCACGGTAGGCGATCGCGTGCGGCTTGCCGACACCGAACTGTGGATTGAAGTCGAAAAAGACTTCACCATTCACGGCGAAGAAGTGAAATTTGGCGGCGGTAAAGTGATACGCGACGGCATGGGGCAAAGCCAGTTGGTTTCCGCGAAAGTGGCCGATACCGTAATTACCAACGCATTGATTGTCGATCACTGGGGCATCATCAAGGCCGACATCGGCATCAAGAACGGCCGCATCTGGAAAATCGGCAAGGCCGGCAATCCGGACATACAGCCCGGCATCACCATTCCTATCGGCGCGGGCACCGAGATCATCGCGGGCGAAGGCATGATCGTTACCGCCGGTGGCATCGATACACATATACATTTTATTTGCCCGCAACAGATTGAAGAAGCGCTGATGTCGGGCGTGACCACCATGATTGGCGGCGGTACGGGACCGGCGACCGGCACGTTCGCGACAACCTGCACACCGGGGCCGTGGCATATGCACTCGATGCTGGCGGCAGCGGAAGCATTTCCGATGAACCTGGGTTTTCTCGGCAAAGGGAATGCGAGTAAACCCGCGCCGCTGAAGGAGCAAATCGAATCCGGCGCCATCGGTCTCAAGCTGCACGAGGATTGGGGCACCACGCCTGCCGCTATCGATAACTGTTTGTCGGTCGCCGATAAAATGGATGTGCAGGTGGCGATCCACACCGATACGCTGAACGAGTCTGGTTTTGTCGAAACCTCGGTAGCGGCGATGAAAGGCCGCGCCATCTGCACGTTTCATACCGAGGGTGCGGGCGGCGGTCATGCGCCGGATATCATCAAGGTGTGCGGCGAACCGAATGTAATGCCGTCGTCAACCAACCCTACGATGCCGTACACGGTCAATACCATCGCCGAGCATCTCGACATGCTGATGGTGTGCCATCACCTTGATCCGGCGATTGCCGAGGATGTGGCGTTTGCCGAATCACGCATTCGAAAGGAAACCATTGCCGCCGAAGACATTTTGCATGATCTCGGTGCGTTTTCGATGATGTCGTCCGACTCGCAGGCGATGGGCCGCGTGGGTGAAGTCATCATTCGCACTTGGCAGACCGCGCACAAAATGAAAATGCAGCGCGGCAGTTTGAAGGGCGATCCGAAGGAAAGCGATAACGCGCGTGTGAAGCGTTTCATCGCGAAATACACCATCAACCCCGCGATTGCGCACGGCGTGTCGCACGTGGTCGGCTCTATCGCGGAAGGCAAGCTCGCTGATCTGGTGTTGTGGAAGCCAGCGTTCTTCGGTGTAAAGCCTTCACTGATCATTAAGGGTGGCATGATCGCCGCCGCCGCGATGGGCGATCCGAATGCGTCGATTCCCACGCCACAGCCGGTGCATTACCGGCCGATGTTCGGCAGTTTCGGTAAAGCACTGCGTACCTCGCTCACCTTTGTATCGAAGGCCGCGCTGAAAAATCCGGCGATTGAAGCGCTGGGTTTGTCGAAGCCGCTGGAAGCTATACGCAACGTCAGAAAAATCGGCAAGAAAGATATGGTGCTCAACAACTGGCAGCCGAAAATCGAGGTGGATGCCGAGACCTATGAAGTGCGTGCTGATGGCGAATTGCTGGTGTGCGAACCTGCGAAAGTGCTGCCGATGGCGCAACGTTATTTTCTGTTCTGATGATCGAGATCAAAACCAAATTGGCTGCTGCCGAAGCGCGCCGGCACGCCGCGCAGGTGCAATTGAAGCTCCCATTCGATTTGCGCCAGAAGAGCCGCTTGCGCACCAAACTCGTGGACGGCGAAGACGCGTGGTTATTGTTGCCGCGCGGAGAAATTCTTCGTGGTGGTGATTTGTTGCTCGCCAGCGACGGGCGTTTTGTAGAAGTGATATCGGAAGCCGAAGACGTGCTGCATATAGCGTGTGCCGACGCAATGGCGCTCACGCGCGCTGCCTATCATTTGGGCAATCGCCATGTGCCGGTGCAGGTAGGCGACGGATTTTTGCGTATTGCTGCGGATCACGTGCTTGCGGAAATGCTCAAAGGGTTGGGCGCGACGCTGACGACGATGCGCGCGCCGTTTGAACCGGAGGCCGGCGCGTATGGTAGCCATGGCGGTGGCCACCATCATCACAGCGACGAGGCAGGGCATGCAGGGCGTATTCACGAGTATATAAAAAATGTTTAAAAACAAATGCTTACAAAATTTTAACGGATGAGCGACGCACATCTCGCGCGGCTGCTGCAACTCGCAAGCCCCACGCTGCCGGTGGGCGCTTACAGTTATTCGCAAGGGTTGGAATCGGCGGTCGAAGCCGGCATCGTGCATGACGCGGCCAGCGCGCAACGCTGGATCGGCGATGTGCTGGAGCTGTCGGTGGCGGCAATGGAAGCACCAGTGTTGTTGCGTTTGCATCATGCTTGGCGCGCCGCGGATTTGGCAGCGATCGAATACTGGAACGCACTGTTTCTCGCCAGTCGCGAATCCGCTGAGTTGCGCGCCGAGACGGTGCAGATGGGTTATTCGTTGACGCGTTTGCTGAGCGAACTGCATGAAGAAAACGCGATGTCGTTCACGCGCCTGCAAGCAATCGATGAACCCGCATTTCCCACCGCGTACGCCTGCGCCGCCGCGCAATGGCGCATTAAACCTTCGTCGGCACTGATAGCGTATCTTTGGAGTTGGATTGAAAATCAGGCCATGGCCGCGATCAAGGCGGTGCCGCTGGGGCAAACCGCCGGGCAAAAAATTTTGCTCGCGCTGGGTGCAAAGCTCGATACTATCGCTCAGATTGCCGCCGCGCGCGCCGACCATGAACTGGGAAATTTCGCGCCGGGATTGGCGATGCTTTCCAGTCGCCATGAAACCCAATACAGCAGAATCTTTCGCTCATGACATCCAGCACCAATCACACGCAGCCCCTGCGCATCGGCATTGGCGGTCCTGTCGGCTCCGGCAAGACCGCGTTAACACTCGCGCTGTGCCTTGCGCTGCGCGATAAATACAACATCGCTGTCGTTACCAACGATATTTACACGGAAGAGGACGCGCAGTTTCTGGTGCGCAACGAAGCGTTAGCACCCGAGCGCATCATCGGCGTGGAAACCGGCGGTTGTCCGCACACCGCGATACGCGAGGACGCATCGATTAATCTCGAAGCGGTGGCGCGCCTGAACCGGCGGTTTACTGCGCTCGATCTCATCATCATCGAATCCGGCGGCGACAATCTGGCGGCGACGTTCAGCCCGGAATTATCCGATTTAACGCTTTACGTGATTGATGTGGCCGCCGGCGATAAAATCCCACGCAAGGGCGGGCCGGGCATCACCAAATCCGATTTGCTGATTATCAATAAAATTGATCTCGCGCCGATGGTGGGCGCCTCACTTGAAGTGATGGATCGTGATGCGCGCAAGATGCGTGGCGCCAAGCCGTTTGTATTCACCAATATGAAAACCGGGCAGGGACTGGACACCGTCATCAGCCATATCGAAAAAGAGGGCATCCTATGTATCGACTAGCAGCGAGTGTTTTTCTTTTCTTCACGGCAGCCGCCAGTAGCTGGGCGCACGAAGGACATGGCGCAACATCCGTTCATTTGCATTGGTGGGAGTATGCGCTGCTGGCAGCGGCGATTGCCGCTATTGCGGGATATCTGGCGCGGAAGTAGCCCTCCGCTATTGAATAGCTTTTAAGCCGCTTTTTGTTGTGCGTTGCCGAAGGTGCGTAACAGTTTCCCGTAACCGGGAATGCTGCCGGTGTAGCCGATTTTCTTCAGCGCACCCCAGATGCTGACTTGCGACGTGCTCAATACGGGCTTGCCGAGATCCTGTTCGAGCCGTTCGATAATGTCCAAGCTTTTCCAGTTGGTGCATGCCAGGACAATCGCCTGCGCTTCCGGGCAATCCACTTTTTTGCCCAGATCGTAGGCGGTCTGCACATCCAGCCGGCCGATTTGCAGATTGTCGATGACGTTAAGCCCGTCCTTGGCGACGACCTTGATACCGTTCGCTTCGATAAAATTCGCGCAGATATCGTTGACGGTCGGGCTGTAAGCCGAGCCCAGCGCAATGCGTGAAATGCCGAGTACCTTGAATGCTTCCAGCAGTGCGGTCGATGTAGTCGTCGCCGGTTTGCCGGTGACGTTGGTGATGCGCTGGCTGACCTCGCGGTCGTAGCCCAGGCCCTTGAGAAAACTTGGCGCGGTGGCGCCGAGAATAATCACATCCACATCGGCTGAGGCCAGCAGCTTTGATTCGACGTCCAGCGAGTCGGCCATTTTGCCGATGGATTCCGGTGTGACCGTGGTGATCGGCAGACGCGCGGTGTGCAGCGTCACGCCTTCGGGCAGCACCTTGAAAAATTCGGTTTCAACCGTAGTGTTGGAGGAAGGCGCGAGCAATCCGATGCGACCGGTAAAAAACGTTTGCGACATATGGAATTCTCCTGGCGTGTATATGCGTCAAGTCTAGCAGTAAGTCGTGCATTACAATCAGCCTGTCAAAAACCGGAATGCGAGAGACCGCATGAGCGCCTTCATCAAAAACGCCGCCGAATTTCTGTGGGAGCAGCCCGACGCGGGCCATCAGAACGGCGCGTATTCCAAAATGCTGGTGACGCCGGCAAACGCAGCGACAAAGCATTTTGATTACCGCATTTCCAGTTATCAGCCCAAAGCGCATGTGGCGGCGCATCGCCACAAAATACAGGAGCAGATTTACCATGTGCTCGACGGCGAAGGTTTGATGGAAATCGACGGCGTGCGGCGCGTGGTACGCAAGCAGGATGTGATTTTTATTCCGCCGGGGGCGGAGCACGCGTTGTTCAACACCGGGTTTACCGATCTGACTTTCATTGTGGTGACGTCACCACCCGAAGATAAATGAATACAAACGAATCATTTGATGTGGTCGTCGTCGGCGGTGGCATTGCCGGCCTTTCCGCCGCCAACCGCGCTGCCCAGCAGGGTTTGAAAGTGGCGGTGCTGGAACGCGGCACTGACGAGCGGTATCTGTGCAACTCGCGCTATTCGGGCGGTGTGCTGCACATCGCTTGCCACAACGCGAAAGATCCTGCCGAAAAGCTGATGGATGTCATCAAAGACGCCACCAGCGGCAAAGCCGATCCAGAGCTTTCGCGGGCGCTGGCGACCACCGCGGGCCGCGCCATCGACTGGCTGCGGGATGAGGGCGCGAAATACATCCGTGTCGGCAACATTGTATGGCAGCAGCATGTACTCGCCCCGCCGCGGCCGATCGTGGCGGGCCTCGACTGGAAAGGCCGCGGCCCGGATGTCACGCTGCGGCAACTGGTGGCGAATCTTGAAAAACGCGGCGGCAAAATGTTCAGGTTGCCTGCCGCTGCATTGATGGAAAAAGAAGGCCAGTGCATCGGTATCGAAGTCGCAGCAGGCGATGGAGGTTCCGCCAAACAACAGTTCCATGCGCGCGCCGTTGTGCTCGCCGACGGCGGTTATCAGGGAAATCCCGCGCTGGTGCGCGAGCACATGGGCATTGATTTTGCCAAAGTCAAAACGCGCGGCGCAGGCACCGGTGTTGGCGACGGCATGTGCATGGCCAGAGCGATGGGCGCGCAGTTCTCTGAACTCAAGTATTTCTACGGACACATGCTTTCCCGCGATTCGTTCACCAACGACAAGGTGTGGCCGTATCCGCAACTCGACGAATTGGGCACAGTGGGTATCGTCGTCAACGATGCCGGCGAACGGTTTGTTGATGAAGGCTTGGGCGGCGTGTTTGTTGCCAATACCATTGCGCGGCTGGCGAATCCATTGTCCGCGTGGGCGATCCTCGATACCGCGATCTGGGAAGGGCCGGGTCGCACCGCGCGCATCCCGGCCAATCCGCAGCTCGCCAATGCCGGCGGTACCATTATCAAGGCCGACACGCTTGGCGAATTGGCGGCGAAAACCGGCATCGCGGTCGAGCCCCTGCAGCGCACGGTGCAAGGCTATAACGAAGCGTTGGCCGCTGGAAAAACCGCCGGCTTGACGCCAGCGCGCAGCGCGCAGCCGATCGTGCCCTTGCCCATTTCGAAGGCGCCCTTTTTTGCCGTGCCGCTGTGCGCTGGCATGACCTACACCTTTGGCGGCATTTTCACCGATGGCGATGGCCGAGTCATGAGCACGCGTGGCGCGCCGATCGAAGGATTGTACGCGGTGGGCGCCACCACCGGTGGCCTCGAAGGCGGTACCGGTGGCGGCTATGTCGGTGGTTTGATTAAGGGCATTACATTCGGCATGCGTGCTGCAGAGCATATCGCGCAATCGCTGAAAAGCTGAAAACGCGTTACTGCACTTTGCCCAGATAATCCATTTTGCCGATTTCAACGCCGCCGTGACGCAGCAGGTTATAGGCGGTAGCGACGTGAAAATAAAAATTCGGCAGTGCCCAGGATTGCAGGTAATCGAGACCTTTGAAGTTGAGGGTTTTGCCGCCGGCAGTAATAGTGATCGCGCGTTCTTCTGAGCCGTCAATCTGCGAGGATGTCAGCGTTTTCAGAAAATCAATCGCTTTGCGCACTCGCGCCTTAAGTTCCGGCAGTGTTTTCTCGTTATCCTCGAATTTTGGAATGTCGATACCGGCAAGCCGCGCGCCCGCGCCCTTCGACATATCGGTGGCAATGCGTATCTGCCGTGCGAAGGTAAACATGTCGGGGAACAGACGTGCCTCGACAAACGCCGAGTCATCAATCTTGCGCGCGGCTGCGTGCGCGATGGCTTTATCGAGAATGGCTTCGAGGTTGCCCAGCATTTTGATCATTACCGGGACGGACGAGTTGTACATGGAGATGTTCATGGTGATCCTTTGCGGTTGCTATTGTGAATCGCGGTTGAGCGCCGCAATTATATTCGTTACAGTGTGACTCTCCCGTTACGTCCGATCTGCGTGCCATGCGCTAGGTGATCGTAACCACTTGTTTTTAATAATATTTTGTGGAGCAATAGTGCATGTCTCAGCAGGATTCCAGCGAACACCGCTTGATGTTGTCGGATAGCGTCACGGATTTTGCGCGCGGTGTTGATGTTGCGCGGGTGCGCAAATTGCGCGAAACCAAAACCGAATGTGACCGCGCGGTGTGGAAGCAAATGGCGGATCTCGGCTGGCTCGGCGTGCTGGTGCCAGAGCAGTACGGCGGCATGGGACTACAGCTGGGTGACATGGCGATAGTCGCGCAAGGACTTGCGCGCGCGCTGGTGCCGGAGCCGTTGACCGCCGCTGCGGTTCTCGCCGCACGCGTGCTCGCTGACAGCAACAATAATCCGCTGAAGAAAAAATTGCTCGAGGGTCTGGTATCCGGCGATATGCTTCCGGCCACGGCGTGGCAGGAGCAGGCGGGCACACTGGATGTTAGCAAGATCAGTGCGGAGGCGACACCGTTCGAAGGCGGCTTCCGCGTGAACGGCAGCAAGCGTTTCGTGATGGGGGCCTCGAGTGCGGACGGCTACATCGTTTCCGCGAATTCCGCACAAGGCATGCAACTGTTGTGGGTGCCGCGCAATGCGGCGGGCGCTTCGCTAATGTTCGATATGCTCGCTGACGGCCGGCAATCGGGCACGCTAACGTTATCCGACGTGAACGTAGCGAAAGAAAACGTCATCAACACCGGCGCGGCAGCTTCCGCATCGCTGGCGCGCGCCATCGATCACACGGCGGCCATCGTCAGCGCGGAGTTGTGCGGCATCATGGGCCGCTCGCTGGAGATGACCCTTGACTACATGAAGACGCGCGTGCAGTTCGGCAAACCCATCGGCAGCTTCCAGTCGCTGCAACATCGCGCGGTGGATCTTTACATCCAGCAGGAGTTATCCAGCGCCGTGCTCGCGGATTGCCTCGGTGTGCTCGACAGCGAACCCGATGCGAAAGCACGCAGTGCAGCCGCCAGTCGCGTCAAAGCGCGCTGTACCGATGCCGCATTATTGATTACGCGCCAGGCGATACAACTGCACGGCGCGATTGGTTATACCGAAGATTGCGACGTGGGCCTTTACGTCAAGCGCGCCATGACACTGGCGGCGTGGCTCGGCAATGGTAATACCCACCGGCGGCGTTACGCGAAAACGGAAATTCTGGAAGGAGTGGTGTAACCATGAGCCTCAGTGAAGCGAACACTACCGTGAAAACCGACTGGAATGCGCTGGGCGACGACGCTTTCCGCATGGATCTGCGCGCGTATTTCGAAAAAGAATTTCCCGATCACCTGCGTTTCCTGCCGCGCCGGCTGCGCTGGTCGGAATCGCGCGACTGGTGGATCAAGCTCTCGAAAAAAGGCTGGCTTGCACCCAATTGGCCTAGCGAGCACGGCGGCATGGGCCTCGCACCGGGCAAGCTGATTATTTACTGGGAAGAATCCGAGCGCGCCGGATTGGGCCGCATGCCCGATCAAGGTTTGACGATGGTGGGGCCGACGCTGATACGTTTTGGCACCGACGCGCAGCGCGCGCAGTATCTGCCGAAAATCATCGCCGGTGAAAATGTATGGTGTCAGGGCTATTCCGAGCCGAACGCCGGCTCCGATCTCGCGAGCCTGCGTACCGAGGCCGTGCTTGAAGGCGACGAATACGTCATCAACGGCAGCAAAATCTGGACTTCGATGGCACACGATGCCACCAATATTTACGTGCTGGCGCGCACCGACAAGACGGCGAAGCAACAGCGTGGCATCAGCTTTTTTCTGCTCGACATGAAGACGCCGGGGATTACGCTGCGTACCATCCGTAACATCGCCGGGCACGAGGAATTCTGCCAGGTGTTCTTTGATAACGTGCGCACGCACAAAGACAATCTCGTTGGCAAGCTCAATGAAGGCTGGACCATCGCCAAGGGTTTGCTCACGTTTGAACGGCTGTCGATTGGCAGTCCGCGTCGTCCGTTGCAGGCGTTTGAACAACTGGATGCCCTGGCGCGCGCGCAAAAACTGTTTGACGATCCCGGTTTTGTGGATCGCTACACGCAATTGAAAATGGATTTAAACGATCTGACGTCGCTATACCGCCGCTACGTGGATAAAGTGCGGCGCGGCGAAGCGCTGGGTCCTGATGTCTCGATGCTGAAAGTGTTCGCCATGGACACTTATCAAAAGCTTTCCGAGTTGTTGCTGGAAGCCGGCGCGGAATATGGTGCGTTCGCCGACGAGATTACGCTGGGCGATGAAAAAATCGACTTGATGTCGCCGTTCTACATCTCGCGCCCCGGTACGATTTACGGTGGCTCGAATGAAATTCAGCGCAACATTCTGTCGAAGTACGTATTGCAACTACCGGCGTAACTCACCATGGACAGACGTATTATCCATACCGATGCCGCTCCCAAAGCCATCGGCACCTATTCACAGGCGGTGCGCGCCGGCAACACCGTGTACTGCTCGGGCCAAATCGGCCTTGATCCCCAAACCATGCAGATGGTTGACGGCATCGATGCGCAGATACGCCGTGTGTTCGACAACCTCAAAGCCGTAGCTGAAGCCACGGGCGGCACGCTCAACGATGTGGTGCGCTTTACCGTGTATCTCACCGATCTCAGGCACTTCGCCAAAGTGAACGAGATCATGGCGACGTATCTGAACGAGCCGTACCCCGCGCGCGCAGCGATCGGCGTGGCGAGTTTGCCGCGCGATGCTTTGGTAGAGATCGACGCGATCATGGTTGTTTCGTGAGGCGTGAGGCGTGAAGGGTGAGGCGAAGTCCAATACCCAGCGAGACGCCGCCTCACGCCTAACGCCTCACGCATCTCTAGCGGGTCTCTCCAAAGGCACGCTCGACAAGCTGGCAAAGCTCAATATCGCCAGCAAGTTCGATCTGGTGCTGCACCTGCCGCTGCGTTACGACGACGAAACGCATCTGTATCCGATCAGGGACGCGCCAGCCGCGCGCGATGTGCTGATCGAAGCCACGGTGGTCGAATGCGACATCAAGTATCGCCCGCGCCGCCAGCTGGTGTGCCACCTGGAAGACGGCAGCGGTGTGGTGACGCTGCGTTTTTTCAGTTTCTATGGCAGTCAGGTTAAGCACTTTACGCCGGGCGCCCGCGTGCGCGCGTTCGGCGAAATACGCCAGGGGTTCTTCGGTGCGGAGATGGTGCATCCGCGTTATCGTATCGTTGAGCAGGGCCTGCCGGTAGCCGAGGCGCTGACGCCGGTGTATCCGACCACCGCCGGCATGGGACAGGACACGCTGCGCAAGTTGATCGGGCGCGCGCTGGCATCCGAAACACTGGAAGACACACTGCCGGATGCGCTGATAAAGCAACACCATTTTCCAACGTTTCGCGATGCCGTATTTTTTTTACACAACCCATCGCCCGAGGTTTCACAGCAAGACCTGCAATCGCGCACGCATCCGGCATGGCTGCGCATGAAGTTTGACGAGTTGCTCGCGCAGCAGCTTTCCATGCGCGTGCATCAACAGCGCCGGCGCGGCGTGGGCGCGCCAGCGCTGCGACCGAAAGGCACGCTGGTCAGCCGCTTATTGAAGGCGCTTCCCTTTGAACTCACGAACGCGCAGCAACGCGCGGTGGCGCAGATACGCGAAGACCTGTCGAAACCGCATCCGATGCAACGCCTGTTGCAGGGCGATGTCGGTAGCGGCAAAACTGTGGTGGCGGCGATTGCGGCGCTGCAGTGCGTGGAAAATAACTATCAGGTGGCGCTGATGGCGCCCACGGAAATACTCGCCGAGCAGCACTATCGCAAGTTTTCCGGCTGGCTGGCGTCGCTCGGTATCGTGGTCGCGTGGCTTTCCGGCAGCACAAAAAACCCCATTAAAAAACAAATACTTGCAGAAATAGCTACTGGTAAAACACCGATTGTCGTCGGCACGCATGCACTGTTTGAAGACGATGTGGTGTTCAATAATCTGGGCCTTGCGATCATCGACGAACAACATCGCTTCGGCGTGCGCCAGCGGCTCGCGTTGCGCCTGAAGGGCACTTACGCCAAAGACGGTAAGCCGGAAGCCAGCGCGCAACCACATCAATTGATGATGAGCGCGACGCCGATACCGCGCACGCTGGCGATGAGTTATTACGCCGATCTCGATGTGTCGGTGATCGACGAGTTGCCGCCGGGCCGCACGCCGGTGATAACGAAGCTTGTGTCGGACACGCGCCGCGACGAAGTGATTGCGCGCGTGCGTGAGGCGTGTGCGGCCGGCAGCCAGGCATACTGGGTGTGCCCGCTGGTTGAAGAAATAGTCGCCGACGAGTCGCCCGATGCCAAAAAACCGAAGCCACTGCGCAAGCCGGGCCATGCTGGACTGGAAGCGCTGCAACTCAAAGCAGCGCTCGAAACCTACGAAACGCTCAGCGCCGCATTTCCCGATCTCAAGGTAGGCCTCGCACACGGGCGGTTAAAGAGCGACGAGAAATCTGCGGTAATGCATGCGTTCCAGCGTAATGAAGTGCAGTTGCTGGTGGCGACCACCGTGATCGAAGTCGGCGTTGATGTGCCGAATGCCTCGCTCATGGTGATTGAAAACGCGGAGCGCATGGGGCTCGCGCAACTGCATCAACTGCGCGGAAGAGTCGGAAGAGGTGCGGCGCAGAGTGCGTGCATTTTGCTGTACCGCACACCGCTGTCGCCGATGGCGCGCGAGCGGCTGAAAATCGTTTTTGAAAATACCGACGGATTCGAAGTGGCGCGTCACGATTTGCGCATGCGCGGCCCCGGCGAGCTGCTCGGCGCGCGGCAGAGCGGCGTACCGCTGCTGCGCTTTGCCGACTTGAGCGCGGATGTGGATTTGCTGGATGCCGCGCGCGATGCAGCCGCGACACTGCTCGCTGAAAACCCGCAGGCGGCGCGCGCGCATCTTCATCGCTGGCTGGGCGCGCGCGGGGAGTTTCTCAAAGTTTGAGGTTCCGATTTCCGCAAAAACTCTGCGATAATCGGAGGAAGAAAAAATATCGCACGTGACAAACATTCCAAGAGACACTTGTTGGCAGCGCACGCCCTGCGCGGCGGCAAAATTACACCAGTGGCTCACCGATCGCGGCTCACTGACGCGGCGCATCGAAGCGCGTTCGCCGGGGATGAAAGTCAAAGTAATTTTTCAAGGGCGCCGCCGCTTGCATAAAGATGAACAATTTCTGGCGCGCGGTAGTGCAGGCGGCATAGGCGGTGCACGGGTATTGACGCGAGATGTCGTTCTCTACTGTGGCGCGATGCCGGTGGTGTATGCCCACAGCGTGCTCGCGCCGGGCGAGCGTGGCGCGGGCTGGCGGTTGATGCAGGGCATGGGGTCGCGGCCATTGGGTGCTGCGCTGTTTACCGATCCACGCATCCGGCGGCTGATGCTGCGACAGCGCAAGTTGGGACGTGGCCACGAGTTGTATCGACGCGCGTCGCGCGTCGCGATGCCCGGTGGTACACCGTGGGCCCGGCGTTCGCTGTTTATCGTCGGTAAATCGCCTATACTGGTGACCGAAGTTTTCTTGCCAGGAGTGCTCACGTTATGACGCAAGAACAGACACAAGAGCCGGTGCAAAAACTGACGCGAAAGTTGACGTTCAAGGAACGGCTCGACGCGTACGAAAAGCTGATGCGGCTCGACAAACCCATTGGTATATTGCTGTTGCTGTGGCCGGCGCTATGGGGGCTATGGTTTGCCTCGCCGCTTTATCAGCGCATGGAGATCGTGTTGATTTTTATGGTTGGCACCGTGCTGATGCGCAGCGCGGGTTGTGTCATCAACGATTACGCCGACCGCGACATTGATCCGCAAGTGAAGCGTACTGCCGGACGGCCGCTGGCGGCGCGTTTGATCAGTCCCAACGAAGCCTTAGTACTTGCCGCCGTACTGGCGGCATTCGCGTTCGGGCTGGTGTTGTTTCTCAACAAATTGACGATTGCACTATCATTTGCCGCGCTGTTTCTGGCTGCTACCTATCCATTTACCAAGCGGTTTTTCCCGTTGCCGCAGGCGTATCTGGGCATCGCGTTTGGATTTTCGATCCCCATGGCGTTTGCCGCCTACCAGAACAATGTTCCGCCGCTGGCGTGGGCGCTGCTGGCCGCGAACATATTTTGGGCGATTGCCTACGACACCGAGTATGCGATGGTGGATCGCGACGACGACATGAAAATGAATCTCAAATCATCGGCGTTGCTGTTCGGCGTGTTTGATGTGGCAGCGGTAATGCTGTTCCAGGGACTGTTTGTCGCCGTCATGGCGGGCGTAGGCGTGTGGCAGAAGCTGGGCGTGGTGTATTTTGTGGGGCTTGCGCTCGCGACGGCGCTGATCGCTTATCAGTTTCAGCTCATAAAGACGCGCGACCGCGACGGTTGTTTCAGGGCATTTATGAATAACAACTGGGTGGGCGCCGCAGTGTTTGCAGGCCTCGCGCTCGACTACTATTTCCGGTTCCCTCTCTTCAAATTCCCGGGACTTTGATTCGCGCTCGACGTGGTTCGGGTTCCACGGTTAATATCATTCGTTCTGCTTTTATCATCAAGGAGTATCCATGCGTTTGTCTTGCTTCATACTGGCGGGGTCTGCTGCGGTATTCGCCACCGGCGCGCTGGCGCAAAATTATCCTGCGAAGCCGATACGCGTGGTCGTGCCATTCGCTGCCGGCAGCGCCACCGACACCGTGGCGCGCAGCTACACGCAAAAATTTAATGAGCAGATCGGGCAATCGGGGCTGGTTGATAACCGGCCCGGCGCCAACGGTTTGATCGGCGCCGAAGCCGTGGCGAAAGCCGCGCCGGACGGATATACGATTTTGTGCGGCACCAACAGCACCAATGCTGCGCTGGTGAGTCTGTACAAAAAGCTGCCGTACGATCAGGAAAAAGACTTTATGCCGATTGCGTTTCTCGGTTCGGTGCCGTTGATCGTGGCGGTGAACAACAGCCTGCCCGCAAAAAACCTGAAAGAAATGATCGCGTTGGCGAAAGCCAAACCCGGTGAGTTCCTCTACGCTTCCGCCAGCACCTCGCAGCGCGTGTCCACGGAGATGTTCGCCAACATGGCAGGCATCAAACTGACGATGGTGCCGTACAAAAGCTCGCCGCATGCCATCAGCGATTTGATTGCAGGGCAGGTAATGATGTTCACTGCGGATCTGGCGGTGACCATGCCGCAGGTGAAGGCGGGCAAGGTGCGTGGCTTGGCGGTGACATCAATCAAGCGCACAGCGCTGATTGATCTGCCGACGGTCGAAGAAGCGGGCGGACTGAAAGGTTACGAGCTGATCGCGTGGTTTGCCGCTTACGCGCCGCGCAACACGCCGCAAGCGGTGATCGATCGCCTCAACACTGCACTCAATCAATCCGCCAACAGCAAGGATGTCAAAGACCGGCTGATAGCATTCGGTGTTGAAACCAGCCCGCACACGCCGGCGCAACTCGCTGAACGCACGCGCGTCGAAACCGTGAAGTGGGCCAAGGCGATCAAGGATGCCGGCATCCAGCCCGAATAAGTCTATCGTAACCAGTGTGCGCATCGGTTGCGGCGCGGGCTACGCTGGCGACCGTTGGGAGCCTGCGCTCGAATGTGTTGAACGCGGCGCCATCGATTACCTCGTCTATGAAACGCTTGCCGAGCGCACCATAGCGCTGGGCCAGCTCGAAAAATTGCGCGATCCCGCGCGCGGCTATAACCCGATGCTGGAAGCGCGCCTGCGGCTCGTGCTTAAACCGGCGATGGCGCGTGGCGTGCGTATCGTCAGCAACATGGGGGCGGCGAATCCGCTGGCGGCAGGCGAAGCGGTGCTGCGCGTGGCGCGCGAACTGGGCATGGGCAGTCTCACCGTGGCCGTGGTGCTGGGCGATGATGTTACGGAACTGGTGCGGGGCATCAACGTGCTTCTGATGGAAGACGGCGAACCTTTGGACACGATCAAACCCATGATGGTGTCTGCCAATGCGTATCTGGGCGCGGATGCGGTGGCGGCGGGGCTGGCGTCCGGCGCGAACGTGGTGATTACCGGGCGCGTGGCCGATCCGTCGCTGTTTGTCGGCTGCATGCTCGACGGATTGCAGTGGCGCGATGATGACTACACTAAACTCGGACAGGCGACAGTAGCCGGGCATCTGATGGAATGCGCAGGGCAGATCACGGGCGGGTATTTCGCCGATCCCGGTTACAAGGATGTCGCGGGTCTTGCGCGGCTGGGCTTTCCGATTTGTGAAATGCGGTCGGATGGCGCGGCATTTATCACCAAGCCCGAGGGCAGCGGCGGCGCGGTCACGCTCGCCACGTGCAAGGAACAACTGCTGTATGAAGTGCATGATCCGTCACGCTATGTCACGCCGGATTGCGTGGCAGATTTCACCGCCGTCAAATTCAGCCAGAGCGAAAGCGAGGCGGCCTGCGATGTCGTTTTCAAGGGCGGGCAGGCCGCGCCGCGCACCGGTACCTACAAAGTCAGCGTGGGCTACCGCGCCGGTTACGTCGGCGAAGGTCACATGGCGTATGCCGGGCCGGGCGCGCTCGATCGCGCCAAGCTCGCGGGCGACATTGTGCGCGAACGCCTGGCGTTGCGTAAAATCAGTCTCGAAGAATTGCGCGTCGATTTGATCGGGCATTCGTCGCTGCACGCAGAGGCGTCGCATAACGACGCGGCAGAACCCTACGAGGTTCGCCTGCGCGTCAGCGGACGTTCTCAAAATAAATCAGACGCAGCCGCCGTCGGCGAAGAAGTGCAGACGCTTTACACCAACGGCCCGTACGGCGGGGCGAGTGATTTCATGCAGGTGAAAGAAGTGATCGGCGTGCGCTCGATTTTGTTGGATCGCAGCGAGGTGAAAACCGAAGTGCGGGTGTTGTCGCTGTGAAGCTGCGCGAAATCGCGCACTGTCGCGCCGGTGACAAAGGCAATACGCTGAATGTTTCCGTGATTGCGTACGACGAGCGCGATTTCCGTCTGTTGCAGGATCAGGTGACTATCGAGCGCGTGCGCGGCGCATACGGTAATCGGGTCAAAGGCAAAATCGAGCGCTACGAATTACCGAATATCGGTGCGCTGAATTTTGTATTGCACGACGCATTGGCTGGCGGCGTCACGACGTCACTGTCGAGCGACCCGCATGGCAAAAGTTTTTCCGCGATCATGGTGAATATCGATTTGCCTGAGCCGGAAGTGGCGTATGGACGGAAAACGGGCCATAAAAATAATGAATAAAAACAAATGCTTGCGTGATTTTATCGCACAACTCGAGTCGCTGGGTGAATTGAAGCGTGTCGGTGCTGAGGTCGATCCCCGGTTGGAAATGACCGAAATTTGCGACCGCGTGTTGAAGGCGGGCGGGCCTGCGTTGCTGTTTGAACAGCCGAAGGGTTACACCATGCCAGTGCTGGGTAATCTGTTCGGCAGCGTGAAGCGCGTGGCGCTCGCCATGGGCGCGTCTCCGGATGAAGACCCGCTTGCACGCTTGCGTGAAATCGGTGAAACGCTGGCGTATCTCAAGGAACCGGAGCCGCCCAAGGGTCTGCGTGACGCATGGGACAAACTGCCGCTGCTGAAACAAATCATGACCATGACGCCGCGTGTGGTGTCGAATGCGCCGTGTCAGGAAATCATTTTTGAAGGCGCCGGCGTGGATCTCGCGCGTCTGCCGATACAAACCTGCTGGCCGGGCGATGTGGCGCCGCTGATTACCTGGGGACTGACGGTCACACGGGGGCCGCACAAGCCACGCCAGAATCTTGGCATCTATCGCCAGCAGGTTATCGCCAAAAACAAAGTCATTATGCGCTGGCTCGATCATCGCGGCGGCGCACTGGATTTTCGCGATCACTCGCTGGCAAATCCGCGCGAACCGTACCCGATAGCGGTGGCGCTGGGCGCTGATCCGGCCACCGTGCTGGGCGCCGTGACGCCGGTGCCGGATAGTCTGAGTGAATATCAGTTCGCGGGCTTGCTGCGCGGCGAAAAAACCGAAATCGTGAAGTGCCTATCGCACAACTTGCAGGTGCCGGCCAGCGCGGAGATTGTTCTCGAAGGATTCATTTACCCCGGCGAGACCGCGCTCGAAGGCCCGTTTGGCGACCACACCGGCTACTACAACGAGCAGGAAAAATTTCCGGTGTTCACCATCGAACGCATCACGCAGCGGCGCGACGCGATCTACCACAGCACCTACACCGGCAAACCGCCCGACGAACCGGCAATGCTCGGCGTGGCGCTGAACGAAGTGTTCGTGCCGTTGCTGAAAAAGCAGTTTCCGGAAATCGTCGATTTTCACCTGCCGCCCGAAGGCTGCTCGTACCGCATCGCCTGCGTCAGCATCAAAAAACAATACGCCGGTCACGCCAAACGCGTGATGTTCGGCATCTGGAGTTTTTTGCGGCAATTCATGTACACCAAGTTCATCATTGTCACCGACGACGATGTCAACGTGCGCGACTGGAAAGAAGTGATCTGGGCGCTCACCACGCGCGTCGATCCGCGGCGCGACACGCTGATCGCGGACGCAACGCCGATTGACTACCTCGATTTCGCCAGTCCGGTAGCGGGCCTGGGTTCGAAGATGGGTATCGATGCCACCAACAAGTGGTCTGCGGAAACGGATCGGCGCTGGGGTACTCCGATAGCGATGGATCAGGCGGTGAAAGAGCGAATAGATGTACTGTGGAAAAAATTGAAACTATGATGTGAATCCGTTGAGCGTATTGCTTAACAAAATTTTTGATTACACAGGAGGCCTTGTGATGCGCGCTTTGCTTGCAATTTTGGTTTTTGCTGTGATTTCGGGATGCGCGTTAACGGCGCCAAATTACTCGGCGTCCGTCGAGAACGCGCAGATGCTCCGTGATTCAGGTATTAACAAGGCGCGCGTTGGTAAATTTCAGGCCGACCCGAAGACCGCAAACAACGAAGCTATTTCACTACGCGGATCATCGATGGCGTCCCCGGTGGGCGGAAAGTTCACAGAGTATTTGGAGGATGCCATCCGGTCCGAGTTGAACATAGCACGGATTTTCGATGATAAATCCACCATCGAAATAGGCGGTGTTTTGATACAAAACGATGTTAGCGTGGGAAGCATTAGCGAGGGCACCGGGATTATGGAAGCGCGCATTACCGTAAAGCGCGACAGCCAGATTCGATTCGATAAAACGAAATCAGTGACGATTACTTTTGAATCGTCATTTGCGGGTGCGGTTGCCATACCACGTGGTGTGCAGGCCTATCCTAATCTCGTCCAAAAGTTTTTATCCGCCTTGTACGCCGACAAGGAATTCATCGCTGCGCTTAAATAGAGGGGGCCCCGATGAAAATGCTTGGCAGACTTTGTGTCATATTGACCGTAGCGCTGGTAGGTGCCTGCGCGCATCCGATTAATATAGCGCCGAAGGCAGAGCTTTCCGATAGTGCCGGCGCCAGTATTCAGAAAAGCGTGGCTTACGTTATTAGCCAGGAAGACCGGGATCGGGAGGTTACTACTCCAGGAGGTGGCGGGGACTTGGTCAGTTATTTCCTTTACCGCGATCTTGAGGCGGGAATTTTTCAGGCACTAAGCACAGTATTTTCCCGCGTTACTTTGGTAAGAAAAATTAACGATGCGCCGACGCTCACTAAAAACAATGTGTCACTGGTGCTTGTTCCTAAAATTACCGCGTCGTCCTCGTCGGACGGAGTGCTTACGTGGCCACCCACGCAGTTTTCAATAACGATCGAGTATTACGTTCAGGACATCACGGGTACACAGGTTTACAAGAACCTCACAATGGGAAATGGCAGAGCAACATTTTCAGAATTCTCAGGGACGGGAGACTTCGGCCTGTCGGGAAGGCGTGCAGCAGAGGACGTGTTGAGAAAGCTGAAAGCGCAGATAGCAGGCGCGAAAGAATTAAAATAACGCTGCGTGTTGAATGGCAGCGGCTTCTTGGCCTCGGTGACGGAATCACGCGGCTGAGTGTTGTTCCAGATAATTGCGGCAGTGCCTACCGCCCATGCACCCACCGCAACAACGCATCCTGCACCGCATTGCCGTTGAACGAGTTCGCGTGGTTGATGAGCATCACCACCGCCACGCGCCGCCCCTTGGCATCCAGCACGTAACCTGCCATGGCGCGCACGCCGGCGATTAAACCGGTTTTGATGTGCGCCTGCCCAGCAACGCCGCTGTTGGTTAGCCGCCGGTACATGGTGCCGTCCACGCCGACCAGCGGCATCGACGCGATGAACTCCGGCATCACCGGGCTGCGAAACGCGGCTTGCAGCATTTGCCCGAGATCGCGTGCGCTGACGCGTTCGATGCGCGACAGCCCGGAGCCGTTTTCGATCACCAGTTGCGGCATCGGCAGGCCGCGGCTGGCAAAGAATTGCTGCACGGCGCGGCCGGCGCGGTCGGGTGTTGCTGCTGCGCCAGTTGCCGAGCCGATGCTGAGCAACAATTGCCGCGCCATCACGTTATTGCTGAATTTGTTGATGTCGCGCACGATTTCCGACAACGCGAGCGAGCGTTGGCTGACCAGCTTGACCGAATTGGCATTGGCATCGCCGTCACGCACGCGACCGTTGAACACGCCGCCAAGGTCGCGCCACAAGTGCTGAAACAATCCGGCGACATACTCGCGGTGGCCGAGCACGCTGTAATAGTTGCTTTGTTCGGCGCACTGGCGTGCGTAAGGGCCGGCAAACGTCAGCCGCGCGATATCGCCGGTGTCCTGCACTTGGGTTTTGATCCGTGCCAGCCAGTTGCCGCACGCACCGTCACCGAGTGTGAGGTTGTTGACAATCTGGATTTGCGGCAGCGGCGGATCAACCGCGATGCGCACGCCGCGCCCATCGGCTTCGGGCGCAAAGGTCAGCGTAAACGTTTTGAAATTGGTGAGCAACGCGTCAGGCGTGGTGTTGTACGGCTGTGTCGGCTCGCCATCGAAACGGCCCGAATCCGGATGATCGGTGGTGAACAGGCCGCGATCCAGTAATACGTCGCCGCGAATTTCGCGCACGCCTTTGGCGCGCAAGGCGCGAAGCAGCATCCAGAAATTTTCAATAGTGAATTTCGGGTCGCCGCCGCCCTTGATGATGAGATTGCCGACGAGCACGTCCTGCAGCATCACACCTTCGGTGTAAATGTCGGTGCTCCACTGATGCGCAGGGCCGAGCAGTTCGAGGCCGGCGTAGGTGGTGACGAGTTTCATCACCGACGCCGGGTTCAGCGGTTGTTCGGCGCGATGCGCAACCACGGGTTCCGCCGCGCCGATTTCATGCACGTACACGCCGACGCTGGTTTCGGCGATGCCGGCACGGGCGAGGGCTTGCGCCACCGGCGGCGGCAGTTGGGCGTGCACAGTGACGGGAAAAACGCCGCAAAAAAATAACACTAAAAACAAGTGTTTACGTAGTGTCATGGCTGCCGTTGCTGTGTGGCGGTTATAAACTAACGTCGCTACCGAGGGTTGGGACGACCACGCCGTTCCAATGAAGTTTGTCGCGAACGACGCCGGCGAAAATGTCTGCTGTTTCAGGCTCGCCATGCACGATAAACGTATGCGCCGGCGCACGCTTGAAATGCGACAGCCAATTGACCAGGCCGCTTTGATCCGCGTGCGCCGACAGGCCGCCGATAGTGTAAATATCCGCGCGCACTGGAACCGGCACACCGAAAATGCGCACTTCTTTCGCGCCATCGACGATGCGCCGTCCCAGCGTGCCTGCCGCCTGAAAGCCGGTGATGAGTATGGTGCTTTCTTTTCGGCCGAGGTTGTAACGCAGATGATGCTTGATGCGGCCGGCGTCGCACATGCCGCTGGCAGAAATAATAATGGCGCCGTGTTTGATTTCGTGCAGCCGCAGGGATTCCTCAGCGTCCTGCACGAACTGAACCTGCATGCCGCTGCGGTGCGTGTTTGTCCAGTTCATCACGTCGGCGGTATCCGGATCGAGGATCGCCATGTGACGCAGCGTGATTTCGGTAGCTTTCATCGCCAGCGGCGAATCGACGTAAATTTTCATCGGCGGCAGACGCTTTTTGCGATGCAGATCGGCCAGCAGGTACAGCATTTCCTGCGCGCGGCCGACGGCGAACGCAGGCACAATGACATTGCCGTGTTTGCGTTGCAGCGTGTCAGTGATGGCGTGTTCGAGTTCAAGCAGCGTGTCTTCCATCGAGCGATGCAGCCGGTTGCCGTAGGTCGATTCGACCAGCAGAAAATCCGCTTCGGTAATCGGCGTCGGGTCGCGCACCAGCGGACGCGCGGGTTGGCCGATGTCGCCGGAGAACACGCCTTTGATGGAACGCTTACTTGCGTGACCCGCTTCGGTGATCCACGCTTCGATAATGGCGGAACCGAGGATGTGTCCGGCGTCGCGATAAATGCAGCGCAGTGCCGGGTGCGGGTGAATTTCCTCGCCGTAGGCGACCACGCGCAGTTGTTGCAACGTGCGTTGCGCGTCGCGCGCAGTGTAGATGGGCTTGCTGTCGCGTGCGCGCCCCTGCCGGGACGCCTTGCGCCACTCTGCCTCTTTCTCCTGTATGTGCGCGCTGTCGAGCAGCATCACTTCCAGCAAATCGCAGGTCGCGGCGGTGGCGTAAATCGGGCCGGTAAAACCTTCGGCGACGAGGCGCGGCAACAACCCGGAGTGATCGATGTGTGCGTGCGTGAGCAGTACGAACTCGATATCGCGCGGGTTGAACGCAAACGGCTGGTGATTTTTGCCGTCGGCTTCGCGTCCGCCCTGAAACATGCCGCAATCGACCAAAAACTGCGTGCTGCCGGTTTCAACGCGATGACAGGAACCGGTCACGCCCTGCACGCCGCCATGAAAATAGAGTTTCATGCGCTAAGGGTATCGATAATTTCCAGCGTACGACCGGTGAGCAGCGCGATTTCTTCCTCGTTAATCACATAGGGCGGCATGAAATAGACCGTGTTGCCAATCGGGCGTAACAACAGTTCTTTGGAAAGCGCACGCTGATAAAAGTTGCGCGCGAACGAAGGGTCGCTGGTTTCAACGTCGAACGCCCAGATCATGCCGGTGTTGCGAAAGTGTTTAACGCGCGGATGGCTGGCGATGCCCAGCGCGGCATGAGTGATGGCATCGCTCAGTACGCGATTTGAATTAAGTATTTGTTTTTGTTCAAATATTTCCAGCGTTGCCAAAGCGGCACGGCACGCCAGCGCGTTGCCGGTGTAGGAATGCGAATGCAGGAATCCGCGCGTGACGCTGTCGTCGTAGAACGCCTGATAGATTTCATCGCGCGTCATCACCACCGACAGCGGCAGATAGCCGCCGGTGATGCCTTTTGACAGACACAAAAAATCCGGCGCGAACTGTGACGAAACGGCGGCCTGCGCATACGCAAAAAAAGTGCCGGTGCGCCCAAAGCCGGTCATGATTTCATCAGCAATGAGATGCACCCGGTAGCGATCGCACAGCGCGCGTGCCTCGCTCAAGTATGCGGCGTGGTACATCGCCATGCCGGTGGCGCCCTGCACGAGCGGTTCGACAATCAGCGCAGCCGTCGTCGCATGATGTTGCTCCAGATGCTTTTCCAGATCGCGCGCGGCGCGCAACGCGTAATCGCGCGGCGATTCGCCCGCGTCGGCCAAACGCCAGTCGGGGCTTTGCACTTGCGTGCTTGCGCGCAGCAACGGTGCGTAGGTGTCTTTGAACAATGCCACGTCGGTGACCGACAACGCCCCCAGTGTTTCGCCGTGGTAACTGCCTTTGAGGCTGACGAAATCAGTTTTTGCCGGCTCGCCGCTGTTGCGCCAATAATGAAAACTCATCTTGAGCGCAATCTCGATGGCCGATGCGCCGTCGCTGCCGTAAAAACAGTGGCCGAGTTTGCTGCCGGTAAGCTCGGACAAACGCTCCGACAGTTCAATCACCGGCTCGTGGGTAAAACCCGCGAGCATCGCGTGTTCCAGCGTGTCGAGCTGATCGCGCAGCGCGGCGTTGATGTGCGCGTTGCCGTGGCCGAACAGGTTGACCCACCATGAACTTACCGCGTCGAGGTAGCGGTTACCGTCGAAGTCGTACAGCCAGCATCCCGCTGCGCGTGCCACGGGAATGAGCGGCAGCGACGGGTGTTGCTTCATTTGGGTGCAGGGGTGCCACACGGCGGCAAGGCTGCGGTTTAGCAGCAGACTATTGCGAGTGCTGGTTTGCATTCTGGGTGTGGATGTACTAAAACTTTCGCAAACGCTCAGGAGAAATCGAAACTTCACTCATACGTTTGACTGCTCACGGGCAACACCTGGTTACAAAAGCACTGCCATCCTGACGGCGCGGCGGTTAACTTTTCCTGCGTATTGCCGTTGTTGTTTCTTACATGGCACGTGTTTTGCATTTTCGCTTTCGAGTTTATCACCGCTTCATTGTTGAAAAGGAGATAGTCGATCATGGAATTGCTTGAACGCATCGAAGACCAGATTGCTGCCACGCACCTGCCGCTGGTGGGCGTTACGCTGGCGGCAGTGCCGTGCCCCGATACCCCCGTGATACTCACACTGCACTGGCATGGTTTCATTCGAGAGAAACTCGCTGACATAGAAGGCGCGCAGCCGGTGGCGTTTACGCCGATTCCAAGCTCCGCTTTGCAGGTGAATGAGCGCTGGGGCGATCTGGTTGCGGTGGATCAGGCCGCGCTCGATGCGGCATGGAAAATGGGCGCGTGGGATGTGTCCCGCGCCGAGCGCCCGGCGTGTTCACGTCCCGGCGCGCGTGATTCCGAGCCGCTGGAATGCAGGCAGGCGTTTGGCGCGTTTCCGTATGGCGTTAACGGACAGCAGCTGGTGGTGAGTGATGCGCCGGATGCCGATGAGCTGTTAAGGCTCGCGGCGGCGAAAGGTTATTTAATGTGGCTGTTTCGCCCGGTGAGCGGCGGTATCTGGGGCGACGTGGCAGAAGATGCCACCTTATCGACGGAAGGCCGCCGCGCCGGACCGTGCCCTCTCAATCCGATCCCGCCGAGCTGCGACGGCAAGCGGCAAACGGTGTATCGTTTTGGTGTGCCGGGGCCACGCACGGAGCGGTTTGCCGAGGCGACCTGATCACGCTGGATCATTACATAGGCGATGGTTTGTTTTAGTGCGGCCGTTGCATGCTATGCACTTGCGCGCCATTGCGCCGAGAGTGACGATGAAAAACCGGAATGTGCTGGCGATGTTGGTAACGGCGATGTTGCTGCTTGCGGCCTGCGCGAATCCAGTGCCGCCGGAGAAATCCGCATACGTCGGACAATGGAACGCGCCGGGTATGAGTTTGCTGATTACGCAGGATGGCAGCGTGGATTACCGGCGCTTAAAGGGCGGCGTCAAAACCTCGATTACAGCGCCGCTGAAAAAATTTGAGGGCGATAACTTTGTGGTTGGCGTGGGGTTGTGGACTACCACTTTTGTGGTGTCCAGGCCGCCGCGTGAGGATGCGGGACGCTGGAAAATGACAGTGGATGGCGTAGAGCTGATCCGCACATCCGCAAGCACTTCTGTGCAGCCAGTGCTTGCCATAAAAATACAATAAAAACAAATACTTAGCTTAAATAGGTAAACCAGACGGCCCAGCGGATTACTGGCCAACCCCCTGTTTTTAAGTACAAACCTATTGAAATTGCTGCGGTACGGCATTACATTAGCACTCATCGGGGTTGAGTGCTAACAAGTCTCCGGCAGTGTGCCATTACACGATGGTCGCCCGCCGCCGCTCCGAAGATTCCGTCAAAAATTCAACAGGAGAAAGTTTATGAAAATTCGTCCGTTGCACGACCGTATTATCGTGAAGCGGCTGGAAGAGGAACGCAAAACCGCTTCCGGTATCGTGATCCCCGACACCGCCGCAGAGAAACCTGATCAAGGCGAAGTCAAAGCCATTGGTACAGGCAAGCGTGGCGATGACGGCAAATTGATTCCGCTCGACGTCAAAGTCGGCGACCGTGTGCTCTTCGGCAAATACTCCGGCCAAACCGTCAAAGTTGACGGCGACGAGCTGCTGGTGATGCGCGAAGAAGACATCATGGGCGTGGTTGAAAAGTAAGCCGCTGAAACCTATCTGGAGAAATTATTATGTCAGCCAAAGAAGTCAAATTTCATGAAAGCGCCCGCCACAAAATCGTGGCCGGTGTGAACGTACTTGCCGATGCGGTCAAAGTGACCCTCGGACCCAAAGGCCGTAACGTGGTGCTCGAGCGCAGCTTCGGCGCCCCCACCGTTACCAAAGACGGCGTGTCGGTTGCCAAAGAAATCGAACTCAAAGACAAGTTCGAAAACATGGGCGCGCAGATGGTGAAAGAAGTCGCTTCCAAGACTTCCGACATCGCCGGCGACGGCACCACCACTGCCACCGTGCTGGCCCAGGCGATCGTGAAGGAAGGCATGAAGTATGTTGCCGCCGGCATGAACCCGATGGACCTCAAGCGCGGCATCGACAAAGCCGTGGTTGCCACCGTTGAAGAACTGAAAAAACTTTCCAAGCCCTGCACCACCAACAAAGAAATCGCGCAAGTAGGCTCGATCTCGGCCAACGCCGATGCATCGATCGGCAAAATCATTGCCGACGCGATGGACAAAGTGGGCAAAGAAGGCGTGATCACCGTTGAAGACGGCAAGAGCCTGGACAACGAACTCGAAGTCGTCGAAGGCATGCAGTTCGACCGCGGTTACCTGTCGCCTTACTTCATCAACAATCCGGACAAGCAAATCGCCGTGCTGGACGATCCGTACGTGCTGCTGCACGACAAAAAGATCTCCAACATTCGTGACCTGTTGCCCTTGCTTGAGCAAGTGGCCAAAGCCGGTAAGCCGCTGCTGATCATCGCTGAAGAAGTTGACGGCGAAGCACTGGCCACCCTGGTGGTAAACAACCTGCGCGGCATCCTGAAAACCTGCGCCGTCAAAGCGCCGGGCTTCGGTGATCGCCGTAAAGCCATGCTCGAAGACATCGCGATTCTTACCGGCGGCACCGTGATCGCGGAAGAAGTCGGCCTGTCACTCGAAAAAGCCACCTTGAAAGACCTCGGCCGTGCCAAGCGCATCGAGATCGAAAAAGAAAACACCACGCTGATCGACGGCGCTGGTGACAAGGCAGGCATCGAAGGCCGTGTGAAGAACATCCGCACGCAAATCGAAGAAGCGACCAGCGACTACGACAAAGAAAAACTGCAAGAACGCGTGGCCAAGCTGGCCGGCGGTGTTGCACTGATCCGCGTTGGCGCTGCGACCGAACTCGAAATGAAAGAGAAAAAAGCCCGCGTTGAAGACGCCCTGCACGCAACCCGTGCAGCCGTTGAAGAAGGCATCGTGGCTGGTGGTGGCGTAGCCCTGATCCGCGCTCGCGGCACTATGAGCAAGATCAAAGGCGACAACCCCGATCAGGAAGCCGGTATCAAAATCGTGTTGCGTGCGCTCGAAGAGCCGCTGCGTCAGATCGTTTCCAACGCGGGTGAAGAGCCCTCGGTGGTGCTGAACAAAGTGGTCGAAGGCAAAGGCAACTACGGCTACAACGCCGGCACCGGCGAGTATGGCGACCTGGTGCAGATGGGCGTGCTGGATCCGACCAAAGTAACCCGTTGCGCGTTGCAAAACGCAGCATCGATTGCTGGTTTGATCCTGACCACCGATGCAATGGTTGCTGAAGCGCCGAAAGAAGAAGCGGGCGGCGGACACGCTGGCCACGGTCACGGCGGTATGGGTGACATGGGCGGCATGGGAATGTAATCGCTGCGCGATTACATTCCCTGCGGGGGATGTTACGAACAGAGAGAACCTACGGTTCCCTCCGTTACCTCCTCTCCCTAAAAAAGAAACCCCGCTCCGCGGGGTTTCTTTTTGCTTGTCGCATCAACACTGTTTGTAAATCAAGGGTTTGCGCTACTCGCGCTGTACGATAAAATAGCGCGCTTCCTGAAGTAAGGGGCCAAGTAGCTCAGTTGGTAGAGCAGCGGACTGAAAATCCGTGTGTCGGTGGTTCAATTCCGCCCTTGGCCACCAACAAATTCAGATAGTTAGCGCACTCTCAGCCTAACTTCATTTCACCACCGTAGGGAAAACGTAGAACATTTCCTACGTTTGCGCCCGACAGGCCCGATTCAATCCGGGCTGCCGCCACCGCTAAATGCTCAGTGGCAAACTTGGCGTAACGATCCACCATCACACGCGACTTCCAGCCGCCCAAGTCTTTTAGCTCATCCGTCGATGTTCCCGACTGACGATGCCATGAGGCCCAAGTGTGCCGCAAATCGTGAAATCGGAAGTTTCCAAGCTCCGCCCGTTTTACCGCTTCATACCATGCCGAGTTACCCACTGCGCCGGAAAAATGCGCGCCTCGATAGGTGAAGCAATAAACCGGATGCTTGCCTTGCTCCGCTTCCAAGACGGCAACCGCATCTCGATTCAACGGGACGCCTCTCGGCGTGCCATTCTTGGTATGGTCTAGCCATGCCGTGTGGCGATCCAAATCCACCCGACGCCATTCCAACCCGGTAATCTCCGAAGCGCGGCACCCTGTCGCCAGGGCGAAGCGCACGATGGCTGCCAAGTGAGCAGGACAGGCCGCGATCAAGCGGGCTGCCTCATCTCTCGTAAGCCATCGGTCACGCTCCACCTCACCCGGAAGCAATCGGATTTTGGGATGGTTGTCGATCCACTGCCATTCATCCCGTGCCATCCGCAGAATGCCGCGGATGGTTGCAAGATAGCGATTCACAGTGGCCGGTTTAATTCCCCGGCGTAACAACCGCTCACATACCTGCCAAACCATATCCCCGTCGATATCGTTTAAGTACTTTTTACCGAGTACTGGATCAAGGATTCGGCAGATACGTTTTACATCTCCAATGCTTCTAAGCGAGGCCTTTACTTCGAGATACCGGACTACGGCTTCCTGCCATGAACGCTTGGGCTTTACGCCAAAATGCGCTTGCCTGAATGCTTCGCTTTTGAGCTTGGCAATTAAGGCTAGCGCTTCTTTTCGGTCTTCAGTCCGAGTACTTTGGCATAAGCGTCGGCCGTTCGGTAATGCAACATCGATCCACCAGTAGCGCGAGTCTCGCCGCCGGTAGAGTCCGCTTTCACGGGCCATAAAGTCTCCTTTCTGGCCCGCCCTCGGCCCTTATATTCTTCCAGCCACGCATCCAAGTCAATGACATCCCAAATCGAACGCCGGCCAATCTTGATTGCCGGTGGCCCCGACTGAAGTAGTAGCGTTACGCCGATGCCCAAGTAATCCGCCGCCTGTTCCTTGGTCAGGCAGCGGCGCACTGGCAGGGGCAAGCGCTCGTCGCTTTCAGGGTCGGTGTTCATACTTCACAGGTGACTTGGAATTCCCACATCGCGCGTAATAGTTGGCGTTTCCCACCGCGCCGGGCTTTGCGTGCGAGTAGGGCGCCGCCCGCCCGCCACCGTGGAAAACGCTCCAGTACCTTCCGCTTGCTGGTATCGCATCGACTTCGCGTGTAAATAGTATTTACAGTTAAACAGGACGATTTTTTATTTGCCGCAATAGACCGATACGATGTTCACGCGCCCGTGCCCTAGCTCCTTACTGATGGTGAGTCGCGCCTTATGATCCAGGCACTTCTGTTCCAGCGACAATTGCTTGGACGTAGGCCCGCCCTGTGCTGGGCAAAGCCAGCCGGTCAGTTCCCGGTATCGGTCTTGTGCGTAATGATGGCGGTGGCCATGCACATGCCAGATGCCGGCGGTTTGGCACTGCGACTTGAAGCGTTGCAGTTGCTGAACATAAGTTCTGTCTGAAGGGATCAGACTTCCCTTGCCCGCCAGTTGCTTGGCTTCGTTCAGCACGTTTCGCTGCTGTTCATTTCGGATGGGGATTTCCCGTTCCCGACCGCCTTTGGTCCAGCTTGCCTGAAGCGTGATCCGGTCACTCCCGTCTGCCCATTCCGGACGGATCTTGATGGATTCTTCGCGCCGCAGGCCGAACGCGGCCTGCAGTTTCAGTGATAGCTGAGTGTACGGATCAGTCACTTTGGCTAAATCACCGGCTGTAAGGCTCCGGGACTGATTGAGGTTAGTGACGTATGTTCGTCTTGCGATACCGTAGTTATCGTTGTCCTGCGCCATTACATTCTCCTTGTTTACTTTCTCCGCCCACCATCGCAGCACCGTCATCCGGTTCTTGATCGTCCCAGCAGACAGTGATTGCGATTTCCAGTGCTCCACCAGCGAGGTCACGTGCTTGGGCTTTAAGCTGGTCGCCTTCATGTCCTTGAACCCCTGTGCATGCAGCTGATTCGCGATCTGGGTCAGGATGTCCTCCCGCGCATGTTGCGTGGCGTAGCTGCCGTCGCGGTTACGCTGGCACAGCAATTTCAGTTCGTAGTTCAGGTCCTTCATTGCATTCCTTTCGTCAAATTGTGTCGGTGTGTAACGCTTGTCAGGTAAGTGTTACTGTCCGGCTCCATGCCTTGGCATGGGAGCGCTACGAGGGACCTCGGGACACCACTCCCGGTTTGTGTCGTTGTTTTGCTGCTTGCCTGCCCGACACGGCATTGGCATCGATGGCGCCTCCTGTTGGAGTTGCTGACCATCGCTGAGTCATTACCCGGACTCACGGGTTGCGCCAGGGAGGCGCGGTACTAGACGCCCATAGGAGGGCTGGGACGAACCGCATTGCACGGTTCCTTACGATGTGATGGGCCAGAACGGCCTATCACTACTGACGGTCATTACAAAAACCACTACTTAAATGCTTGATGACGCAGAGATTCCGCGCGTCGTCACTAGCAGCTGGCGCTATCTAGTTACGACGCGCGCTGGCCCAGATGACTGGCGCAACTTGACGTGGAACCCTGGCGCAGCGAACGGACGATCGAAGGCGATCGACTCCGCCAGCTGCTGGCGCTGGGTGCGATGGGGTGCCGCTAACGTGGTACCAAGCGGTGCTTACGGATGCCCGTACCGGAGAGGCGCGGGCAGACTGCCAACTTAACGTAGTGCCCGCATGCGCAAATCTACATGCGGGTAAGTCTGACTTAACGTGCTGCTTGTGCCAAACGCGAAAATACGCGAGGGGCATTTCTTACCAATACCTCCAGACCTTGCGGCCACCGGCTTTCAGGAGATTTGTCCGGTTTTGATACTGCGGTGCTACGGCGATGCTTGACGCGCATCAAACGGGCTGACGAAGCCACCGATAATCCGGTGCTATCCACTGGTTGTGCGAGACCACGAAAATAATCTTTCTCGCATTTGCCGCTTTGACTTTGCGCCAGAAAAAAAGTTTCAATGACATATGATTCATGGGTTTGGTCTGTTCGACGAGAATTATTTTCTTAAGTTTAACCGCCAAACGACTGTTCGCACTGCGAACAGTCCGTCTAAGCCCGTGGCTCGGGATGGGCGTCTGCTTCGAAGGAAATCAGAATGGCTGCGCCATGAAGATGCCAAGTTTGCCAAACTTCCAGAAACAACTCCCGAGCCGCCTTGCTAGTTTGAACGGCTGCGTGAAAGGAAAATGAGTGGCCGCTTACGAGAAATCTCAATGACAGCAAACGGAAATTCTGGATGAGTCCTTTCTACCCCTAGCAGTCTGTCGCCAATTCGCGAAGACGAAGACAGCTTTCCATATCGACGTGATTACGGTTAAGTCGAACGACAATGACTGCTTAACGCAATGGCGGTCCTCCAAAATCCGCATCGACGAAAATCAGTATTTCTTGTTTAGAGCGGTAGCTTCACAGAAATTGAACAAGAAATCGCGAACCTGAGGAGCCATTTATTTTGCATTGGGGCAGCACAAAGCAGTCATTGGACAACCGCAGTCAGACCTTAACGATGTGGGTTCACGATCGACGCGGTTCGAGATTCACTTCAGGCTATTGCTCAGCGATCTCAACGGGCAACTTTACAAAGAGGTACTTCAGGTGTGGGGTGACCCAGAAAAACCAACCGGATCTGTCGATGCCATGCGGTTCCAGTATGAAAAATCCGGACGTACGGAGATAGGATTTGATGTGGAGAACATACCCTTGCGGCTAGTCGCTCGGCGTCGACGTCCGTAACTTCGTTTCTAGTCTGCCCACGTTACGACGCGCGTGCGCGACCGAGAGTCGGGCGCCCAACATACCGCCGCGCCTCTGCTGTACCAGTGAGCCCTCGGCGGCAGGCGCACGCTTGCGTTAGAATGGAATGAATGTGATACGAGTCCGGCGAATATACGACGTCAACACAGCTCAGTAGTCGCCTCAGGTGACAGCCTTGGAAATCTTCAGGTGCGGTCGCTGCCATGACCGCCAAGCGCGCGATCCGAGCTTACGTACCTCTTCAAACACTAGCACCGAAGAGGCAACTGCGATGGCCATCGGCCAGTCTTCCAAAGCCATGCCTGTCGTTCCAAAGAGCGTTGAAGCCGGCGCCCAGTGCACCGCAAGCGCCTGAAGGGCTAAAGTGCCGGCGAGTGAAAACCACAGCATCCTGTTTTGGAACAATTGCGCGTTGAATGCCGATCCCGCTTCGTTGCGAGCATTGAACACGTTGAAGAACTGAAACAGCACAAAGGTCGTGAAAGCCAAGGTTAAGGCGCGGTCCTGGGCCCCTGTCTGCAACCCATAATAGAGCACCGTCAACGTGCCCGCTGCTATTGTGGCACCGTAGGCAAAAACGCGTGCTATACGCCTCAGGGGTAGAACCGGTTCGGCACGCGGGCGCGGCGGCTCGTCCATGATGCCCGGGCGTGCGGAGTCGAGTGCCAAAGAGACAGCGGGCGGCCCGTCCATGATAATTGCGACCCACAGGATCTGCAGTGCCGTAAACGGCTCGGGCAGGCCCAAAAGCGGTGCAATGAACACGGTCAAGATCGCGCCGATCGTCGTCGAGAGTTGGAAGCGTACAAACTTCAAGATATTGTCGTACAGGGTGCGTCCGTGCCGGACTGCGGTGACGATAGTAGCGAAGTTGTCATCGGTCAGCACCATGGTGGCAGCTTCTTTTACAACCGCCGTGCCATTGATCCCCATGGCGATGCCAATGTCAGCCTGTTTTACTGCGGACGCATCGTTGACTCCATCACCCGTCATTGCGACAACATGGCCGTTGGTCTGCAACGCCCTCACGATGGCCACCTTGTGGCCAGACGTCACTCGCGCGAACACGGCGACGTCGTTAACGACGGCTGCGAGTTGCTCCGGAGACATACGGTCGAGTTCGGCGCCCGACACGGTGCGCCCCACAAATCCCAGTTCCGCTGCAATTGCAGTAGCGGTAGTCTGATGATCACCGGTAATCATCTTCACGGCAATTCCCGCCCGCCCGCATTCGGCGATAGCCTGCTTCGCTTCGGCGCGCGGCGGATCCATCAGGCCGACGAGTCCGATAAAGCACAACTCATCGATCCAGGAGGACAGATCCTTTGTCGCATCGAAGCTGGTCGATGGTACCGTGCGCGACGCAATCAGCAGCCCACGCAAGCCCCGCTGGCCAAGTGCTTGGTAGTCTGCGTCGATTCGCTGCCGGCACGACTC
Organism: Burkholderiales bacterium; assembly: GCA_040081205.1. Classification (GTDB taxonomy): domain Bacteria; phylum Pseudomonadota; class Gammaproteobacteria; order Burkholderiales; family SG8-41; genus UBA5216. Next base: position 7,630 of record JBEBHE010000003.1, on the reverse strand, counting down.
GTCCAGTGGCTGCTCTGTGCCTACGGAGCGCCAACTGGTGCAGTGTGCAAGCAGCACATCCGGCGCGCCCTTGACGAACACCTTCACCTCATGTCCGTCGTCGTGGAAGGTGGCCATGAACTTGTGCGCGGAATCGAAGGGAAACTCTGCCAAGCGTGGCAAGGCGCGTTCGACATCATCACGCACGACGCCGCCCTTAGCTGCCAGCACAAGCAGCGCGGCCTCCATGGGGTCGCCAACGACTTTTGCGTCATCACCGTGGTTGTAGACGATGCGGCTGTCGTTGCAAGCCACTATTGGAACCAGCAATGCATTGAAGTCGGTTAGGGCGGTATGGCCCATGAGATCAGTGATCGAGCCGTTCGTGGCATAGCCTTCTCCGGACACTTCGAACGACCTGCCCTCGTAGCAGACGGTCCTCACCGTCATCTGGTTGAGAGTCAGCGTCCCGGTCTTGTCGGAACAGATCACCGTCGTGCAACCCAATGTCTCTACGCTGGCGAGACGCTTGACGATTGCATGCTGTCGGGCCAGTTTATGCATGCCCAAGGCCAGCGTGACGGTCACCACGACTGGCAACCCTTCAGGCATCGCAGCAACGGCCAGCGCGATCGCATCCAGCATGATGTGAACGATCGTGGCACCGCGCAGATACTGCATCAGGGACAACAGTGCTACCAGAACCAAGGCGATTGCACCCAGGCGCTTGGCCAGTTGGTCGAGTTGCTTCTGCAAGGGGGTTGGCACTTCTACGGTAGCCGCCAATTCCAGAGAGAGGCGCCCCATCTCGGTGCGAGAGCCAGTGGCCGTGACCACCATCTCGGCGCGGCCACGTGTGACCAAGGAGTTCATGTAAGCCATGTTGCTACGGTCGCCGAGGGGCGCAGTCGCCGCTGCCAGCGGCGCAATCTGCTTGCTTGCAGGCAGCGATTCCCCCGTCAATGCGGATTCGTCGATTTCGACACCTGCTGCCATGACGATGCGTCCGTCGGCAGCCACATTGTCCCCCGCCTCGAGTAGCAGCATGTCGCCGGGAACCAGGGCGTCGGCGCGAATCTCATGACTGCTGCCATCGCGACGCACGCGTGCCTTGACGGGCAACATCGACTTAAGGGCGTCAAGGCTGCGCTCTGCTCGGTATTCCTGGTAAAAGCCCACGAATGCGTTGATTACGATGACCGCCAGAATGACCAGCGCGTCTTTGTAGCTGCCCACAAGGGCCGCCAATAGTGCTGCGCCGAAGAGGATAACAATCATGACCCCCTTGAACTGGACGAACAAAACGCGCCAGGGTGATCGTGGTGGAGTAACCGGCAACTGATTCGGGCCGAATTGCGCCAATCTCTCTGCGGCCTGGCCGCTCTGCAAGCCGGCATCGGGACGCACATTCAAGGCTGCCACAATAGCCTCGACGGGTACCGTGTGCGGTGCTAAGGGCGCTGCGACGGGTTTCACTGCCGAAGCCTTGTCAAGTGCGAATGCGTGGTTGCCTCGGCCGGCACACAAACCGTGCGATTACAACAACATACTCTTTGCCGGCGTGGATACATCGGTGCCACGGCGTTACTCGCAGGATGGGACAACACTAGGAAGGACGCTATCTGATACACGCGATCGAGGAACGGGTGGACGACCATAGAATATTTCAAGTAGTGAGCCCCATCAGGGAAAGGTGATTCCATTCCAGCATGTATTAAGAAGGACTGTAGGCAGAACTAAATCGTAGCCGAACATCGACATGACCGAAAACGGTTCAATCCCGGCGCCGCCGGTCCCGATTTCCTTGCTCACGCGGCTTTTCATCTGCGCTGCGGTGACATTCGACGCAGTTTTCGAAGTTCCGAATGCCTTCTTTCTCATGCTTCCTGCGAATCTTGTCCGGCTGGTGTTCATGGCAGCCATAGCAGGTGTAGCGGCTGTAGTCATTATTTGCATGGCACGTTACGCATGTTGTGTTGTGATCACGATCCAACAGAAATAGCTTGTCATGTTCAAAGGTGGCGGGTTTCCATTTTTCTTGGCGGTGGCATTGCAAACAATTGCCGGTGATTTGGCGGTGGAGACTATCTGTGGGTGCTTTGTGGCACGCTTCGCAAAGATCGCGCACAGGGGCGCGCAAAAGTGCGTGTGAGAAGGGCTTACGGCTGCGTTGCGTCAGTCTCGGGGCCTGGTGATCGCTGTGACATGCCATGCAGTCCTGCTCAATCAATTCCCGATGAAACGAGGTTTTGAGTGTTTTTTGGGCAATCGGCGCACCGTTGGTTGTACGTAATCCGATGTCGGGCACTGCGTGGCATGTCACACAACGTTGCGACGCTGCGCCACGTAACGGCGCATGACAGGCAAAGCAGTCAGTGGCGAGATGGGCGTGCCCGTCCATTAGCGCGCCGGGACTGACCATCAGGTGCGGAAAAATGAACACCAGCGCCAGTAGCCCAATCAAATTGGCGACGATCAGGGCCAAAAGCCAGCGCGTCAATGCCAGCCCCAAAACAGGAAAATGGCAATGATATGTGCCAACGCGAGGACGGCAAATGCCAGGGTAATCGGGAAGTGCACCGCGCGCCACTGCTTAACCACGTCGAACGTCAAGCTGTCCCAATACATGCGGTCTTCCATTTCTGCCGTTGTAATGCCCTGCTGACGCATTTGCTGACGCGCTTCCGCCATGCGCATCCGGGAACGTTCCAGCAAATACTTTCCGGTCAGCCCGCTAGTCACGTTGATAAGCATTGCGCCTACCGCCAGCCATGCCAGAATGGAATTGAAATGGATGCCTGCATGCACCAGAATCAATAGGGACCCAAGCCAAGCCATGCGTTCGTGCAGGCGCAGAAGCGTGGCAGGTCGGCCGGCGCTGATCATTTTGCGCTTGCGCAAGGAATATCCAAATGAAAGCAGGATCAGCAGCGTGCCGGGTATGCCAAGGTAGCGTCCGATCCAGACAGCATTCAGCAAATGCAGTGCAGCATCAAGGAGCAATGCAACCGCCACCAGTGCACTAAAGGCCAGCAAAAAGGGCAAAATCTGGCGACTGAACAATCTTGCGTGCATGTGCTTAAGCTTCCAACGCCATGGCGGAAGTTGGGATACCCATGCACAGCAGACAATGCCCCGGCGTGATGTCATGATCGAGCGCTTTCACGTAGCGCACGGTTCCCGCGATTAGCCTGGTTTCGCAGCTGCCACAACTGCCGGCCCGGCAACCGGAATCCACTGGAACCCCGTGACGCTCTGCGAATTCCAGCAGGCTGCCATCCTGCCCGTCCCACAGTAAGGTGCGGCCCGAACGCTCAAATCGCACCTCAACCGGAGTTGAGGTGTAGTTGATTGATGTTGTGTGAGCCGCATGATTCAGATGCACGGACGCCGGGCCGAACGCCTCATAGTGAATATCCTGTTCCGGCACGCCCCACGCGACGATTGCAGGGACCAGATTCTCCATCATCGCGGTCGGGCCGCAGACATAGAACTGATGCCTGCCGTGAGGCAAGGTTCGACGCAACAGGTCAATGTTGACGTGCTCTGCGTGTTGGTAGTCGCGGCCTTGGACGTCGTTAACGCCGGGGCGGCTGTAGACTACGTTCAGATGGAACCGAGGGTGGCTTGCGGCTAAGGATTCGAGAAGTGTCTTGAATGCTTCTTCCCCGCCGTGTCGCAGTCCATAGTAGAGGTGAACGGTTCTCTCTGGCTGCTCATCGAGGCACCAGCGTAGCATGCTCATCATGGGCGTAACGCCTATGCCGCCAGCGATAAGCACCACTGGCACCTTTGCATCGTCGTCGATATGGAAATGTCCTGATGGAGCTTTGATTCTGAGGATGTCACCTTCGTGTATTCGATCATGAAAGTGCGTGGAGGATGCGCCCGGAGGCAGATCCGGTCGATCTACTGGCGCAGGCACGCGCTTGATAGTGACACGGTAGCCGCCCGGCGCTGGCCGGTCGGAGAGCGAGTAGCAGCGGACGATGGTGCGTGCCTGAGCGTCGTCCCCAACCGCAAGTTGAAATGTGAGGAATTGTCCCGGTTTGAACTGCGGCAACTCGATACCATCAACCGGTTCGAGATGGAAAGAACACTGCGAATGAACCTCGTCCTCGAATGCACGGCGCGCAACACGGAATTCGCGCCATCCAATCCAAGCGCCTGACGCCAACGGAGAATGTAAGTCGCGCACGGTGTCTGATGGTTTTTTCGGAGCGCGATGCTGTCGCCAAACGGCCACGCTTATCCCCGCCACCACCTGCAGCAGTAGCGCAGCACAGATCCAGGCAAGCAATAGTGGTGCAGTCATGGAAAGAACCGTGGTGAATCAAGAGCTGCATATCGCAGGGGCTAAGGTATCCCGGCAACTGCACTATTGTAGGGGAGCCCCCTGTATTCAGCTTGACCCAAATCAAGGTTGAGGACTTGGAAGCGTGGTGACAACTGTAGGATATGCGTGAATTCAGGACAGGTAAGTACGCAAACGAACAGACAACGAATTGCTGCCATGTGAGGTAATGCAGTGGCACTTACTTACGCTATGCTTCCATTGACGTATGCGTTCACCGATAACGCCAAGTGTTTAATGTTATTTGGTTGACGCTGCCATTTTGTGAACTGGAGGCACGCCCGCCGCAAAAAAATCTTGTTTGCTGTTGGTGACGCATGATTTCGATGTGTATACGATTTTAAGGTGCCGCAATATGCTCACAGTTCCATCCGCAAACGCTCTCCTCGGCCTCAGCGTTGCGCTTGGGGTAGGCCTGCTAATCGGGGCGGAGCGAGAGCGTCGCAAAGAAACCGGACCAAACAGAAGTGCCGCTGGAATACGCACTTTTGTTGTGTCGGCTTTACTCGGTGCGGTTAGTATGTTGTTGGAAGGCGAGTTATTACTGTTTGGGGCAACGACGCTTGTCGGAGCAGGGGCGTTGGTCGCCTACCGTCGAACGCGAGCACCAGATCCGGGTATCACGACTGAGTTTGCGCTGATTCTGACCTGTGTGTTGGGTGGCTTGGCAATCCGAGAGCCATTATTGGCCGCCGGCATTGGCGCTGTCGTTGCCTTGCTTCTTGCGGCACGAAACCGCATCCACTACTTTGTGCGAAGAGTGCTCAGCGAACAGGAATTGCACGACATCATCCTGTTTTCTGCAGTAGCGTTGATTGTGCTGCCGTTGGCGCCTGACCGCTATCTGGGACCGTTTGAAGCGCTGAATCCCCGCGCAATGGCACGCTTGGTGGTACTGGTGATGGCGATCAGCGCGTTGGGCTATGTCGCCATGCGTTCGCTGGGTCCGCGCTACGGTCTGCCACTCGCAGGTTTCGCTTCCGGCTTTGTTTCCAGCACCGCCACCATTTATTCAATGGGTGAACGGGCCTCTCGACAGAAAGCACTGATGAACGGCGCGGTCGCCGGCGCCGTACTGTCCTCCATTGCCACCATCGTTCAAATGACCATTGTGATTTTGACGGTACAGCCCGCGCTGCTGGCGCCACTGGCACTGCCACTGGGTCTTGGCGGACTGGCTGCTTCTCTTTACGGACTAATGTTCTTCTTCCGCAGGGCGCCTGTTGGCCCACTGAAGAAAGTGGATGACAAGGTCCGCGCATTTGATCTGAAGACAGCCGCTGGATTCGCTGCGTTGGTTAGCTTGGTGTTGGTGATATCAGGCGGATTGAATGCATGGCTTGGCGCATCTGGCATGTTGCTGGGCGCCGCCATCACCGGGTTGGCTGACGCGCACGCGACGGCAGCATCGGCTGCTTCGTTGATGGCTTCAAATAAAATTTCAAGCGCAGACGCAGTCACAACCATACTGATCGGCCTTTCGACAAATACACTAATGAAAGCATTGGTCGCTTTCAAATCGGGAGGTGCAATTTACGCGGCTCGAATAGTGCCGGGTCTCGTTTTAATGATTGTTTCGGTATGGCTAGGTATGATGGTCGGCAGTAAATCATGACATTTGGTCATGCTTGCGGCCACCGGCTTTCAGGAGATTTGTCCGGTTTTGGTGCCGCGGTGCTACGGGTGATGCTTGAAGCGGATCAAACGGGCTGACGAAGCCACCGATAATCCAGTGCTGTCTAGTGACGTCCAAAGAAGTCCTTTATCCGTCACAGAGTATGCGGAGCAAAAATAAAACATACCCCGCAATTGCCGCTATGACGATGCGCCGGAAAAAAGTTTCAAAGAAAATGCGAAATAGATAAATATTTTTGCAACAGCGGCGCGCGGCATTCACCAATGCTCGCGTGACAAGTCCCTTGTCAGCGTAGTGACGAGAATAGTTGGGCCGATGCTTACCTATTTGCGTTGGTCTGCGCCAACTGTTGTTGTCACTATTAGTTTGCCGCCGAACGTGGCATGTCATCTGGGCCAAAGGATGCGGAATTATTTCTGCAATCAGCGCTTGTGGTGCGAATTTGCTGCACCTATCGTCGCAGGTATGCGTTGCGCAGCGCGCAAAGTTGCCATTGTGGCGACAGAACGTTAGTATTCATCGTGTAACCAAGAGACTGACGGGTTTGGTAAAAAACTTTACAAAACAAGATCTTAGAGAAGTGCCCGCCTATAGCATTGCAGAGGCGGCGGGCTACCTGCGCCTGCCCAAATCGACTTTGCGCGCGTGGATGGTCGGCCAGCAACGCTTCCGTGCGGTGATTGATATTGCTGATCGTGCTGAGAAGCGTTTGTCGTTCATCAACCTGGTCGAAGCATTTGTTCTCGCGGGCATAAGACGCGAGCACAGCATTCCGCTGCCCAAAGTGCGTAAGGCTGTTGAGTACCTGCGCCGCAGTTTTAAGACCCGTCGGCCGCTCGCGGAAGAGCAATTTGAAACCGATGGCGTCGATTTGTTTGTTGAAAAGTTCGGCGCATTGATCGGTGCAACCCAGCAGGGCCAGGTGCAGATGCGTGAAGTGATACGTGACCGATTGAAACGCGTGCGTCGCGATCCCAAGGGGCTACCTGAAAAAATTGTGCTGTTCCCTGCGCCGGTGCGCCAAGATACCAAGGTCGGCACGCCAGCAGGTGACGTAGTAATCGATCCGCGATTTTCTTTCGGCCGGCCAGTGCTGGACGGCTATGGCTTGCGAACCGCTGTTCTGGCTGAGCGCTTCTATTCAGGCGAATCGGTAGAAGCGTTGGCGAAGGACTACGACGTCCCGTCGGAAGTCGTGCAGAATGCCCTCCGCAGCGAGCCACGCGCGGCGTGACGCCGAGCGGCTGGCTTCGCTCACTTTCTTTCTCGACTATCAGATCGGGCGGTATGTGGTGGCGGATGCTTTGCGCGCGGCTGGCGCCAAGGTCGAAGTTCACATCGATCACTTCGCGCAATCCGCACCGGATGTGGATTGGATACCGGAAGTTGGGCGGCGCGAATGGGTATTGATCACCAAAGACCAGCACATCCGCCGCAACCCCCTAGAGCGCGCCGCATACCAAACTGCAAAACTACGCGGATTTGTTGCGACGGGTGTTGATATGGGTGGCGAGGATCTGGCGCAATTGCTGGTTCGCGCATTGCCCGGTATGGCGCGCCGCGCAGCCGGCAGACAGGGGCCGTTGTTATTTACGATCTCAAGTGGTGGTGTCTTCAGTAAGCTGATTTAATAACTATCGGCTTGCAGTAGCATCCTATAT
>JBEBHE010000422.1:0-3206 GCA_040081205.1 Burkholderiales bacterium | reverse complement strand
CAACAGATTTCGTTACGACCGGTCAAGTAGGTTAGGGCTGTGGCGCGGGTAACGACACCGCGCCTGCCATTCGAAATCTGCGTGAACTACCGCTACTCGCCTTGAATCTTCGCTTCCCGAACCACCTGACCCCACTTCACGATTTCGGCTTTAATAAACGCGCCGAACTCTTCCGGGCGTGAAGTCACCGCGACATTGCCTGAAATCAAATAGCCGTTCTCCACATCCGGCAAACGCAACACTTTCACGATTTCGCCGTGCAGACGGTTGATCGCAGCGGCAGGCGTGCCTTTCGGCGCAAACAAACCGAACCAAGTTGCGGCGTCGTAACCCGGTACGCCGGATTCGGCGATGGTGTGCACGTCGGGAATCTGCGGTGCGCGTTTGGCGCTGGTGACCGCGAGTGCAACCATGCGACCGGCTTTGGCGTGCGGGATGACAATGGCGATGCCGGGCAAGCCGACTTTGACGTGGCCGCCGAGTAAATCCGCGGTGGCGGGGCCGCTGCCTTTGTAGGGCACGTGCATCATGTTGATTTTTGCCATCGTCAGAAACAGCGAGGCGTAAAGATGCGTGGCGCCGCCGGTGCCGCCGGAGGCGTAGTTTATTTTTCCCGGCTGTGATTGCGCGAGCGCGATTAACTCTTTCACCGAACGCACGCCAAGCGACGGGTGTACCACCAGCACATTGGGCGCGTTGGCGACTTGCATCACCGGCGCAAAATCACGCACGGGATCGAATGGCAGTTTGCTGTAAAGCGCGGGCAGTACGGCGAACGGGGTGCCGGTGAGCAGCAGCGTGTAGCCGTCGGGTTGCGCGCGCGCGACGATTTCCGAGCCGATGGAGCTGCCCGCGCCGGGACGATTATCGACAATGACTTGATGGCCGAATGTGTCGGATAGCTTTGCGGCAATCAACCTGCCGGGTACGTCGGTGGCGCCGCCTGGCGAATATGGAATGACTACACGTATCGGGCGCGCGGGGTAAGTCTGTGCCTGCGCAAGATTTGCAGCGAGTACAGCAACGCTGATGAGCGCGTATGCCGCGCTACGCGTGCTGACCTTGCTTGCAATCACCACGCGCATTTGTTTTTAGTAGATGAGGTTTTTATAAAAATTTTAATAAAAACAAATACTTGACAAGGCTTTAACGTGGCGCGTAAGACTCCCATCGAACGGTATCGCAATATCGGCATTTCGGCACACATCGATGCCGGCAAGACCACGACCACCGAACGTATCTTGTTCTACACCGGCGTAAACCACAAGATTGGCGAAGTGCATGACGGCGCTGCGACCATGGACTGGATGGAGCAGGAGCAAGAGCGCGGCATCACGATTACTTCCGCGGCGACGACGTGTTTCTGGAAGGGCATGGATTTGTCCATGCCGGAGCATCGTGTCAATATTATTGATACTCCGGGACACGTGGACTTTACCATTGAGGTTGAGCGCTCCATGCGTGTGCTCGACGGCGCGTGCATGGTGTATTGCGCGGTGGGCGGTGTGCAGCCGCAATCTGAAACCGTTTGGCGTCAAGCCAACAAATACAAAGTGCCGCGGCTTGCATTCGTGAACAAGATGGATCGCACCGGCGCGAATTTTCTGCGGGTACACGACCAGATGCGTGCACGGCTGAAGGCGAATCCGATTCCCATCCAGATTCCTATCGGTGCCGAAGAAAAATTTACTGGTGTGATTGATCTTGTCAAGATGAAGGCGATCATTTGGGACGAGGCGAATCAGGGCATGAAGTTTGAGTACCATGAAATTCCTGCCGAATTGAAGGCTGAGGCCGATGAATGGCATGAGAAAATGCTCGAAGCTGCGGCCGAAGCCGACGAAGAGTTGATGACAAAGTACCTCGAGGGCGGTGGCTTGGATGAGGCCGACATCAAGCGCGGTTTGCGCAAGCGTACGCTTGCGGGTGAAATCGTGCCGATGCTTTGCGGCTCTGCCTTTAAGAATAAAGGCGTGCAGGCGATGCTGGACGCTGTGATCGAATTGCTGCCGTCGCCCGTGGATATTCCGCCGGTGAAGGGCTTGGGTGAACGCGAAGAAGACGTTTATCGCAAAGCTGAAGACGAAGAGAAGTTTTCCGCGCTTGCATTTAAACTAATGACGGATCCGTTCGTTGGTCAGTTGACGTTTATTCGCGTTTACTCCGGCGTGCTGAAATCCGGCGACTCGGTATACAACCCGATCAAGGGTAAAAAAGATCGCGTGGGCCGCCTGCTTCAAATGCACGCGAACCAGCGAGAAGAAATTAGCGAAGTGCGTGCCGGCGACATCGCCGCGTGCGTGGGTTTGAAAGAAGTGATTACCGGTGAGACGCTGTGCGATCCCGACCACACCATTATTTTGGAACGCATGATATTTCCGGAGCCGGTGATTTCGCAGGCGGTAGAACCCAAGACCAAGGCCGATCAGGAAAAAATGGGCATCGCGCTGCAACGACTTGCGCGCGAAGATCCTTCGTTCCGTGTGCGCACCGATGAAGAATCGGGTCAGACCATTATTTCGGGCATGGGCGAATTGCACCTGGAAATTATTGTTGACCGCATGAAGCGCGAGTTCAGCGTTGAAGCGTCTGTCGGCAAGCCGCAGGTGGCGTATCGCGAAACCATCAAGAAGTCTTGCGAGCGAGTTGAAGGAAAATTCGTCAAGCAATCTGGTGGCCGCGGTCAGTACGGTCATGTGTGGCTCAGAGTCGAGCCGAACGAGAAGGGTAAGGGTTTTGAATTCGTGGACGCCATCAAGGGTGGGTCGGTGCCGCGCGAATATATACCTGCGGTGCAAAAAGGTGTCGTTGATACGATACCCAACGGCGTGTTGGCGGGCTTCCCTGTGGTGGACGTGAAGGTGACATTGCTCGACGGTTCGTTCCACGAGGTTGACTCGAACGAAAACGCATTTAAGATGGCGGGTTCCATGGCGTTCAAGGAAGGTATGCGCCGTGCCAACCCGGCAATACTCGAGCCCATCATGGACGTGGAAGTGGAAACGCCTGAAGACTTCATGGGCAATGTGGTGGGTGATTTGAACTCACGCCGTGGCGTGATTATGGGCATGGACGATATGGCCGGCGGCGGTAAGACTGTACGCGCTGAGGTGCCGTTATCGGACATGTTTGGCTACTCGACGACGCTGCGTTCGTTGTCGCAAGGCCGCGCTACCTACACCATGGAATTCAAGCACTACTCCGAG
>JBEBHE010000127.1:0-12052 GCA_040081205.1 Burkholderiales bacterium | reverse complement strand
GTCATGATTTTCGACAATGCCGTTATGCACGATACCGACTTCCAGCCCGTCGCGCAGCGAAAAATGCGGATGCGCGTTGGCCTCGGAGGGCACGCCGTGCGTCGCCCAGCGTGTATGCGCGAGTCCCGTCTCCGCTTTAACGCGCTTTTTGCGCGCCAGTTCTTCCAGATGCACCACGCGCCCGGTCGAGCGCAAGCGGCCAAGGCTTCTGCCGGTAACGAATGCGATACCCGTGGAATCGTAGCCGCGATATTCAAGCTTGCGTATGCCACCAATCAGCACATCAATAATATTGCGCGACGATGCCGCGCCAACAATGCCGCACATTTATTTTTTCTTCGCCTTAGAAGGGCGCTTCCAACCCGCAATGGAAATTTGCTTTGCGCGTGATATCGCCAGCTCGCCGGCAGCGACATCCTTGGTGATGGTGGCGCCCGCGCCGATGGTTGCACCGCGATGCACCGTCACCGGCGCAACCAGTTGCGTATCGGAACCGATGAACACATCGTCTTCTATCACCGTACGATGCTTATTTGCGCCATCGTAGTTACAGGTAATCGTTCCCGCGCCGACATTGACGTTTCTACCGACACTGCTGTCGCCAATATAAGCGAGATGGTTTGCCTTTGACCCGAAGCCGATATCGCTCGCCTTGATCTCGACAAAGTTCCCTATATGCACGTCGTCGGCCAACGTCGTGCCGGGACGGATGCGCGCATAGGGGCCGATACGGCAATTAGCGCCGATCACGGCATCAACCAGGTGCGAATACGGCTCGATGCGTGTGCCGGCTTTTACGTCGATGTTTTGTAACACGCAATGTGCGCCCACTGAAACATCGTCGGCCAGCGTAACCGCACCCTCGAAAATACAGCCGATATCGATGCTGACATCGCGCCCACACGCAAGATCGCCGCGCACATCCACGCGCGCGGGATCGGATAACGTCACGCCCTGTTCGAGCAATTGATTCGCTTTGCATTGCTGCGCGTGACGTTCTAATTGCGCGAGCTGTGCTTTGCTGTTCACGCCCAGTGTCTCCCACACATCCGTTGCCGGGACGCCACTCACGGCAACCCGGTCAGCCAATGCCAGCAGCACAATATCCGTGAGGTAATACTCTTTCTGCGCATTCTGCGGTTTGAGCTTACCCAGCCAACCCGCGAGACGCGCCGTCGGCAGCGCCATGATGCCAGTGTTCACTTCGCGGATTTTCTTTTGTGCGGCACTGGCATCTTTTTCTTCGACGATGGCGCACACCTGCTTATTCTTGCGCACAATACGCCCATAACCTTTGGGGTTGTCCAGCATCGCGGTGAGTATGCGCACACCTTTGCCGGCTGTCAGGCCTCGCAGCGTATCGGCGCGTATCAGCGGCACATCACCAAACAGAACCAGCGTGGTTTCGGCTTTTGCCAAATACGGCAAAGCCTGTTGCAGCGCATGTCCCGTGCCCAGTTGCTCGGATTGCAGCGCAAATTCCATATCGAGCGCATCAGCTGTCCTGCGTACTTCGTTACCGCCATGCCCTACGACCACCACGATTTTGTCCGGGGAAAGCGCGCGTGCCGCAGCGATCACGTGCGCGAGCAGCGGTTTGCCCGCAAGCTGGTGCAACACTTTAGGCTTGCACGAATTCATGCGTTTGCCCTGGCCTGCCGCGAGAATGACCACGTTCAATTTCATCGGGAAATTATCTCACAGCCGCTGTGCAGTGGTTTGCCATGTAAAACGCAAGCGCTTGTTTTTGTTCGGCATTGGCATGCAGGCCTGCCTTGGTCCTGCGCCACAAAATATCTTCGCTATTGCGCGCCCATTCGCGGGCGACAAGGTAATCCACTTCACGCGAATACAGGTTGCCGCCAAAATACTCCCCCAGGTTCGTTTCCGTTTTTGCGTCGCCCAATACGGTGCGTGCGGCGCTGCCATGCCGATGCGCAAGTTGCTGAAGCAAATCTCCAGGCAATGCGGGACAATCGCTTTGCAACCGCTCAACAAATGCGGCTGGCGTTACACCGTCCAGATCGCCTCCGGGCAGCGAGGCGCTTTCCGTCCATGGTGCTCTCATTTGCGGAAACCAATCCGCCAGTTTTTCCAGCGCATGTTCGGCAAGCTTGCGATACGTGGTTATCTTGCCGCCGAATACCGACAGCACTGGCGCTGCATCGGCATCGCCATCCACGCGCAAGGTGTAGTCACGTGTGATCTTCGATACATTTTTGGCGCCATCGTCGAACAGCGGGCGAATGCCGCAGTAGCTCCACACCACGTCGGTCGCGCTGACAGCGCGCGCGAAGTAGCGATTCGCCGCACGGCATAGATAGTCGATTTCTTCGGCGCTAACCGTGCATGCGCCCGGCTCGCCTTTGTGTTCGACATCCGTAGTGCCGATGATCGTATAACGGCCTTCATACGGATATACAAATATCACGCGCCGGTCGGAATTTTGCAAAATGAAAGCATGCTCCCCATCGTAAAGCTGCGGCACAACAATGTGGCTGCCCTTCACCAGCTTCAAACCGAAGGCGGTGTCTAAGCACATGTTTTTATTGATAAATTCTTTTGCCCATGGACCGGTGACATTGACCAGCGCGCGGCTTGTAACGTCGATTGGCGCAACCTCTTCGCGCTGCAGTGTCACACGCCACAGCGCGCCATCTCGCCGTGCGGTTGTGCAGGCCGTGCGCGTCAAAATCGTCGCACCGAGATCGGCGGCGGCACGCGCGTTAGCAATCACCAATCGCGCATCATCCACCCAGCAATCCGAATAGATAAAGCCCTTGGATAATCCCGCTTTCAGTCCATTGTTATAGGGCTCTGCGCGCAGATCAACACCATGAGAACCAGGCAGCGTATCCCGGCGCGCGAGATAGTCATACAGGAACAAACCGGCACGTATCATCCACGCCGGCCGCAGTTCCGGCACATGCGGCATCACAAATCGCATCGGATGCACAATATGCGGCGCGGCGCGCAGCAACACTTCGCGCTCTCCGAGGGATTCGGATACCAAGCGGAATTCGTATTGCTCCAGATAGCGCAGTCCACCGTGCACCAGCTTGCTGCTGGCCGACGAGGTGTGTTGCGCGAGGTCGTGTTGCTCGCACAGCAACACTTTCAGACCGCGTCCGGCGGCATCGCGGGCGATACCGACACCATTGATACCACCACCTACGACCAGCAAATCCACTTCCGTTGGAATGTCTGTCATAGGGTTAGCGTAGCGCGTTTACGAATTGACTGCACCAAAGCAAACGAGGCAGCTTTCGGCTGCCTCGTCATGACCAAACCATATGAAGGAGTACGTTAGCGTCTTCCACGCAATTTACGAATGGCTGCCAGCTGTGCCGCCAGCATCGCCATTTCGGCTTCGACAGTTGCGACTTCCTGCTTGCCTTGTGCATTCTTGCGGGCTTCTTCGGCTTGCTTCAATGCCTCGGTCGCTTTTGCTTCATCGAGATCCTTGCCGCGAATCGCGGTATCCGCCAGCACGGTTACTACTTTTGGCTGCACTTCCAGTACGCCACCAGCGACAAACACAAACTCCTCTTCGGCTTTGCCCGGCACTTTGATGCGCACCGCACCCGGTTTGATACGCGTGATCAGCGGCGTGTGGCGAGGATAAATACCAAGCTCACCCGCTTCGCCGGGCAGCACGACGAACTCCGCTTCGCCGGAGTAAATATGTTCTTCGGCGCTGACGACGTCTACATGCAGGGTGTGAACAGCTTCGGCCATGATTTGTCTTGGTTCGGTAATTTAATGAGCAGCTTAGTTCATAGCTCAGTTCATTGTTTTTGCTTTTTCGAAAGCCTCTTCGATTCCGCCCACCATGTAGAACGCCTGTTCCGGCAGCGCATCGCATTCGCCGCTGACGATCATCTTGAAGCCTTTGATGGTGTCTTTGAGCGAAACATATTTGCCCGGTGAACCCGTGAACACTTCGGCCACGCTGAACGGCTGCGACAGGAAACGCTGAATTTTCCGCGCACGCGACACCGCGAGCTTGTCCTCGGGCGAGAGTTCATCCATGCCAAGAATCGCGATAATGTCGCGCAGTTCTTTGTAGCGTTGTAGCGTGGCTTGCACGGCGCGCGCGGTATTGTAGTGTTCTTCGCCGACCACGTGCGGATCCAACTGGCGGCTGCTGGAATCCAGCGGATCCACCGCCGGATAAATACCGAGTGAGGCGATGTCGCGCGACAGCACGACGGTCGAATCCAGATGGCCGAAGGTCGTCGCGGGCGACGGGTCGGTCAAGTCGTCGGCGGGCACGTACACGGCCTGGATCGAGGTGATCGAACCGACTTTGGTCGAGGTGATGCGTTCCTGCAGGCGGCCCATTTCTTCGGCCAGCGTCGGCTGATAACCCACCGCCGACGGCATGCGGCCGAGCAGCGCCGACACTTCGGTGCCGGCCAGCGTGTAACGGTAGATGTTGTCGACGAAGAACAGCACGTCGCGGCCTTCGTCGCGGAACGCTTCGGCCATGGTCAGGCCGGTCAGCGCCACGCGCAGGCGGTTGCCCGGCGGTTCGTTCATCTGGCCGTAGACCATCGCCACTTTCGATTTCGACAGGTCTTTGGCATCCACCACGCCGGCGTCCATCATCTCGTGATAAAAGTCGTTACCTTCACGCGTGCGCTCACCTACGCCGGCGAACACCGACAAACCGGAGTGCGCCTTGGCAATATTGTTGATGAGTTCCATCATATTCACGGTTTTGCCCACGCCCGCACCACCGAACAATCCGACCTTGCCGCCCTTGGCAAACGGACATACCAGGTCAATCACCTTGATGCCGGTTTCAAGCAAATCCTGCGAAGGCGACAGCTCTTCAAACGACGGCGCCTTGCGATGGATCGACATGGTTTTTTCGGCTTTGACCGGGCCAACTTCATCGATTGGTCGGCCGAGCACGTCCATGATGCGCCCCAAGGTAGCCGGGCCGACGGGCACCATAATCGGACCACCGCTGTTGGTGACCATCATGCCACGACGCAGACCATCGGACGAACCGAGCGCGATGGTGCGCACGATACCGTCGCCCAACTGCTGCTGCACTTCGAGCGTGAGCTCGGTGCCGTCCATTTTGAGCGCGTCATAAATATGCGGCATCTCGTTGCGCGCGAATTCCACGTCGATCACCGCGCCGATACATTGAACGATTTTTCCCTGGGCCATGTCAGTTCCTAATTCAGTTCTGATTCGATTCTAATTCTCGTTAGACTGCCGCCGCACCGGCGACAATTTCCGACAATTCCTTGGTAATACTCGCCTGCCGCGACTTGTTGTAGATCAGCGTCAGTTCATCAATAACGGTTGCAGCGTTATCCGAAGCAGCTTTCATCGCCACCATGCGCGCCGATTGTTCGGACGCCATGTTCTCAGTCACTGCCTGATAAATCAGCGCTTCAATGTAGCGTGTGAGCACTTGCTCCAGCACTACCTTAGCGTCTGGCTCGTAGATGTAATCCCAGTTACCTTCCGGTGCGCCGAGCGCGTCACCCGACAGCGGCAGCAGTTGCTCCGCTACCGGCTCTTGTTTCATGGTGTTAACGAAACGCGTGTTGAAAATCATCAAGCGGTCGAAGCGATTCTGCGTGTAGCCATCGAGCATGATTTTCACGGCGCCAATCATCTTTTCCATCTGGGGCCTGTCGCCGAGGCCAACCACATTCGACACAATGTTCGCGCCCAAGCGCTGCATAAAGCCCAGGCCTTTGTTACCGATGGCGCAGACTTCTATTTCTTCGCCTTGCGATTCCCATTCTTTCATCTTGTTCATCGCCAGACGCAGAATGTTGGTGTTCAGGCCGCCACACAATCCCTTGTCGGTGGTGATGACAATGATGCCGATGCGCTTGACTGAATCACGGTCCACCAGATACGGATGGCGATACTCCGGGTTCGCCTGACTGATGTGCGCGGCAACGTTACGAATTTTTTCCGCATACGGACGCGCCATGCGCATGCGATCCTGCGCCTTGCGCATTTTGGAGGCCGCGACCATTTCCATGGCCTTGGTGATCTTGCGCGTGTTTTGCACGCTCTTGATCTTGGTGCGGATTTCCTTGGAGCCAGCCATAGGTTAAATTATAGTAAGTATTTGTTTTTAAACGTTATTTATATTGCTCGGCTTGCTTAGTACGAGCCGTTCGCTTTCCAGTCTTTGATCGCTTCGTTCAACTTGGCTTCGTCGTCTTTGGACAGATCTTTTGTTTCTTCGATGCGATTCACCAAGTCGCCATATTTGCTCTTGATGTAAGCACGCATGGAGCTTTCGGCAGCCAGCGCTTTTTTCACATCGATGTCGTCGAAGTAACCACCGCTGACGCCAAACAACGTCAGCGACATTTCCCAAACCTGCAGCGGCTCGTACTGCGGCTGCTTCATCAACTCGGTCACCATACGGCCGCGCTCCAACTGCTTGCGCGTGGTCTCGTCGAGGTCGGAGGCAAACTGTGCGAACGCCGCCAGCTCGCGATACTGCGCCAGCGCCAGACGCACGCCGCCGCCGAGTTTTTTGACAATCTTGGTTTGCGCGGCGCCGCCGACGCGCGATACCGATATACCGGCGTTAATCGCCGGGCGGATACCCGCGTTGAACAAGTCGGTTTCCAGGAAGATTTGGCCGTCGGTAATCGAAATTACGTTGGTCGGCACGAACGCGGTCACGTCGCCAGCCTGCGTTTCAATCACGGGCAGGGCGGTGAGCGAGCCGGTTTTGCCTTTGACGGCGCCTTTAGTGAACTTCTCGACATAATCTTCGTTCACACGCGCGGCACGTTCGAGCAGGCGCGAGTGCAAATAAAACACATCGCCAGGATAGGCTTCGCGGCCCGGCGGGCGGCGCAGCAGCAGCGACACTTGACGATAGGCCCAGGCTTGCTTGGTCAGATCGTCATAAATAATCAGCGCGTCTTGACCGCGGTCGCGGAAATATTCGCCCATGGTACAGCCGGAGTAGGGCGCAATAAACTGCATCGCGGCAGATTCGGAAGCGGTTGCTGCAACGACAATGGTGTAATCCATCGCGCCGTGTTCTTCAAGCTTGCGGATCACGTTTTTGATCGACGACGCTTTCTGACCGATGGCGACATAAATACAAATCAGGTCTTTGCCTTTTTGATTGATGATGGTGTCAATCGCCACCGCCGTCTTGCCGGTCTGACGATCACCGATGATCAATTCGCGCTGACCGCGGCCGACAGGCACCATCGCGTCAATAGACTTCAAACCGGTTTGCACCGGCTGCGAAACGGACTTGCGTTCAATCACGCCCGGTGCAACTTTTTCTATAACGTCGGTCATCTTCGCGTTGACCGGGCCTTTGCCGTCAATCGGTTGACCCAGCGAATTGACCACGCGGCCAATCAGTTCCGGACCTACCGGCACCTCAAGAATGCGGCCCGTGGTTTTAACGGTATCGCCCTCGGAGATATGCTCGTATTCGCCCAAAATTACCGAGCCGACCGAATCGCGTTCGAGATTCAGCGCGAGCCCAAAGGTGTTCCTGGGAAACTCCAGCATCTCGCCCTGCATCACGTCGGCCAGCCCGTGGATGCGGCAAATACCGTCGGTCACCGAGATCACGGTGCCTTGCGTGCGAGCTTCGGTAGTGCCCGCGAGATTCTGGATGCGGCTCTTGATGAGTTCGCTGATTTCGGAAGGATTAAGTTGCATAGTGATTGCTCCGAGTCCTGCTATAACTTGGTGGGTAACTTAGTTGACAAGTGCGGCGGCCATTGCATCAAGCTTGCCGCGCACGGTTGCATCTATAACTTTGTCGCCGATGACGATTTTTACGCCGCCGATCAACGTTGCATCGGTTTCGACTTGCGCGGTGATTTTGCGCTTGTATTTTGTTTCGAGCTGCGCGACGAGTTGTTTCACTTGCTCGCCATTCATTTGCAGCGCGGAAATGATTTTGGCTTCGAGCACGCCTTCTTTTTCACGCTTTAACTCCTCGTAATGCGCGCGAATCAGCTGCATCAGATCCAGCCGGTTGTTCTGCACCAGCACCTGCACGAAATTGCGGGCATCGCCAGTGAGCTTGTCGCCAACAACGCCGAGTACCAGCCCTTCCAGTTGCTGCGCGCTGACTTTCGGATCGCTGATGCAAGCCTGCACGCGCACATCCGCCACTACGCCGTCGATATTGGCGAGCGCGTCCGACCATGTCGGCAGCGCATTGCCTTCGCTTGCAAGCTTGAATACCGCTTCAGCGTAGGGCCGGGCAATGGTTACAGGTTCAGCCATGTCTATTCAAATTACAGTTGCTTTTGTACGTCGGCCAAAATATCGGCGTGCGCTTTGGCATCAACCTCACGCTTGAGAATTTTCTCCGCGCCCGCAACCGCCAAAGTAGCGACTTGCGTGCGCAAAGTTTCCTTGGCGCGCGAGACTTCTTGCTCGATCTCGGATTTGGCCGCAGCCTTTTCGCGATCGCCTTCTGCCTTGGCCGCGTTCTTGGCTTCTTCAATCATCTGGCTGACGCGCTTTTCGGCCTGGGCAACGATTTCACTCGCACGACCGCGTGCTTGCACAATGGCTTCATCGGCTTGCCTGGAGGCGCTTTCGAGCGACTTCTTGCCCTCTTCGCCGGCAGCCAGACCGTCGGCGATTTGCTTCTGGCGGGCTTCGATGGCTTTCACCATCGGCGGCCACACGAACTTCGCGCAGAAAAAAATGAAGACGAAGAACGTGATCGCCTGAGCGACCATCGTAACGTTTAAGTTCATAGGCTTCCCCTGCGGGAACGGTTAAACAGAAACTACTTCAGGCTGGCGAGCAGCGGATTGCCGGTGGCAAACCACAATGCCAGACCCACGCCGATAATGAACGACGCGTCGATCAAGCCCAGCAGCAGGAACACCTTGGCTTGCAGTTGCGGCATCAGTTCGGGTTGACGTGCGGCGCCTTCGAGAAAACGGCTGCACATAATACCCACGCCGATACACGCGCCGGCAGCGCCCAAGCCGATCATCAGGCCGATACCGATACCGGTATACGCTTGAACCATCGCGATCAATTGCATCTTGTCCATCACCCTCTCCTTTAATAAAATACCAATAAAAACAAATAGTTATGTGTTAGTGGCTTTCGTGGGCCATTGCCATGTAAACGATGGTGAGCATCATGAATATATAGGCTTGCAACGCCACAATCAGAATGTGAAAGATCGCCCAACCCAGCGCCAGCACGCCGCCAGCCACGGAGCCGACCAACCCTGTCGCGGCCCACATCCACAACAACATAAAAATAATTTCCCCCGCGTAGATGTTGCCGTATAGCCGCAGCGAATGTGACAGCGGCTTGGAAATGTATTCAACCAGATTGAACAAAAAATTCAGCGGCCACAGCAAGACGTTGCTGCCGAACGGCGTGCAGAAAAGCTCATGCGTCCAGCCGCCAATACCTTTGACCTTGACGTTATAGAACAGCATCAGCGCCCAAATCGACAACGCCAGCGCAAACGTGGTGTTTACATCCGAAGTCGGCACCGGCTTCCACTCGTGCTGTTGCAACACTTTGTCGGTGAACAGGGCGGCGAGATCGACGGGGATAAAATCCATCGCGTTCATCAACAGCACCCACACAAACACCGTCAGCGCCAACGGTGCGACAAACGCGCGGTTGCCGTGAAAAATACCTTTGACCTGATCGTCGACGAAATCGAATAACATTTCAACGAAGGCTTGGCGCTTGGTCGGCACGCCCGCAGTTGCGCCGCGCGCTATCCACCACAAAACGCCGAAACCGACGACGCCCAGCATAACCGCCGTCAAGAATGTATCCAGATGCAATGTCCAGAACGGCCCTTCGCCGAGCGACACCGTGCGGTTGGTCAGGTGGTGACCAATATAAGTGGTCGGGGTAAGTTCTTGTCCTGCGGCGGCCATCGTGCTGTCTCGTCGACTTTTTTGGATTGTTACAACTACTATTCTTTAACCAGGATCGCCGCCCGGAACACCATCACCGATACGACGAACGACAAAAATAATGCCGGGTGAACGACATCCGGATAGGACGTCAACACCCCTCCCAACAGCAACACGATCAGAAGGATACGTACTCCTTCCGCCCGGAAAAGCGTGCGCAGGGTATTCCCCGCTGTTCTTATACCGCTGCCCGACACCAACAGCGCGTAAGCCAAATCCGCGATCTGGTTAATGCCGCCGCCCAGTATCGCCGATATCGCAGCGTGCCACCCGGCCAAAACTCCGGCACCCAGCGCGATTAAGGCCGTTGCAACCACCTGCCATACAAGCACGACCCGCATCGGCTTGCTCTTGATGCGGTTCAACATCTGGAAAGGTGCCCGAGCGAACTCATTGATTGTACTTGTTTTTGCCGTATTGGGTCAACTTGGTGCGGCGCAATATTTTGGTTACCGTTTTAGCCTTTCAATCAATGCGTCCAGTTGATCCAGGTTGCTGTATTCAACGATCAGCGCCCCTCGTCCTTTGCCCTTTTGTTTGATTTGCACATGCGTGCCGAGCTTTTGTGCGAGCTCCTCCTGCAGACGCGCAACGTCTCGATCCACTGAACGTGGAACGCGCGGTTTCGGACGCGAAACCAGATCGCCCACGCGCTTTTCGACATCACGCACCGTCATGCCCTTGGCGGCAATTTCATTCGCCAGTTCGATCTGCCGCAGCACCGGCAAAGCCAGCAGCGCGCGCGCGTGGCCCATATCGAGTTTGCCGTTGGCCAGCAAATCACGCACCGGCGGCGCCAAGTCGAGCAGCCTTAATAGGTTGGTCACTGCAGTACGCGAACGGCCCAATGCGTCAGCGGCGCTTTGGTGCGTCAAGCCAAATTCATTGGTGAGGCGCTGAATGCCAATGGCTTGCTCCAGCGGGTTTAAATCCTCTCTCTGAATGTTTTCGATGAGCGCTATGGCCAGTGCCTGGTTATCCGGGATATCCCGAATGACCACCGGCACGGCGGGCAAACCTGCCATGCGCGACGCACGCCAGCGGCGTTCGCCCGCAATAATTTCATATTTGCCGTCGCCAACCGGCCGCACCAAAATCGGCTGGATCACACCCTGGGTTTTAATCGATTCCGCGAGCTCTTTCAGAGCGTCCTGAGCCATGCGCGTGCGCGGCTGATATTTACCCGGTTGTAGTTGATCAACGGCAAGTTCGCGCGGCGTGTCGCTTTGGGTGGCAGTCGGTTTCGCAGTGGGCTCATCGCCACCAAGTAGCGCATCAAGGCCGCGCCCCAATCCTTTGAGTTTGGCCATGATTTACAGCGCTGCCGCCGCAGCGCTATTGCGATTCAGCATTTCACCGGCGAGCGCAATATACGCCTGCGCACCCTTGGAAGCGCGATCAAAATGCATCACCGGCAGCCCGTGGCTCGGCGCTTCCGCAAGACGAATGTTGCGCGGAATCACGGTGCGGTACACCTTGTCACCAAAATGGTCGAGAAGTTGCTGTGATACTTGCTGCGCCAACATATTGCGCGGGTCGTACATGGTGCGCAACAAGCCTTCAATTTCCAGCGTTGGATTAAGGTGTGCACGCACTTTTTTAACCGTCTGCACCAAATCCGACAATCCTTCAAGTGCGTAATACTCGCACTGCATCGGAATCATCACCGCGTGCGCAGCGGTTAATCCATTCACGGTGAGCAGATTCAACGCCGGCGGGCAATCAATCAATACAAAATCATAGTCGTTGGCATGTGCAGCAATAGCGTCTTTCAAGCGCGTTTCGCGATGATCCATATCGACCATCTCCACTTCAGCGCCGGCCAATTCGCGATTCGCGGGCACTACGTCATACGCTCCATCACCTGCACGCACTCTTACGTCCGCGAGCGTTTTTTCTCCGAGCAACACCTGATACACCGTCGCCGTCAGCGCGCGTTTGTCGATGCCGCTACCCATCGTTGCGTTGCCTTGTGGATCAAGATCAACCAACAGCACGCGCTGCTTCGTCGCCGCTAGACTGGCCGCGAGATTAACGCCGGTAGTGGTTTTGCCAACGCCACCCTTTTGATTGGTAATCGCGAGTATGCGCGCCATGATTTAAGCCGC
>JBEBHE010000126.1:0-12054 GCA_040081205.1 Burkholderiales bacterium | reverse complement strand
GGTTAACGATGATCATGCCGCTGCCCGGCATGGTCGAGGCGTCTTCCGGCAAAATCGACAGTTCGAATTGCAGCACTTTTTTGATGCCGGCGGCTTCGATTTGTTTCTCGAAGCCGCGGATGACGCCCGCGCCCATCATCGGATACCAGATGGCGTAGGTGCCGGTGGCCCAGCGCGTGTGTGCTTCGTGTAGCGCGGTGGCGAGACGGGCGAATTCACGTGAAACGTCGAACGCCGAATCGATCAGCACCATGCCACGGCGTTCTTTCGGCGGCAGATTGGCTTTCAGTGAGTGGTAGCCGTCCATCAATTGCACATTGACGCGGTGGTCGGGCGCGAACAGTTCGTGCAACGCGGCGCAGTCGGTCTTGTTGAGCTCCGTGAGCGCCATACGGTCGATAGGACGAATCAACTTGCGCGCGATGCGTGGCGAGCCGGGGTAGTAACGCAGATGGCCGTCAGCGTTTTCCGCGCGCACAATATCCATGTACGGCTTCATCGCCGCCGGGATGTCGGTGCGATCCCACAATTTAGTGATGCCGCTTTCGTACTCGCGGCCCTTTTGCGCCCACGGATGCGACAGGTCATACAGGCCGATGCCGGCATGCGTGTCGAGGTAAAAATACGGTTTGTCTTTTTCGTTCAGCGAAATCAGCAGCCGCGTGAGCAGCACGTGCTTGAACACATCAGCGAAGCTGCCGGCGTGAAACAGATGGCGGTAAGAGAGCATGTTCAGAGTTTGTCATACTTCGTGGACTTGCCACGGGATTTTTCCACCGGATATTTCAGCGCGTTGAGTTCCAGTTTTCTTTCAGCTGCTGCGGCGAGATCGATCTCGAGCTTGTCTGCGAGCCGCAGCAGGAACAGCAGCACATCGGCGCATTCCAGTGCAACCGCCTCTTTTGTGGCGGGCGGCAGGTTCGCTGCTTCATCCGGTGTGAGCCATTGAAAATGTTCCACCAATTCGCCTGTTTCGGCGACCAGCGCCATCGCGAGATTTTTGGGATTATGAAATTGATTCCAGTCGCGTTCTTCAGCGAAGGCGGCAAGGCGTACACTCAGGTGAGACAGGCGGTCAGGGCTATCGGGTGCGTGGGTCATCGCGCGGCTCGCGTCAGGCGTTTATCGGAAAAGGCACGCATTCTATCCTGTGCGTGCAACGGCAGGGCAGAGATGGTATTATTATTCAATAAAAACATGTACTTACGTTTTGCGACGCTAGGGTGATCCATGCAGTTCCGCCACGCACTACTGCTAAAAGCGATTGCCTTCGCGGCGGAAAAGCATCGCCATCAGCGGCGCAAGGATCCCGAAGCGTCGCCGTATATTAATCATCCGATTGATCTGGCCAACGTATTGGTGCAGGAAGGCCGCGTGCGCGACACCACGGTGCTGATCGCAGCGATTTTGCACGACACGCTGGAAGATACCGAAACCACGCCCAACGAGCTTGCGCAGGCATTTGGCGGCGAGATACGCGACATCGTGCTGGAAGTTACCGACAACAAGCTGCTCAAGAAACGCAAGCGCAAAGAGCTGCAAGTGAAGCACGGCCCGCATCTCACGCGCCGCGCGCGGTTGGTGAAGCTGGCCGACAAAATTTGCAACCTGCGCGATGTGGCGGTGAATCCACCCGCGCGCTGGCCGTTGAAACGCCAGATTGAATATTTCGATTGGGCGAAGTCGGTGATCGACGGTATGCGCGGCACACATGCGCGGCTTGAAGCATTATTTGATGCGGTGTATGCAAAGCGGCCTCACGCAGGACGCTGGTTGCGTCATGCCAAGCCGGCGGTGCGCGGACCGCATCGGCGGCGTTCGCGCGGTTGATCTGCGCGCTGGTTTGTAGCCGTGGCGCGCTGCTGCTAACATCCATGGCGATGTCACGCTGATCTATTCTTGGAGTTCATATGCTGTTTCGTTTGTGGTGCGCGGCGCTCATGTGCGTTTGTTCGAGTGTCGTGTTCGCGGCCTATCCCGACCGCCCCATCCGCCTCATTGCACCCTTTGCACCGGGTGGCAATATCGACATCACCGCGCGCACCATCGCACCTGGGCTGACAGAACAACTGGGGCAGTCCGTCGTGGTCGAAAATCGCGGCGGCGCGGGCGGGCGCATCGGTACCGAGATGGTGGCGAAAGCAGCGCCCGATGGTTACACGCTGTTGCTGGGATCCAGCGGTTCGCTTACGGTGAATCCGGCCTTTGCGGAGGTGAAGGCATATGATCCATTACGCGATTTTGCGCCGACATCGATGGTGTCTACCGTGCCGCTGTTGTTGGTGGTGCATCCCGCGCTGCCCGTGTACTCAGCGAAGGAGTTCATCGCACTTGCCAAATCGCGGTCGGGGCAAGTGATGATGGCGTCGGCCGGTACGGGCAGTAACACGCATCTCACGGGCGAGTTGTTTCAGGTTATCACCGGTGTCAAATTAACGCATATTCCATACAAAGGCAGTGGGCCGGCCCTCGTCGATTTGATTGGCGGGCAAACGCATTGCCTCTTTGATCAAGTGTCTACCTCCGCCCCGCATGTAAAGGCAGGAAAACTGCGCGCGTTGGCGGTGGCATCCAGCAAGCGTTCGGCGACATTGGCTGACGTGCTGACCATGCAAGAGGCCGGCGTGCGCAACTTCGAGGCTGAGACTTACACCGGTGTTTTTTTACCGTCAGCCGTGCCGAAAGATATTGTGCAGCGGGTGTACGGTGCGTTGCTGAAAGTGCTCGACCAACCGGCCACGCGCGAAGCGTTTAATCGTTTAGGCGCTGAGGTTGTTAAAAGTACACCTGAAGAAATGACGACGCGGTTACGCAACGATCTGGCAAAGTGGAAAAAAGTGCAGCAGCAGACCGGCATAAAACTCGACTGATTTTTTTGACGTTTATTACATGGAGTCAATATGGGCAAGATTTTTCTCGTAGTACCCGACGCGCCGATAGAGGACGTAGCACAGTTGAAATCCAATCGCACGCTCGGCAATGAAGGGATACGTCTCGGGATACTCGATAACAGCAAAGCCAATGCGGATCATTTGCTCAATCTGATCATTGAGGGCGTGAAAAAAGAATTTAAAGTGAGTTCAGTGGTCATGAAGCGCAAGCCTGCGTCCAGCCGCCCGGCCACCGATCAGATACTCGATGAACTGGCGAATGAGGCTGATCTCGTGATCAGCGCCATGGCCGATTGAGGTTCCTGCACGTCGTGGAGTGTCCACGACATGGCGCAGTTGACCAAGCGCGGTTTGATCGCCGCCGTGGTGTGTTCGGATACCTTTATGAAACTCGGTTCGGCACAGGCCAAAGTGTTTGGCGTGCCCGATCTGCCATTGCTGAAAATTCAGCATCCGCTGGGCGGGCTGAATATGGACAAGGTGGTTGAACGCGCGGCAGTGGCGTTGCCGCAGTTGCTGAAAGTGGTTAAAGACAAACAGCAGGAGAAGAAGCCATGAGTTCGCTTGCCTCAATGCTGAAGGCGCCGGGCGCCATGGTCGAGTGCGACGACGATCCTGAAGCCGTATTTGAAATGCTGTGCGCTAACGGCTGGAGCGACGGTCTGCCGGTGATTCCGCCCACGCCTGAGCGCGTCGAACGCATGCTGGCGTATTGCGATCGCGATTTCGACAAGGCAGTGGTAAAAATTCCGCCGCGCTTCGGCGCCGCGACGCCGATACGTGTGGCCGCGAACGCAGTGATGGCGGGTTGCAAGCCGGAATATTTTCCGCTGGTGCTGCTGGCGCTCGAAGCGATGGCCGAAGAGCCATACAACCTGTACGGCACGCAAGCGACTACCCATCCTTGTACGCCGATGCTGATTTTTAACGGCCCGGTGGCGAAAGAAGTTGGCATCAATTCGGGTCACAACGCGATGGGCAATTACTTCCGCGCCAATGCCGTGATCGGTCGCGCGGTGCGGTTGTCATTGGTCAACATCGGCGCGGCGATTCCAGGCACCGGCGACATGGCGACGGCCGGCACGCCAGCGAAGTTTACGTTTTGCGTGGCTGAAAACGAAGACAATACGCCGTGGGACCCATTGCATGTTGAACTGGGCTTTCCCAAAGCGGCGAGCACGGTAACGGTCGTGGCCGCAGAAAGCCCGCACAACGTCAATGATCACGAGAGCATTACCGCGGAGGGCGTGCTCACGATGATCGCGGGTACGATGGCGAATACGGGTTCCAACAATGCCTATTACGCGGGGCAACCGGTGCTGGCGTTCGGCCCCGAGCACGCAGCCACGGTAGCGGCAGGCGGCATGAGCAAGGCCGACGTGCGGCAATGGCTATGGGATCGCGCGACGATACCGCTGTCGAAGTTTTCCCAGGAAGGTATTGATCGCCGTTTCCGCCGCAAGCTTGCCGATCAGTATGCGAACGCGCCGTTGGATACGCCCGTGCATATGTGGGCCAAACCGGAAGACCTGATCATCATCGTTACCGGCGGCGCGGGCAAGCACTCGCAATATGTGCCCACCTTCGGCAACACGCGCTCGGTGACGCGGGCGTTGAAGCGGGCGGATGGCGAACTGGTGAAATCAATACACGACCTGAAGCGCGGGTAGCGGGTAGTGCCATGTTCAAAGGTGATCAGTCCAGACGGATGCCCGCCGCCTTGATTACCTTGGCCCATATGGCGATCTGATTTTTAATGTGATCTGCCAATGCTTCGGGCGTACTACCCACGATGTACGTTCCGGAACTGGCGAAGCGTTCTTTTAGGTCGGGCGCCGCAAGCGATTTGACGATGTCCTCCCGCAGGCGGTTGATGACGGCGCGCGGCGTTCCGGCTGGGGTAATGATGCCTTGGTACTCAAGCAGTTCAAAGCCCGGCAAGCCGGACTCGGCAATGCTTGGCACGTCCGGAAGCACAGGGTCACGTTTGGCGCTGGTGACGCCGAGGGCAATCAGCTTGCCCGACTTGAAGTGCGACAATCCGGCCGGGATGCTCATGGTAAAGATCGAGACTTGTCCGCTCAGTAACGCGAGGAGCGCAGGGCCGCCGCCGGTGTACGCGACGTGTACCATGTCGGTGCCGGTCATGTGCTTGAACAGTTCGACCGCCATTTGCGATGCACTGCCGTTGCCGGATGATGAAAAATTCAGGCTGCCGGGCTTGGCCTTTGCCAGTGCAATCAATTGTTTTACCGATCTGGCCGGCACCGATGGGTGTATCGCTTGCACGAATGGCACGATCGAGACCAGGCTCACCGGTGCAAAATCCCGTTCCGGGTTATAGGGCAGTTTGCTGAACAGGCTGGGGTTGAGCGCGAAGGTGAGCGTGGCGACACCTAACGTATGGCCGTCGGGCGGTGACTTGGCGAGTATGTCCATGCCGATGGTAGTGGCGCCGCCGCCGCGGTTTTCGACAATGACCGACTGACCGAGGTTCTCTGACAATTTGGGTGCCAGCATGCGCGCCACGATGTCAGTCGATCCGCCCGGCGCGAACGGCACAATAATGCGTATGGGTTTGGCGGGAAAGTTTTGCGCGTTGGCGGAACTGATGCCAGCGGCAAGCATTGCGAGCAACAACGTCAACCGAGAGCGATGCATGCGAATATTCAATTTCGTCTCCTTGTCACGAGCGCATCCGTTACGTGGAGCGCATGCTACACTAAATTACGCATTGATAATCCGCGCAAAATTTATCTGGAGAATGTATGTTCGATCATGGCCGCAGAGGGCAGAAGTGGATCAACGAGGAGTTCTACAAGGTTCTCGACGTGTTTGGCTTTCGCGCCGTGATGTTCGTGGAATGGGGGTTTCGTCCGGCCGATGTGAAGCGCACGACGGAACGCATCAAGGTGCCGGGCGCCGTGGTCAAGGAATGGGTGCGCACTGCGAAACAGGAGGAAGCGCTCGCGCGCGAAGCCGAGGCCGCTGGGCATCGCGAGAGCGCCGCAGAGTTTTATTATCGCGCGGCGCTTTACTACGGCCCGGCCTGCGGCGTGCTGCATGTGAATTCGCCGCGCAAAATCGAGTTGTACGGCCATCTGGTTCGCTGCTACGAAAAATTCATCTCACTATTTGATGAGAGCAGCGTGCGTCGAGTCGAGATTCCTTTTGAGAACGGCAAGACCATTCCCGCTATTCTGCAAACGGTGCCGGGCGTAAAAAATGCGCCGTGCGTTCTGGTGGTGCCTGGCATGGACACCATCAAGGAATACATGCCCAGCCCCTACCATAATCACTTTCGCCGGCGCGGCATGGCGACGCTGACCATTGATGGCCCTGGTCAGGGCGAGAGCAATGTGCGCGAGACGTGGGTAACGCTGGACAACTTCGAACGCGCCGGGTCTGCGGCGATTAATTTTCTGGAGACGGTTCCCGAAGTCGATGCGAGCCGCATCGGCGCTTACGGCTGGAGCATGGGCAGCTATTGGGTGCCGCGTATCGCTGCGCATGATGCGCGCGTGAAGGCGATTGTGGGTGCGATGGGAGTTTACGGGCAAAAAGACACGATCTTCAAGCACAGCAAGCCGGCCTATCGCGCCAACTATATGTACATGTCGAACATCCATGACGAAGCTGAATTCGACAAGATGGCTGCACAAATGACGTTGACACCCATTGCCGGCAAGATCACGTGCCCAACGTTGCTGGCGATGGGCGAGTTCGACGAGTTGTGCCCGCTGGAGGATGCCGAGGCATTCTTCGAACTTCTCAAGTGTCCGAAAGAACTGTGGGTGTACGAAAACGAGACCCACACTTTCGGCAGCCGATTGCCGGATTTTTATCTTCATGTTGCCGACTGGCTGAGCGATGCGCTGGCAGGAAAGTTTGCACCCGGACACGCGCGGCGCATTGATCACGCGGCACGCTAGTTACTGCCTGTATCCGCTCGGTATCCTGGAGCCCTTACGATGACAGCATTGATCGAGCGCTCAAGCATGATTGAGCGTATGAAGCATGCGCTCACAATTGATCCCGCCACGACGGCCGTGATCACGATTGACTGCCAACGCGGCAATCTGGAACCGGAGATCGCCTCGCTGCCGGTACCCGCGGCCGAGTGCAAACGCGTGATCGACGGCACCAACCGGCTGCTGGCGATTGCGCGCCGAAACGATATTGCGATTGTTCACGTGACCACGGTGTACGAAGCGCCGCTGCTCGGCCAGCATCCGTACGAGCGCGCCATGCTCGAACTCAGGGAATCCTTCACGCCGGATGGCAAAAGTGATTTTGCGCGTCACAAAAGCCCCGGTTCCATCGAAGGTCAGATCATCGCGGCGCTGGATGTGCAGCCTTCCGACCTGCTGGTTGATAGCAAGCGCACCTTTGATGCTTTTCTCGGCACACCGCTGGAACTGCTGTTGCGGTTTATGAAAAAAGACACATTGCTGATTGCCGGATGTAACACCAACACCTGCGTATTGGCGACGACGTTCGGCGCGTATAACCGGGGGTTCAGCGCGGTGATTGTGTCCGACTGTGTGGCGTCGGCCTACGGCGAGGACTTGCACCGCTTTGCGTTATCCAATATCGAGCGGCGGCTGGGTTGGGTGCTGTCGTTGGACGAACTGAACGAGAAGCTCAAATAGCGATGCGCGCGTTCGTCTTAAGGGAGTTCGGGCCGCCTGAGAATCTCAAGTGGGAAACGATTCCGACGCCAGTTCCTCAACCGGGTGAGGTGCTGCTTCGCGTGGGCGCGGTGAGCGTGGATCTGTTTCAGATGGCGTTTCGCAGTGGCAGGGCGCTGCAGGTTGAGCTGCCGCGGATCATCGGCAATGGACCGGCAGGCGAGGTGGCGGCGCTGGGTGACGGCGTGGAAGGCATTGCCTGTGGCCAGCGTTTCGTCGTTTGCAACAATATCAGTTGCGGACAGTGCCGGTACTGCTGCATGGGCCGGGAAACGCTTTGCTCGGGACTCACCAATCATCGCGGTGGCATGATCGGCGCTCATCGCGACGGCGGTTATGCGGAGTTTGTCGCCGTTCCGGCGCGCAATCTGGTCGCCTTGCCCGATGACGTTTCGTTTGCGCAGGCCTGCCTCATTCCGAACACGATAGGCCCCGTGGTTAAAGCGTGTACGGGCAGAGGGCGTATCCGTCCCGGCGAACAGGTGCTCATCGTCGGCGCGGGCGGAGGCATGGGGATCCATGCCGTGCAGATGGCGCGCGCGTGCGGGGCGCGGGTGATCGCCGCCATTCGCTCATCCCGGCGAGCAGCGTCCGTGATTGAAGCGGGTGCAGATGCCGTGATTTTGACCGATACGAATGATGTGGCTAGCGAAACACGTCGGCTCACAGGCGGATGGGGTGTGGATGTGGTGCTCGATTTTGTGGCGACCCGCGAAACGCTTGCAGCGAGTCTGGCTGCGCTGGCATCGGCGGGCCGGTTGGTGATCATGGGTTACTTTCCACGAGGCAGCGTGTTGGAGACGCCGACCTGGGTGTTCACCGAGGAGATCGAGGTCACCGGAAATCGCTCTGCGGGACGGCAGGATATCGCGCAGGCGATCGCGCTCATTCAGACCGGGCGTATCAAGCCGGTAGTGGACAAGGTATTTCCGCTGAGCAGCGCGATAGACGCCCACCGTGCGTTTGAAGCGGGAGAAATTACCGGACGCGCGGTATTGGTTCCCTGACGTTCCGTCGTTTGCTGTTACTGGCTGTGGTACAGGCCGGCGCCGCGCACTACGTGTGCCCACTTTTCGGTTTCGGATTTAAGCAATGCAGAAAACTGTTCGGTGGTAGTGCCGACGGGTTCCGATCCGAGTGGCGTCAGGCGATCGCGTACTTCGGGTGACCTGACCTGACGCACGACTTCAACCTGAATCTTGCGCACGATGTCCATTGGCGTCCCCGCCGGGGCAAGCAATCCACCCCACCCGGTCGAAATCACTTTGGGAAATCCGGATTCAACCATCGTCGGTGTATCGGGAAAGGCGGGCGCGCGCGTGTCGCCGCAGGTTGCCAGCAGCCGCAATCGCCCCGAGCGCACGTGGGGCGTTACGCCCGCCGAAGGCGAAAACATCATGGCCACCTGACCGCCGACCAGATCGGTGATGGAAGGCGTCTCGCCTTTATAAGGAACGTGGAGCAGCTTGAGTTTGGATTCGAGACGGAACATCTCGGCGGTGAGGTGGGTTTGATTACCCACGCCGAATGAGCCGTAGAACAAATCACCGGGACGCGAGCGGCCCAGCGCCACCAGCTCTTTCACGGTGCGTGCCGGGAGATGCGGATTCACTACAAACGCCATGGTATTAGTCACCGTTTGGGAGATTCCGGTGAAGTCGCGCAGCGTATCGTAAGGCAGTGACTTATAGACGGATGTGTTAATCGTCAGCACCGAACTAAAGCCGTAGAGCAGGGTGTAACCATCGGGTTTGGATTTGGCAACCGCGTCCATGCCGATGATGCCGTTCGCGCCGGGACGGTTATCCACGATCACCTGCTGCCCCCAGGCTTCGCCGAGTTTGACAGCAATGGCGCGTGCAACGACATCGGTGCCGCCGCCCGCGGGTTGCGGCAGCACGATCCGCACCACGCGCGTGGGATAGTCAGCCGCGCCGGCGGGTCCAAGCAGAGCGCAAAAGAAGACGGTCGAGATTGCCGCGAGGCGCAGGCGTCCCGGTGTGGATAGCGTCATAGAGTCTCTCCGTGTCGTGGTGTACGTCGATTCCATCGAGTGGCGCCTCCCGCATACGGTGAATCAGGCGGCAGTGCCCAAATAGTAATTCTTGACCAAATCATTCTGTTCAAGCTCGGCAACACTGCCCTCGAACACGATTTCGCCGTGTACGATGATATAGCCTCGATCCGCAATGCGGATGGCTTGATGAAAATTTTGCTCGGCCATCAGCACGGTGAGGCCATAGCGTTCTTTCAACTCTTTAATTTTGGTGATGGTCTGCGAAACCAGAATTGGTGCGAGACCCACCGACGGTTCATCCACCAGCAGCAATTTGGGCGATGACATCAGCGCGCGTGCAATGGCGAGCATTTGCTGTTGCCCGCCGGACATGGAGCCTGCAAGCTGGCGGCGGCGCTCGTTCAGCAGCGGAAACGCCTCGTAGCAAAAGCCGATGTTCTTGGCGATCTCGGCGCGTGCTTGCGGGCGGAACGCGCCGAGCAGCAGGTTTTCTTCCACGGTTAATCGCGGAAACAGCCGCCGGCCCTCGGGCACCATCGCCACGCCGATGTTGACGATGTCTTCGGTCGAGAGTTTGGTGAGGTCGTGTTTGATGCCATCAATAGCAAGCGTCAGCGTGCCGCGTGTGGGGCGCACCATACCCATCACGCATTTCATCAGCGTGCTTTTGCCGTTGCCGTTGGTGCCGAGGAGTGCCGCGGTTTCGCCGTTGCCGACATGCATCGACACGCCTTGCAGCGCGCGTACCGCGCCGTAGCCGGCGTCGATATTTTCGATAGTCAGTTCAAGCGCCAAGATAAGCCCTTTGCACATCGGGGTTGGCGACAATGGCGTCGGGCGTGCCTTCACAGATGATTTTGCCCGCATCGAGGCAGATCACACGCTGTGAAAAGCGCATTACCGCCTGCATGATGTGCTCGATCATGATGATGGTGATGCCAGTTGCGTTGAGTTTGAACAGAATATCCAGCACTTCATCGATTTCGTTTCCCGACAAGCCGGCCATCGCTTCATCCGAAATCAGCAGGCGCGGCCGCGCCGCCATGGCGCGTGCCAGTTCCATTTTGCGCAGTTCGACTTGCGACAATTGGTTCGACGGCGTGTCGGCTTTGTCGGAGAGGCTGATTGACTTGAGTATCTCCATCGCTTCGGTGCGCGTGTCGGCGCGGTGCAGCGAGTGGCGATGCGCAACGAATTCCAGCGGTACCATCAGGTTTTCCAACACCGTCATGCTGGAAAATGGACGCGGAATCTGAAAGCTGCGCGCAATACCGCGCCGCGTGCGTTGGTAAGCGGGTAGCGAGGAAACTTCTTCGCCTGAAAAATTGATTGAACCGCTTTCGTTGCGCAGTGAACCCGAAATGCAGTTGATCAGCGTGGTCTTGCCCGAACCATTGGGGCCGATCAAACCAAAGCGCTCGCCGGGCGCAACGGCGAGATCAACGCTATCCAGCGCGGTGAAGCCGCCGAAGCGTTTGGTGACACCGGTGATTTTTAGCAGCGGTTCGGTCATGGTGTTGATGTTGAAAAACCTTTTGGCAGCGGATGATCGCTGGCGTATCTGACGCGCGATGAGTCTGTAGCCATGGTTATTCGTAAGTATATGTTTTTAAAGTATTTATTTTTCACTCTCACGGGCTGTCGTTTTTGCGCTTGATCTTTGCGCGCAGCTTCAGAAACAAGCCAACAATGCCCTGCGGTGCGGCAACGACAAACACGACCAGCAGCACGCCGACAACCAGCACATTCAGTTCCGATGAAATCGTGACGGTGACCACTTGCTGTACGGTGCCGAGCAGGATCGCGCCGACTACCGGGCCGATCCAGTGTGAGGTGCCGCCGATGATGGGCATGGCGAGCGCGGAGACCGAGTAGGTGAGGTTAAACGCCGAGGCGGGTTCGACGAAGCTTTGATACATGGCGAGCGGCGCGCCGGCTGCGCTCATCAATGCGCCGGAAATCGAACAGGCCGCGAGCTTCAGTTTGAGCGTGGGCACGCCGGTGCATTCTGCCGCTTCTTCGTTATCGCGAATCGCGCGCAAGCCGCGTCCGATCCACGAGGTCTCGATGTAACGCGCAATGGCGACGGCAACGATGGCGAGCAGTACCGCGCATACGAACAGCATTTTGGTGTACGAGTCGAACGGCTCCATCACCGGTGGGCGCAAAATCTGAATGCCGGTGGCGCCGCCGACGAAGCGCCAGTTGATGATCGCCGTCTCCAGGATGATGGTGATGGCGACGGTGGCGATGGAAAAGAAGATGCCGCGCAGCCGCAGCGTGAGCAGTCCTACACCGAAGCCGAGCGCGCCGCCGACCGCAGCAGCAGCGAGTATCTGCAAACCCAGCGGCAGGTTCATCCACTTGATCAGCATCACCGCGATGTACGCGCCCACGCCGAAAAATGCACTGGTGCCGAAGTTCACATAACCCGCGTAACCGCCGAGAATGTTCC
>JBEBHE010000125.1:0-12085 GCA_040081205.1 Burkholderiales bacterium | reverse complement strand
AGCTGAAATCGTCGAGGTGTCGATGATGTGCGGCCTGTTCAACATGATCAACCGGCTGAACGATTCATTCCGCACCGAACTTGAATCCGAGGAATACAATCGCCGCCAGCACAAGGCTGTCGGCGTCGATGCCAAAGCGTTGGAAGATTACGCGTGTAAAATTTGCGCACAGAGCAAAAATAATCACGCGTAGTCCGGAACCGCTACGCGTTCCGACCTACTTCAAGAGCCCCATGCCCTTCGCCGCTTCCAAATAATCCTTGCTACGCTCTTTGATGAACGCAGCGCTTTTATCGAACGGAATATCGACGACTTCAAAGCCGCCGTCGGCCATCCACTTGAGAATGTCGGGGTCTTTGTTGAGTTCGGCCATCATGTCGGACACGCGCTTTTGAATATCGCGCGGGGTTGATTTCGGCACCGCCACGCCGCGATAGGCGCCGTCCACCCATTTGAAGCCAAGCTCCTTGAACGTCGGCACATCCGGGAACGCCGGATGGCGTTTGTCGAGCGCCACCGCCAGCATACGCATGCGGCTGCGCTGCTGCATTGCCAGCGGCACGTACGACATGGCGCCCGTCACGTGTTTACCGATGATCGATTGAATCATCTCGCCGGTGCCCTTAAACGGCACATAGGTACTCTTGGTATCGGTGTAGAGATTAAATTTTTCGTGCGCCACGTGGTTCGCGGAGAATGTCGCGGAACCAGCAAAGGTGAGTTTGCCCGGCTGCGCTTTCACCGCCTTTACCAGATCAGCAAACGTTTTGTACGGGCTGTCGGCGGCAACGATCAGCGCATCGGCCGTGTAATGAAACCAGTAGGCAGGCGTGATGTCTTCGGTTTTGTACTGCACCTGGCCTTCAAGCGGCTGCAATACGATGTGCGGTAAGTTGCAGCCGACTATTGAATAGCCGTCCGCTGACATGCCGTTGAGTGCCGCCCATGCCAGGCCGCCGCCCGCGCCGGGTTTGTTGACGACAATCAACTCGGTTTTATTTTTCTTGCGAAACACCGTTTGCTGCCAGCGCGCCATGATGTCGGATTCGCCGCCGGCAACGAACGGGATAATGTATTGAATATTTTTTTCCGGATACGCCGCGTGCGCAATCGCCGACGTGCCGGACAGCATCAACACGCTTAGCATCATCAGCCATGACTTGAAATTCATTCTTCACTCCTCTATTTTTTATTCAATAAAAACAAATACTTATTGCATCCTTCAAGTAACTCCCTTGCCACGTAACTCCGCCTGCCGGACATCACTATAACCGAGTGCGGACAACACCTCCGCCGTATGCTCGCCGAGCTTCGGCCCCAGCCAGCGCGTGCCGCCTGGTGTCCCGGTCAGTTTCGGTGTCACGCCCGGAATGCGCATCGGCTTGCCGTCGGGCAGCTTCCACTGCTCGATCATTTTGCGCGCCGCGTAATGCACGTCGTTGACGATGTCTTCAGGATCGAACACGCGCCCCGACGGAATTTCTGCGTCTTCCAGCGCCTTGAGCACATCCGCCAGATCATGCGCGCACGTCCAATCCTCAATCGCTTTGTCCAACTCTGCCGCGCGCGGCACACGTCCGGTGTTGGTGGAAAGCGCATCGTCGTTCGCCAAATCCTCGCGACCTATCGCCAGCATCATGCGTTTAAAAATACTGTCGTTATTGGCGCCGATAATCACGTACTTGCCGTCGCGCGTGGCATAGGTATTCGACGGCGTAATGCCCGGCAACGCATTGCCCGCGCGCGCGCGTTTGAAACCGAGCACATCGTATTCGGGAATAAAACTTTCCATCATATTGAATACTGATTCGTATAACGCCACATCAACAACCTGCCCTTTGCCGCCATTCATGTTGCGATGATGCAGCGCCATCATGGCGCCGATCACGCCGTGCAGCGCCGCGATCGAATCACCAATCGAAATGCCGAGCCGCACCGGCGGCTGCTCGGGATAACCCGTCACATAACGCAAGCCGCCCATCGCCTCGGCCACTACGCCAAAGCCCGGACGATCCCGATAAGGCCCGTCCTGCCCGTAGCCCGACAAACGCACCATCACCAGCTTCGGATTGATCGCCGACAATTGCTCCCAGCCGATATTCCATTTTTCCAGCGCGCCGGGACGGAAATTCTCGATCACAATATCAGCGTCACGCGCGAGCTCGCGCACGATTTGTTGGCCTTCCGCCTCGCGTAAATTCACCGTCACCGACTTTTTGTTGCGCGCCTGCACATACCACCACAGCGACGTCCCTTCATACATCTTGCGCCACTGCCGCAATTGGTCGCCGCCTTCGGGCGACTCGATCTTGATCACATCCGCGCCGAACTCGGCAAGCATGCGCGCGCAAAACGGCCCGGCAATCAGCGTGCCGAGTTCGATCACTTTTATGCCGGCCAGCGGGCCCTGATGGTTGTTTACCGTTTTATCCTGCACGCTTTGATCCTCCGTTCAATGCAATGAAGTGTAAGGGACAGCTTACACAATGTGAAGCAAGCCACTACAATGGCACCCTCACATCAAGGCATATTCATGGCAAAACCCCGCACGCTTTTTTCCATCCTGCTCGAACAACCGTGGTGGATTTCGGCGCTGGTCGGCGTGGGGCTTTTCGGCGTCGCGCAGGTCGTGTTTCCGCCGGTAGCGCCTTTTGTGGCATTGCCGTTTTTTCTGATCTGCGCCTATGTAGGCTATCGCCAGTTGCGCACCGTGTCGCCCGGCAACGCTGTAGAACGGCTGCAAGCATTGCGCGAACTATCATGGGAACCGTTCAGCGCTATCATAACCAATGCCTATCGCCGCGATGGTTACGAAGCCATGCCGGTGAATAAATCCGCGTTCGACTTCTTGCTCACCAAGCAAGGCCGCGTCACATTGTTGCAATGCCGCCGGTGGAAGGCGAATCAACTCGGTGTCGGTCCGCTGGAAGAACTCGCCAAAGCCGTCGTCAGCGAAGACGCGCACAACGCCATCTGCATCAGTGCCGGTGAATTTACGCCCAAGGCGCGCGAATTTGTCTCTAACAAACCAATCACGTTAGTCCACGGCATTGAACTGGCCGCGCTGGTGGGCAAGGTCGCCCAGCGCAAATAGCAAGCACCTTCCAGCGCGCAAAATCCACGCAGCTTTGTGATAACCTTTCGTTCCCGCGCGCCCTGCGTGGTTTCAATTCGCTAAATCGTTAATTCTTCGCACGCAAGTCACCCGGAGGAAGCATGCCCCCCAGCGCAAAACCCCGCCAGCGCACTGGCGCTCAATTGCTTGTTGATTCCCTGATTACGCACGGCGCGAAAATGGCATTCGGCGTGCCCGGCGAATCGTATCTCGCGGTGCTCGACGCCATGCACGATGTCGAAGATAAATTCAAGTTCATCATCTGCCGCCAGGAAGGGGGTGCTGCGAACATGGCCGATGCCTACGGCAAGCTCACCGGCCAGCCCGGCCTGTGTTTTGTCACGCGCGGCCCGGGCGCAAGCAACGCCGCAGTCGGCTTGCACACGGCCTTTCAGGATTCAACGCCGATGATACTGTTCATCGGGCAAATCAACAGCCAGTACACCGAACGCGAATCGTTCCAGGAAGTCGATTACCGCCGCATGTTCGGCCAGATGGCCAAGTGGGTCGCCAGCATCGATCGTGCCGACCGCGTGCAGGAGATGATGAGCCACGCGTTTCATATCGCCACCTCCGGGCGGCCCGGCCCCGTGGTACTCGCGCTGCCGGAAGACATGCAGGATGACATGGCGGAAGAGAAAGCACTCGCGTGTTACCAGCGCGTCGCCGCGCATCCAGGCGAAGCTGACATGCACCGGCTGCGCGACATGCTCGCCAAGGCAAAAAAGCCACTGGTGATCCTCGGCGGCGCAGGCTGGAGCAAAAAAGCCTGTGATGATTTTCTCGCCTTCGCCACGGCGTTTGATCTGCCGGTCGCGTGCTCCTATCGCGCACAGGACATGATCGACAACCGCGATGCGCATTACGTGGGCGATGTCGCGGTGGGTCTGAATCCGGCGCTCGCCAAACGCATCGGTGAAAGCGATTTGCTGATCGCTATCGGCTCGCGGCTCGGCGAATGGACCACAGTCAACTATGGCCTGATCGACATTCCCCGTCCCAAGCAACCGTTTGTGCATATCTATCCCGGCGCGGAGGAGCTCGGCCGCGTGTATCAGGCCGACTTGTTGATTAACGCCGGCATGGCGGAGTTTTCCGCCGCTGCGCGCAAACTGCCGCCGCTGAAACCGACGTGGCGTGAATGGACACAGGGCGCGCGCGCGGATCTTGAGGCGTGGCAACAACCCGTGAAAGTGCCGGGCAAAGTCAATATGAGCGAAATCGTCTGCTGGCTTAACAAGCGCCTGCCGCCGGAAACCATCATTACCAACGGCGCGGGGAATTTCTCGCTGTGGGTGCATCGTTTCTACCGTTACGGCGGCTTTCGCACGCAACTCGCCCCGACCAGCGGCGCGATGGGTTATGGCGTGCCTGCGGGCGTAGGCGCCAAGCTCGTATACCCCAAACGCCCCGTGATTACGTTTGCAGGCGATGGCGATTTTTTGATGACAGGCCAGGAACTCGCCACCGCAGCGCAATACGATGCCAAGGTTATCTTCATTGTCGTCAACAACGGCATGTACGGCACCATCCGCATGCATCAGGAGCGGCATTTCCCCACGCGTATCAGCGGCACCATGCTGAAAAATCCCGATTTCGCGGCGCTTGCGCGCGCCTACGGACTGCACGGCGAAATTGTCGAAACCACCAAGGATTTCGAAGCTGCCTTTGACCGTGCGTGGAATGCCAAAACCGCAGCGCTGATCGAAGTGCGGATTGATCCCGACGCCATCTCACCCCGCGCATCACTATCATCGATTCGCGAAGACGCCTTGAAAGCGAAAAAACAATGATTCATTACCTGACTGAAAAAGACGTTCAGCAACTGCTGAATATGGAAATTCTGCTGGAAACCACCGAGCGCTCGCTGAAAGATCGCGCGCTGCACAACGCCATCGATATTCCACGCCAGCGCATCTACACACCCGAAGGCGTGCAGCACGTGTTGCAGGCATCGTCAAAACCGCTCGGCTACACTGGCTTCAAGTATTACTACACGCGCCCCACTGGCAGAAGTTTTTACGTGCATCTCATCAGCATTGAAAGCGGCAAACTCGAAGCCATCGTCGAAGCCGCATGGATGAGCATGATACGCACGGGCGCGGCGAGCGGCGCGGCGACTAAGTATCTTGCACGCGAAGACGCCTCGATCGTCGGTCAAATCGGCAGCGGCAATCAGTCTATCGGGCAGCTTGAAGGCGTCTGCGCGGTACGCAAAATCAAGGAAGCGCGCGTGTACTCACGCACGCGTGACAAGCTCGAAGCGTATTGCAAGAAGATGTCGGAAAAGCTCGGCCTGCCCGTATTGCCCGCCGCTTCCGCCGAAGCCGCCGTGCGCGGCGCCGATATTCTTAACGTCATCACCAAGTCCGCCAAGCCCACCATCAATGGCGAATGGCTCACGCCGGGAGTACACATCAACGCCGCCGGGTCGAACGCGCTGTCACGCGCAGAAATCGACGATGCGACCGTCAAACGCTGCGACTACATTACCGTGGATTCACGCGGCACCGCGCAAAAGGAATGCGGCGACCTGATTTCGTCGTTTGAAAAGGGCGTGATCCAATGGGAATACCTCACCGAAATCGGCGACGTATTCGCGGGCAAAGCGCCCAAGCGCGCATCACACGATCAAATCACGCTCTACGAATCGCACGGCATGGGCATACAGGATATTTACGCAGCAGCAAAAGCAATCGAAATCGCCAAGGCACGCGGTATCGGCACTCAACTCCCCGTATAAGTTTTTAAGGAAACGCAATGACTAACGCACTCGGAAAAATCGGTTTCGCCGGCATCGGCGCCATGGGCACGCCCATGTCCATCAACCTCATCAAAGCCGGGCATAAGCTCGTGCTGTTCGATATCGACCCCAAGAAAGTGGCTGCGGTTGCCGCAACAAATGAGGTTGAAGCCGCCACCAGCCTCGCCGACCTCGCGAGCAAGAG
The DNA here is from genome assembly GCA_040081205.1 of Burkholderiales bacterium. GTDB lineage: Bacteria > Pseudomonadota > Gammaproteobacteria > Burkholderiales > SG8-41 > UBA5216. The sequence goes on along the minus strand of JBEBHE010000125.1, from coordinate 6,022 downwards.
CAACACCGTGATCACCATGCTGCCCGACGGCAAACTGGTGCGCAAAGCGCTGCTCGGTGAAAACGATAACGGCAAGAACTGCATTACCGAAACCCTCAAACCCGGCAGCCTGATTATCGATATGAGTTCCTCGTCGCCGATGGGCACGCGCGAACTCGGCACGCTGCTGGAGAAAAAAGGCTTTCAGTTTATCGACGCACCCGTTTCGAATGGCGTGAAAGGCGCGACCGCCGCTACGCTGTCCATCATGGTCGGCGGCGACAAGGCGATATTTGATCGCGTCAAACCGATGCTCGAAAAAATGGGAAACCAGATTTACTATGCCGGCCCACTGGGTGCCGGCCACGCCATCAAAGCATTGAATAACTATGTATCGGCAGCCGGCTTAATCGCCGCATGCGAAGCGATACATGCGGGCGAGGCGTTCGGCATTGATCCGAATATCGTGGTGGACATCATCAACACCTCCAGCGGCTATAACGGCACCACGCAGCGCAAATGCAAACAGTTCATGATTTCCGGCGCGTATAACGCGGGGTTCTCCACCGGGCTAATGGCCAAAGACGTGCGCACCGCGCTTGAAATCGCGCAGGCGATGGGCACCTCGACCATACTCGCCAAGCCCACTGCCGACATCTGGGATGACATGGAAAAGAAACTCGGCTTTCTTTCCGATCATACCGAGATGCATAAATTTACTTTAAAAACAAATACTTAAAACATTCCCATGAATAGTTGGCAAGGCGCGCACGACGCAGCCTGGGAAGCAATTCAAACTGAACTCGCATCAGCGTATTTAACCGACGGACTGCCCATCGTTCCGCCCACCGCCGAGCGCGTCAACGCAATGCTGGCGCACAACGGCTATAAACCCGATCACGAAATCAGCATGCTGCCGCCGGGTTTCGAGATGGTAACGGCGCGCGATGCCGCCATCTGCGCGGTGATGGCCGGCTGCAAACCTGAATACCTGCCGGTGCTGGTTGCCGCCGTCGATGCGCTGTCCGACATGAGTTTCAATCTCGTCGGCATTGCCACCACCACGGGATCTGCCGCGCCGCTCTACATCGTCAACGGCCCTATCGTCGATCAAATCGGACTTAATGCGAAGAGCAATGCGCTGGGATCGGGTCATCGCGCCAATGCCACCATTGGTCGCGCCATGACGTTGATTCTGCAAAATATCGGCGGCGCGATACCGGGTGAGGTGGATATGGCCACACTGGGCCAGCCCGCCAAATACGCCTGCTGCTTCGCCGAGAATGTAGCGGAAAGTCCGTGGTCTCCGCTCCACGTGGATCGCGGATTCCCGAAAGAAGCGAGCGTCGTCACCGTCGTCGGCATCTCCGGCACCGGCGAAGTCAACGACTCCGATAGCCAGGACGCAGCCGGCCTCGCGCAAACTTTCGCGCAATCGATGTTGATTGCTGGTGTATCCGGCGGTTCTGGATTGCTCGGCGGCGGCGAACCCTTGTGCATACTGCCGCCGGAGTGGGCCGCGATGTTTCATCGCGACGGCTACACCAAGCAGCAGGCCAAGGCCGCCATCTGGGAACAAGCCGTGCTGCCCGTCGAAAAACTTGCACCGGCCCAGCGCAAACATCGCATGGCGGCTGCTTCCGATCCCGCCGCGAACGTGATTCGTGTTGCGGAAAAAGCGGATGATCTGATGATCGTGGTTGCCGGTGGCGTAGGAAGAAAAGCAGCTTATGCGCCAACCTGGGGCGGTACCACCAAGGCGATCAGCCGCGAAATCAAATTTCAAAAGTCATGACCACCACAGATTTGCGCCCAAGCGGCCCGCTCGCCGGCATCCGCGTGCTCGATATGAGCCGCATCCTTGCCGGCCCCTGGGTCGGCCAACTGCTTGCCGATCTCGGTGCTGAAGTGATCAAGATCGAACGCCCCGGCAAAGGCGACGACACGCGCGCATGGGGCCCGCCATTCGTCAAAGACCGCTCTGGCCGCGACACCAGTGATGCGGCTTATTTCATGTGTGCCAATCGCGGCAAGAAATCGCTCACGCTCGACATCGCCAAAGCCGAAGGCCAGCAGATCATCCGTGAACTCGCGCAAAAATCCGATGTGCTGATCGAAAACTACAAAGTCGGCGATCTCAAGCGTTACGGCCTCGATTACGAAACGTTGTCCGCGCTGAATACACGCCTCGTCTACTGCTCGATCACCGGCTTCGGCCAGACCGGGCCGTATCGCGACCGCGCCGGCTACGACTTCATGATTCAGGGTATGGGCGGCGTGATGAGCATCACCGGCGAACGTGACGACCTGCCCGGCGGCGGCCCGCAGAAAGTCGGCGTCGCTATCGCAGACCTGATGACCGGCATGTATTCCACCGTCGGTATTGTGTCAGCACTGCATGAGCGTCACGCCAGCGGGCGCGGTCAGCATATCGACATGGCACTGCTCGATACACAGGTCGCGTGGCTCGCCAATCAAAACGCGAATTATCTGATTGGTGGCGAAGTGCCTCAACGCATGGGCAACGCGCATCCGAATGTGATGCCTTACCAGACGTTTCGCACCCGGGACGGCGATATCATCATCGCCACCGGCAACGACGGCCAGTTTCAGCGTCTTTGCGAAGCCGCGGACCTACCCGAAACCGGTGCCGACCCTCGCTATGCCAGCAATGCACTGCGCATCAAAAACCGCGACGCCTGCACCGCGACGCTCGCTGCCGAATTAAAAAAGAAAACCACAGCTGAGTGGGTAAAGCTGCTCGAAACCGTCGGCGTGCCTTGCGGTCCGATCAACCGGCTCGACGAAGTGTATGCCGATCCGCAAGTACAGCATCGCGGCATGAAAATCGACGTGCCCCATCCGCTCGCCGGCAGCGTGCCGCTGGTGGCCAATCCGATCAAATTTTCGCGGACACCTATTGCCTACGACAGACCGCCGCCGTTGGTGGGGGAGCATGCGGAAGATGTGCTGCGCGGGGTTCTGGGAAAGAGCGATGCGGAAATAGCTTCGCTGCGCGAAAAGAAAATTTTGTAGCGCCCCGCAACGCACGGGAATTCCACCCAACACGTGGAAGCTATCCGCCCCGCTATAGAATGAAGCTCACGGAACTCAGCGAACCCAGTTCCATCGCGTCAATGATAGCCTCGCGCACAGCTATCCTGAAACCGCCGCGCTCCACGCGCAGCACATAACGATACTGCCCGACGTACTGCCGCACGCTCTCATTGCGGCGAAAGCGATGCACGATGAAGTTCGCTTCTATCTTTATTGCATGCGCGTCCTGCGCCAGAATGCGCACGTTGCTGATCATGCGCCGCGTGCGCGAGGGTGGAAATTCGGCGTGCGCGTTCTTATCCTTAAGCCGCGTCACGCGCGCGCGAATGCGATGGATATCGTCGGCAATGGTGAACAGCGTGTCTTTCGGGTCGCTGATCGGCTTGTCGTTCGACGGCACACGATACACGGCGTCGTCCGTAAGCAGGGCAAGCCACTCGTCCAGCTCCCAGCCGTCGAGTAACGCGGCCTCGGCGTAGAGAAAGTCTTCGGCTTGCTGGCGGGTCATGTTGGCCATGCTAATCGCCGCGCGGGATACGCATCAATTTGTCCCATTGTATCCAGAATTCACGCAGGTGCAGTTCATCGGTGTTTAACTGCTCGCCTTCTTTTGCCATACCGCGCGTCATCACGGACCACGGTATTTCGCGATAGCTGCTGACGCCCGTTTGCACCGCCTCCAAGGCCTCGATGTCGTCGGGCGTCGCAAAGCCGCCAGGGCCGTAAAACGTCAAAAAGCTGTCGAGCCGCACCGCGCGTGCTGTGGCCGATTCTTCTTTCGGCCCCAATGCACACGCGCGCACCTGCATGTGATCGGGCGCCAGCGGATGGAAAGTACGAATCGTCACTGACGAGCCGTCGTTCAGCACCAGGTTCGGAAACACCACAAGGTTGCGGTTGGTATCAGCCACGCGTGCGGCACGCGCTTCACCCAAGCGCGCCACCAGTTCAGCGCGGATGCGTTCGATCTCGGGTTTCGCCGCCTCGCCATAAATCGGTATCCAGCGCGCCACCGGTCGCCCGCGAAAATTCACATTGTCGATAACGGCATGTCCGTTGCCCAGCACCTTGCCCACGCCGTGCGCCGGCAGCATGTGGCCCTGCTCGGGCCGCTTCATCTCGACGCCGGAATTTTTCAGGTAGTTCAGCCACGTCGAATGCGTTGACAGCAAATGATAATCGTCGAAACTGTTCTCAACCAGCAGCTTCCAATTAGCACGGATGTCGTACTCCTGCGCCCCGGGAATAACTTCCATTTCGCCCGACGGCGATTGATCGATAATGAGATCGATGTATTCCTTCGCGCCGGCGAGATAATCATCCAGCGGCATCGCCCCAGCGTCAAAATTGAGGAACACAAAGCCGCGATAACTCGCCACGCGCGGCGGTTCCTTCAGTGCAAAGTCGGCGCGATTGAAATTTGGCGGATAGGCGCTCTGGCCCGGCAATCCGTAAAGCGCGCCGTCGCGGTCATAGGTCCAGCCGTGATAGAAGCAAGTGAAATGCTTGGCGTTACCTTCGGCTTCACGGCACACCATTGCGCCGCGGTGACGGCAGGTATTGAGATAAACGCGCACGGTGTTGCTGCTGTCGCGGCAAAAAATCAGCGGTCGTCCGCAGACCGTGCGCGTCCTGAAGTCACCCGGCGCGCGAACCTCGGATTCGTGACCGACGTAAATCCAGCATGTATCAAAAATACGGCGGCGTTCGAACTCGAGCACCTGTGGATCGACCAGCGTTGCGCGGTTAACCGCAAAGTGCATGGCTTCCGGCTGGTTGATGACCCATGCTTGTTCGCGCAATTCACTCATACCATCGATTAAAACCGCGCGAGGGGGGCTTGTCAATTTCCATCGTGCTGGCCGGTGCGCGTAACCGGCTTTACTGCATAATAGCGCCCATGAAAAATGCAACACTATTCATACGCAGCACGGCCATGTGGTCATACGCATGTGCAGTCGCGCTGGGATTGTGTTGCGCACACACCGTCGCACAAGAGGCAACGTTCCCTTCCCGCACCGTGCAAATTATCGTGCCGTACACGCCGGGCACAGGCGCCGATATTCTCGCGCGCATCCTGGGGCCGCGCCTCGGTGAGCGCTGGAAAACCAGCGTGATCACCGACAATCGCGCGGGCGCCACCGGCAACATCGGCACTGACTTCGTGGCAAAGGCGGCCCCTGACGGACATACCGTACTATTCACCGCTACCTCGTTCGGCACCACACCCGCGCTAACACCCAGGTTGCCGTTTGATCCGGTGAAAAGCTTTGCACCGGTGTCTCTGGTGGCCACCAGTTCGATGTCGTTCGTCGTGCATCCGCAATTGCCGGTGAAATCATTGAAAGAATTTATCGCGCTCGCACGGCAGCAGCCAGGCAGACTACTCTACTGTTCACCAGGCAACGGCGGGCCGCAGCATCTGGCGATGGAATTGATCAAACTTGAAACCAAAACAGAACTTGTGCATGTGCCTTACAAAGGTTCGGGTGGCGCGTTGACCGATTTGATGGGCGGCCACGTACAGGCTATGGTGGTGTCGTTGCAAACGGTGTCACCGTTTATTCAAAGCGGCCGGCTACGCATGCTGGCGATCATGGGCGCGGATCGTTCGCCCGCGTTTCCCAACGTACCGACGCTCAAAGAACAAGGTCTCGCCAACCTGGAAGTTGAAACCTGGTATGGCGTGCTCGCGCCAGCGGCTACGCCATCCGCGGCCATCGCAAAAATAAATTCTGAATTGCATGCGTTGCTGCAACTACCTGACATCCGTGAGCTACTTGCCAAGCAGGGCATGAACGCTGCCGGCGGGCCACCGGATCGACTGGGCAATCTGGTAAAAAGCGAACTCACACGCTGGGCACGGGTGGTGAATGCGGCAAAAATAAAGGCGGATTAAGTCTTGCCGATCAATAATTTTAAGTATTTGCTTTTAAAGGATATTTTATGAGACAAATCGACGACTTGGTGGCTGCCTATCGTGTAC
>JBEBHE010000124.1:0-12087 GCA_040081205.1 Burkholderiales bacterium | reverse complement strand
CGCTGAAAGCCGTTCATCACCGACAGCACGGTAATCAGTACGGTCATGCCGAGCGCAATGCCGATGACGCTGATCAGCGAAATCACCGAAATAAAGCGTGTGCGCTGACGTGAACGCGTGTAGCGCAGGCCGATGAACAGTTCGTAGGATTTCACGGAAGGCGGGATTTTGAAAACGCGGAGTGTACTTCAATTCGCCATGCGTCGGGTGCTTGAGCCTACCTCACTATTCTTCGCTTGATGCGTTGTAGCCAGAACGGGCGGCTGTTAGGCGCGCGGCGCAGGCGCCCGTTCTGGCTACAACCCGCAGGGACAGGGTAATGCGAGCGCGCTTCCGCGTCGGCCTCGCTTGCAATATTCGCGATATTGCCGCGCTCCGCCTCCTCCAATCGCATCCCGCATTCCCGCCGTCGCACACGTGAATAATAGTGAGATAGGCTCTATACTCGCGCGCAACCCCATGGACTGCACCCTTTTTATTCCGCATCTGTTGCCGCCCGGCGGACAAGGCGACGCATTGTGGCGCACGGTGGACGCGCCGCAACTCAAACGTATGCTGGACCGCGCGGCGTTCACTGTCGATGCCGCGATGGATGCCGATGCATGGTTGTGCGACCGGTTCGGCATCGCGCGCCAGCAGGATTTCCCGCTGGCGCCGATACTCGCAGCCCAGGAAAATCTCAATGCCGGCAGTGGCTATTGGCTGTGCGCCACACCCGTGCATCTGGAAACGCGGCGCAATGCGCTGAACCTGGCCGATCCCGCCGGCCTTGATATCACCGCCGACGAATCAGCGGCCTTCGTTGCCACGCTCGCAGATCATCTGCGTGAAGACAGTATCACGCTGTATGCGCCACACCCCGGCCGCTGGTTCCTGCACAGCGGCGCCAGTCCATCGATCACCACCGCCAACCTGGCCTCGGTAACCGGCCGCGACGTGCGCTCTTTTCTGCCGCAAGGCCCGGACAGCCCGCGCTGGCATCGCATCCTCACTGAAATACAAATGCTGCTGCATTCGCATGCGATGAACGATGCACGCGAAACACGTGGACAATTGCCCGTGAACAGCGTTTGGCTGTGGGGTGGCGGTACCTTGCCCACAGCCGCATCGTCGCCGTTTGCAACGGTATGGAGTGACGACGGGATCGTGCGTGCGCTGGCGCACCACAGCACATGCCCGCTTCAGCCGCAGCCTGCGCGTGTCACCCCGGAGAAACTCAAAGACGGTTCGCATTTATTTTCGTATGAACGGCTGGAGACATTTTTGCGTCAGGGCGACGCGCAAGCCTGGAGCAACGCTGTGACTGTGCTTAATCGCGATTGGTTCATGCCGTTGTTGGACATGCTGAAAGAACGCGATCTGAAAACACTGACACTGATTACCTCTAATGACACTGGCACTCGGCAGTTTGTAAATCACGCCAGCGACTACATGAAATTCTGGCATAAAAACAAATACTTACGATAACAATGCCTTCAATCACCACGCGCCCGGTGTCACCGGATACGATCAACGCACTCACGCAAAGCGGTGTGCATCCGTTGCTCGCGCGTGTTTACGCCGCGCGCGGCATCCTCAGCGAACAGCAACTCGCGACTGATCTCGAACGGCTGCATCCGCCATCATCAATGCTCCATGTGCAGCGCATGGCCACTCTGCTTGCCGACACCATCGCTGACAAGAAAAAACTGCTGATCATCGCCGACTACGACGCCGACGGCGCTACCGCCTGCGCGGTCGGCATGCGCGCGCTGCGCGCCATGAATGCAACGATTGATTACCTCGTGCCTAATCGCTTCGAGTACGGTTACGGACTCACGCCGGAAATCGTGCAGCTCGCCGCGCGCGAAAAACTACCTGACGTCATCATCACCGTCGATAACGGCATCGCCAGCGTGGAAGGGGTAGCGGAGGCTAATCGCCTCGGCATCAAGGTGCTGGTAACCGATCATCATTTGCCCGGTGAGTCGCTGCCCGATGCCTGGTGCATCATCAATCCGAATCAGCACGGCTGCACCTTCCCCAGCAAGCATCTCGCCGGCGTAGGTGTGATGTTTTATCTCATGCTGGCGTTGCGCGCGGTGCTGCGCGAACGTGGCATCGCCGATCTGCCCAATCTCGCGCACTTGCTGGATCTCGTCGCACTCGGCACTGTCGCTGATGTGGTGCGGCTTGATGAGAACAATCGCATCCTCGTATCGCAGGGACTCAGCCGCATACGCGCGGGCCGTGCACAGCCGGGCGTGATGGCGCTGCTGCGGGTGGCGGGCCGCGACCCTGCGCGCGCGGGCACCTACGACATGGGTTTTGCGGTCGGGCCGCGTCTCAACGCCGCAGGGCGATTGACCGATATGTCGCTCGGCATCGAATGCCTGCTTGCGGAAGACGACATCCGCGCACGGGAAATCGCATCTGAACTCGATGCGCTAAACCGCGAACGCCGCACCATCGAAGCCGACATGCAGGAATCCGCCCTCGCCGCGCTGGAACAAAATGCCGACGCCAGCGGCTACACGCTAAGTCTTTATGATCCGCAATGGCATCAGGGCGTGATCGGCATCGTCGCCTCGCGCATCAAGGATAAATTCCATCGCCCGGCGGTCGCCTTCGCGCGCGGCAATGAAGGTGAAATCAAAGGCTCCGGCCGTTCCATACGCGGGCTGCATCTGCGCGATGCGCTGGATCTGGTGTCCAAACGCGCGCCAGGATTGATTCTGCGTTTTGGCGGCCACGCCGCTGCCGCGGGACTCACTTTGCGCGAGACCGACTTCGAACGGTTTCAGAAACTGTTTGAGGACGTAGTACGCGCCCTGCTCTCGCCCGCCGATCTGGAACGGGAAATTGAGACCGACGGCTCGCTACCGGTTGAGCACGCGACACTTGATGCCGCACACGCGCTGCGCGATGGCATCTGGGGACAGGGGTTTCCCGAACCGCGCTTTCTGGATCCATTCGAGATCGTGCAGCAACGCATCGTCGGCGAGCGTCATCTCAAGCTGCGTCTGCGCCGTGACGGAAAAATTTTCGACGGCATTTTATTCGGCCACAATGAACCGCTGCCCGACGCCATCCGCGCGGTCTACCGCTTCAGCATCAACGAATACAACGGCAATGTTTCGACGCAATTGATGCTGGATCATTGGGAGCATCTGTAGTTTACGGTCGCCCGGTTTTCGTGTCGTGCAATACCGCTCCCGTGATTCCCGCCTTCGCGGGAATGACGATGCCGGTTATAATCGTGCTTTCTAAGGATCACGCGCATCATGGAAGCTGAACACATCAACGCCATCGCCAAGCAAATCGCGGACATCGAAACACGCACCACGGAGCTGCGGAGGTATCTTTGACTACGACACCAAGCGCAATCGCCTCGATGAAGTCATAAGGCTCGCCGAAGATCCTGCCGTCTGGAGCGATAGCAAGCGCGCGCAAGAACTCGGCAAAGAGCGTAAATCCCTCGAATACACCGTTAACTCGCTTACCTCGCTCGCCTCCACCGTGCGCGACGCGCAAGACCTTTTTGCGATGGCGCGCGAAGAATCCGACGACGCCACCTTGCAAGCCGTAGCAAAGGATGCGCAGGGACTGGAAAACACCGTGGCAGAAATGGAGTTTCGCCGCATGTTCTCCGGCGAGATGGATTCCAACAACTGTTTTCTCGACATACAAGCCGGCTCCGGCGGCACAGAGGCGCAAGACTGGGCTTCCATTCTGCAACGCATGTATCTGCGATATTGCGAAAGCAAAAAATTCAAAGTCGAGTTGCTGGAGGAATCTCTCGGCGAAGTCGCCGGCCTAAAGAGCGCGTCGCTAAAAATCACCGGCGATTATGCGTATGGACGCCTGCGTACTGAATCCGGCGTGCATCGTCTGGTGCGCAAATCACCGTTCGACGCCAACAGCCGCCGTCACACCTCGTTTGCCAGCGTGTTCGTTTACCCGGAAGTCGATGATTCGATAGAAATCGACATCAACCCGGCCGATCTGCGCACCGATACGTTTCGCGCGTCCGGCGCGGGCGGCCAGCACATCAACAAAACAGATTCCGCCGTGCGCATTACGCACGTGCCCACCGGCATTGTGGTGCAATGCCAGAGTGACCGCTCTCAGCACCGCAATCGTGCTGAAGCAATGGCGATGCTGAAATCGCGCTTGTTTGAATTGGAACTCCGCAAGCGCAATGAAGAAAAGCAGGCGATGGAAGACTCCAAAACCGACATCGGCTGGGGACATCAGATACGCTCTTACGTGCTCGATCAGTCGCGCATCAAGGATTTGCGCACCAACATCGAAATCGGCAACACGCAGGCGGTACTCGACGGCGCGCTGGACACTTTTATTGAAGCCAGTCTCAAGCAAGGGTTGTAAACATCATGAACGAACAAAACAACGCGCCGGATAAAGTCGCCGAGCAGGACACCAACAAAATCATTGAAGAACGCCGCGCCAAGCTCACCGCCTTGCGCGCAAAAGGAATCGCTTTCCCCAATGATTTTGTGCAGGAGCATCACGCGGGTGATCTGATGGCCAAACACGCCGCCACGGAACGCGACGTGCTGGAGCAAGAAGCCGTTAGCGCCACCGTCGCGGGCCGCATCATGCTGAAACGCGTGATGGGCAAAGCCAGTTTCGCCACCATTCAGGACACCAGCGGCCGCATCCAGATTTATGTTTCCGAAGGCGACACCGGCAAAGAAGCACAAGATGCTTTCAAGCATTACGACATCGGCGATATCGTCGGTGTCACCGGCACGCTGTTCAAGACCAAAACTGGCGAATTGACGATACGATGTAAGTATTTGTTTTTATTGACAAAATCATTACGCCCGCTACCGGAGAAATTTCACGGTCTGACGGATCAGGAAATCAAATATCGCCAACGCTACGTCGATCTCATCGTCAACGAAGAAACCCGCGCCACGTTCCGCAAACGCTCGCAGATCATTCAGGCGGTGCGTAACGTATTGACCGCCGAAAACTATCTCGAAGTCGAAACGCCGATGATGCACCAGATACCCGGCGGCGCGGCGGCGCGTCCGTTTGTGACGCATCACAACGCGCTCGACATGCAATTGTTTCTGCGCATCGCGCCCGAGTTGTATCTGAAGCGATTGGTGGTCGGCGGCTTTGAACGCGTGTTCGAGATCAATCGCAACTTCCGCAACGAAGGCATGTCCACGCGGCACAATCCTGAATTCACCATGCTGGAGTTTTATTGCGCCTACATGGAAGTCAACGGCATGATGGATTTCATCGAGCGCCTGATTCGCGAAACGGCGCAGGCCGCCGGTGGAACCAAAGTCATGTATCAAGGCAAGGAACTTGATTTTGCCAAGCCCTATGCGCGCCTCACCATCACCGAAGCGATTCGCAAGTATCAACCCGACATCGGCGAGGACGTACTGAACGACAAAACTAAAATTATCGCCAAGTTAAAAAGCCTGCACGTCGAACCACGCCCCAATGATGGCCTCGGCGCGCTGCAACTCACCCTGTTTGAAAACACGGTGGAAACCAAACTGCACGAGCCGACGTTTCTGATCGACTATCCAGCCGAAGTGTCGCCACTCGCCCGCCGTAACGACAAAAACCCGGAAATCACCGAACGCTTCGAGCTTTACATCGCGGGCCGCGAAATCGCCAATGGCTTTTCGGAATTGAACGATCCCGAAGATCAGGCTCAACGCTTTCAGGAGCAAGTCAAACAAAAAGACGCGGGCGACCACGAGGCCATGCATTACGACGCCGATTACATCCGCGCGCTGGAATACGGCTTGCCGCCGACCGCAGGTGCGGGCATCGGCATCGACCGACTGGTGATGCTGCTCACCGACAGCCCGTCGATACGCGATGTGATTTTGTTTCCGCAGATGCGCCCAGAGTAATCCGCCACCGAAATTCGCGAGGTCAACATGGATCAGCCCTTGTGGACACCTTCCCCGCAACGCATTGCCGCATCCAATCTCACGGCATTCACCCGGTTCGTCCACGAACGTTACGGCGTCAGCGTTAACGCCAGCGATTACGCTGAACTTCACGCTTGGTCATGCAACGACCGTGAACAATTCTGGCAGGCGATCTGGCAATTCTGCGGCGTGGTCGGCTCAACACAGGGCGACACCATCCTTATCGATCGCGACCGCATGCCCGGCGCGCGCTGGTTTCCCGAAGCACGGCTGAATTTCGCGGAGAATCTGCTGCGTCGGCGTGACCGCTCCACCGCCATCGTGTTTTGGGGTGAGGAGCAACTGAAAAGCCGCGTCAGTTGGGGCGAACTCTATGCCGAAGTCTCGCGCCTCGCGCAGGCGCTGCGCGCGCAAGGCGTCAAACCCGGTGATCGCGTCGCCGCTTATCTGCCGAATCTCCCTGGCGCCGTTATCGGCATGCTCGCCACCGCCAGCATCGGCGCGGTGTGGTCTTCGTGTTCGCCGGATTTCGGTGCTCAGGGCGTACTCGACCGCTTTGGGCAGATCGAACCCAAAGTGCTGCTGGCGGTGGACGGTTATTTTCACCTCGGCAAATCGGTGGATGTATTGCCGCGGGTAAAAGACATCGCGGCACAACTGCCGTCGGTGGTAAAAGTTGTGGTGGTGCCGTACACGCGTGCCGAACCGCCGTTGACTGGCATTAAAAACGCCATCGACATACGCGACTTTATGGCGCCGTTTCAGGCAAGCGACATCCATTTTGAGCGCCTGCCGTTCGATCATCCGCTTTATATTTTGTATTCATCAGGCACCACTGGCGTGCCCAAATGCATCGTGCATGGCGCGGGCGGCACGCTGTTGCAGCATCTGAAAGAACACCAACTGCACACCGATGTAAAGCCGCGCGACCGCCTCTTCTATTACACCACCTGCGGCTGGATGATGTGGAACTGGCTGGTATCGGGCCTGGCCTCGCGCGCAACCCTCATGCTCTACGACGGCTCACCCTTCGTGCGGCGCGGCCGCATATTGTGGGATTACGCCGAAGCCGAAAACATCGCGCTCTTCGGCACTGCAGCCAAATACATTGATGCCATTGCCAAGCTCGGCCTGCAGCCCATCGTCACGCACAAGCTGCCGAAGCTCAAGGCGCTGCTCTCCACCGGTTCGCCGCTGGCGCCGGAGAGTTTTGATTACATCTATCGCAACATTAAAAAAGACCTGCATGTCGCGTCGATCTCAGGCGGCACCGACATTGTGTCGTGCTTCGCGCTGGGCAATCCCGCAGCCCCCGTATGGCGTGGTGAAATTCAGGCGCCGGGCCTCGGACTGAAAGTCGAAGTGTTCGACGAAGACGCGCGTTCGTTGCGCGGCGAAAAAGGCGAGCTGGTCTGCACCGCGCCGTTTCCATCGATGCCGCTGGGTTTTTGGAACGATGCCGATGGCAGCAAATACCATGCGGCGTATTTCGACAAGTATCCCAATGTGTGGCGTCACGGCGATTATCTGGAATACACCGAACACGGCGGCCTCATCATCTACGGCCGCTCGGATGCGGTACTCAATCCCGGCGGCGTGCGCATCGGCACTGCTGAAATCTATCGTCAGGTCGAAAAACTCGACGAGGTTGTCGAAAGCCTCGCCATCGGCCAAGACTGGCCGCCACAACAACCGAGCGATGTACGCGTGATTCTGTTCGTGCGTCTGCGCGATGGGCTCACGTTGGACGATGCGCTCACCAACAAAATCAAGCAGCAGATCCGCGACAACACCACGCCGCGCCACGTGCCCGACAAAGTATTGCAAGTCGCCGACATTCCGCGCACACGCAGCGGCAAAATCGTGGAATTGGCCGTGCGCAATGTCGTGCTCAACCTGCCGGTCAAGAACAGCGAAGCGCTGGCGAATCCGGAAGCACTCGAACTATTCCGCAGCCGTCCCGAGTTGCAAACGTAGCCAAAATTCGTAAATTACTCAGTAGCTTATAAGTGCTGATCAAGTGTAACAACTTGTTTCGGTGTGACATTTTCACGTATCACGGGTAAACGCCGTGCTATCCTAGCCGTTAGTTGCAGTAGTCAGGAAGGGGCGGATGGAACGGGCATCACAAACCATTCACCCGGAATGAATGTCAAATTGAAAATGGAGAAATGACATGTCTGAAACCGCAAAAATGAATCCCTTGGTGGGCATCGCCGCCGTGTCGGTAACCGCAGCCAGCCTTGTGGGCGTGGGTGTGATGACCGGCTTTATCCCGACCAAGAGTGACAAGGCCCCGGAAGTTGCGCCTTCACCGGTAACCGCAGCCGCACCTGCTCCCGTAGCCGCGCCCGCAGCGCCTGTGGCGGCTGCGCCAGCACCCGTGGCAGCACCGGTCGCCGTCGAACCGCCCAAAAAAGCGGTGGTAGCAGTCGCACCGCCGGCACCTGCACCGCGCCCGGTAGCCCAACAGCAACCGCAGCCGCGCCCGGCGCCAACCTACCCGGCAGCCGCACCTTCGTATCCGCAAGGCGCGCCGGCGCCGCAATACCCGGCAACGTATGATTATCCGCCGACTGCGCCTGCGGCATCGTATCCGCCGGCCGTCGTCACGCAAGCACCGCCCCCCGCGCCCGCCATTTGCAACACCTGCGGTCGCGTCGAAATGGTTAACACACAAACTGTCGCCGGCGAAGGCAGCGGCCTCGGCGCCATCGCCGGTGGCGTAGCCGGCGCCGTGCTCGGCAATCAGGTCGGTCGCGGCACAGGCCGCAAAGTCGCCACCGTCGCGGGCGCCGCCGGCGGCGCGTTCGCCGGCCATCAGGTGGAAAAACACGTCAAGTCCGGCAAGCGTTATGACGTGGTGGTGCGCATGGAAGACGGCAGCACCCGCACCTTCCCGTATGAAACCGAACCGGGCTTTCGCTCCGGCGACCGCGTGCGCGTGGTCGAGGGAAAACTGCAATACAACTAAGCATTTTTTCTAAATAAAAAGCCGCGCATCAGCGCGGCTTTTTATTTATGAGGCCGTTGGGACAATGAACGCCGCTTTGGCTACACGATTTTTTGTGCCGGCGCCCCTTCGGTAAGACGCATGATATCGATCACACTGCGCACGCCCATTTTTTCCATGATGTGCGCTTTATGAACTTCGACCGTGCGATGACTGATGCCCATTTGCTCGCCGATTTCTTTCGCATGCAACCCCTGGGTCAGGTAATCCATCACTTCGCGTTCGCGCGGCGACAGCGACGACAGCACGGCCTCGCGCCGCATCTGGCTGGCCTGCTGATTGATGCGTCCGAGTTCATGTTCAAAAGCGGTTTCGATCGCGCGGATCAAATGCTCGCCATCAAACGGCTTTTCAAGAAAATCGATGGCCTTGCCGCGGAAGGCCGCGCGCGCAGAAGCCACATCGCCATGCCCCGTGACGATGACCACCGGCAGCTTGGAACCGCGCTCCGCCAGTAATGCCTGCAATTGCAAACCGCTCATACCAGGCATGCGGATATCCGCAACCACACATCCCATCCACCCCGGATCAAACGCGCTGAAAAAATCTTCGGCGCTGGCAAACTGGGCAGTATGGTATCCCCCCAGGCTGAGCGACAACGATAGCGCGTCGCGGATAGCCGGATCGTCGTCCACCAGATAAACCGTAAGTAGCGCCCGTTGCCCCTGATCTGTGGATACCGTATGCGGTTTTATTGCCATCATTCCCATTTTCCTCGTCGCTACGCGTTGTTACCGGACCGCTTTCGCGTCCGGCGGCAGGCTAAAATAGACCAAGCCGGTATTCCCCGGGACAGCCCATATCTGCCCGCCATGCGCATCAATAATAGCGCGGCTGATGGCAAGTCCCATACCCATGCCCGATGGTTTAGTCGTCACGAACGATTCAAACAGGCGCTGTGCATCGGCTTCACGGATACCGGCTCCGCTGTCCCGCACGGCCACCATAATACCACCGGCCTTGCCCGCCTCAATCGTGATCGATACGCTGCCGCCCGCCGGCGCGGCTTGCGCCGCACTGTCAATCGCGTTAAGCAGCAAGTTACGCAACACCACCTCAATCTGCAATGTGTCCGCCAGCACCGGCGGCAAAGCGTCATCGGCCCGGAACGATAGCGCGATATTCGCCGCCGAGGCTCTTGCATGCAACGATTCGACCACCTGCTGTACGAGTGCGGCCATCGAAATTGTTTCCAGCCGTGTTGCACCCGAGCGGAAGAAATCACGCAACCGGCGTACCACTGCGGCAGTGCGCTTTGATTCCTCCAATAGCTTGCGCATGACCTCATTTAACTGGTCGCGATCCGGATGAGGCGACGCGGCGATCAACTGCCCCGCCATGGCATAGCCGGAAAGCGCAGTCAGCGGCTGGTTGATTTCATGCGTGATGGCAGCCGCCATTTCGCCGGCCGCCGCCAGCTTCAGCGATTCCCGAAAATCGTCGGTAGCACGCCGTTGTTCATCGACAGACACGCCCAGCAGCAGCCCGGTAATCGCCAGGGCGATCAGCAGCAATTGCAGCTCGAATACCGATACGGGCTGATAGCCGCTGAGCGACACCACCAGTAATATTCCTGTTTGAATCAGCGCCAGCGCGCTCGCAGCGCCCACGACCCCGAATCGCGTCGCCGACCAAATCAGCGGCAGGAATAACAGGTAGAAATTTCTCACGTGATCGCTTTGGCCCTGCAAGAATACCCACCACACGCAGGCCGCAATCGCCGCAATGTGCGCCAACGCTTCGAACGAATGCAAGAACTCAGCGAACTGCTTGCGCCGGCGCTCGCCGAACAGCATGAACAGCAGTGGCGCCACAATCAGTATGCCCGCGCTGTAGCCGATGAAAAACCGGCGCGCGCCATTAAAGTAGCGATCAGCGGGACCAATCCCGAACGACACCAGCACGCCCACATACGCCACCCCGCATACCAGCATGCATGCGAGTGTCACGCTTATCAGCCGCAGCACGTCGCGCCGGGTATCCAGCTCGATGCGTATACGGAATCTGCCGGTTAAAAAATACGCCATCACCGCATATCCGACCGTAAGCATGGTGCTGTTGATTATCATCAGCAATAAGGGCCGCGCCGGCACCGGCAGCGCATACTCCCCCCAAAGCACGGCCAGAAAAACCAGCGGCAGGTATCGCTTGCCACAAAACATCAGCATGGCCACGGCCACCGCCGCTTCCGGATTAAACGGAGTGATGCCGAAACGCGCGGGAAAGACATACGTCAGCCAATCGAGCGCCACATACAGCACGAAGAACATCATGGCCAGAACGCCCGTCTGATGTATCCCAGGCGCCATCGCGGCGGCGCTAGCGGCGACTGGCGGCTTCATTACTTTATCCATGCCGAAATTGTCCCACAGGATGCGTCATGCCGCACGCTGCCGTCCAGCACAAGACCGCTTAATACCGCACTTGCGCGAGTTGTCCCGCCGCTCGCCCTTGCGGCTACACTGCACGACCCGAGTGTGGTTTGATTGCCCTGCGCCACGTCGACGCACTAATTACTATGGCGCTAGTCGGGGCGTCATTCTCCGAAAGACGGTTGCTGCGCGGTTTGGATAGACGTCGCCGGTCGACGCTGCTGTCCAAATGGCATGTCATGGGACAGGGGCTGCTGCTGTATTTCAGCCGGCGTGAATTCTTGCTGGAATTCGGCAGGGCCATATGCGGCGACACGTTGCTTAACCACATAACTGCCGTCCTGCACAATCTGCTCCGCGTAAAGCAAGGGACGTCCATGCACTTCTGCAAACTTTTTTAGCCAGTTTAGCGCCCGTGGCGGAATGCGCCGCCCGACCGGCACAGCGACGTCCACTGGCATACCGCGCCATTGGTATTGATCAAACAGCACAATAACCTTGGCGTTGCTGGGTTTCATCCAGTCCGGCAAAGGACTGTCCGCTCCGCGCCATCCGCATTCAAATTGCACGCAGGGATGTGTCGGCCGATTCGCATAGTCGTTGCAGCCTTTACCGGTGCTGCGAGGACATGGGCGACCAGGGTAAACCGGAACATCATTAATGCGAATTTGCAGCCAGCCGTCACAGCAAGCAGTACAGGGTTGGCATTCACGCCGAGCCGATGTTTTTGGCAATTGTTCATGCCTCACAATAGAGGATATAAGTATATATACTTAATTACTATAACGTACTTACA
>JBEBHE010000123.1:0-12116 GCA_040081205.1 Burkholderiales bacterium | reverse complement strand
ACCTGCTGCGGGTGATGGATATGCAGCAGGAGCAGTTGGCGCGCAGCCTGGGCGATGACCATGCACAGCAGCAAGGGCCTGGAGTTTCCGGTGGTGGCGATCCCGGGGCTCGGTTACATGCCGCACCGGGATTACGACATTCACGAAGAAGCAAAATTGCTTTACGTGGCGATGACGCGGGCCATGGATAAATTGCTGCTGACGTGCAGCAAGGACTCGCAGTTCGTCAGCCGGATTCAGCAGGTCAATCAGACGGCAAAGCCGCGTGCCAATAAAGGCATTGTTTCCGGGATATTGGGATTGCTGGGACGGTAGGCCATAAATTGTGGTGATGGTGGTGTCGAAAACGCGTAGGTGCCGGGCTCGATTCTTATTGCGTATGACATTAAAAATACAATAAAAACAAATAGTTATACAATTTTGTCTTGAGGGACGCTCTGAATTCTTCTACAAAGTAGCACGATCATGCCAATAATTGGCATGATCGTGCTAAGCTCCCGCCATGTCGATCAGCACCGCACTGTTTTCTGAAGGCCAGTCCCGCGTCTACCGCTGGGTGTTCGGCCAGCCTGAGCGCGAGTTCTATCTGAACGAGCTGCGCCGGCTTACCGGCCTCGGTAGTGCGACGCTGCAGCGCGAACTGAATAAGCTGGCCGATGCCGGCTTGGTGTTGTCGGAGCGCGTCGGCAACCTGCGCCGCATCCGTGCCAATCCGCAAAGCCCCGTGTTCAGCGAGCTGGTCGCGCTGACGCGCAAGACGCTGGGTGCGGAGCCGCTGCTGCGCGATGCATTGCAGGTGCTGGCCGCCGATGTCGACGGCGCGTGGATCTATGGTTCCTATGCCAAACAGACTGACACCGCCGACAGCGACATCGACGTGATGATCGTCGGCAGCAAGCTCACGCTCGCACGGGTGATCAAGGCGCTCGCGCCGGCGGAGGTGTTGCTCGGCCGCAAGATCAACCCGACGCTTTATACGGCCGCTGAATTCAATAATCGCCGGGCGGAAGCGGATTCTTTCGTGAATCGCGTGCTGGTGCAGCCGCTGCTGCCGCTGATCGGAAACCTGCATGAGCCGGACCGCGCTGGATAACCTGGTGCGTATCGGCCAGCTGAAGGCCGAGCCGCGCAACGAAAACGAGTTGGCACGCATGCTGGCAAGGGCGCGTGGTTTGTTGGCGGATGCCACGGTCACCGGCGTTTCGGCGTCAACACGATTTACCTGCGCCTACAGTGCAGGACATGCGGCGGCGCTGGCGGCTTTGCGCTGGCACGGCTACCGTAGCGAAAACCGTTTTACGGTGTTTCAGTGCCTCACCCACACGCTGGGCTGGGAGGATGCGCGCTGGCGCGTGCTGGATGCCGCGCACCGCAAGCGCAATCTGGCGGAATACGAGGGTTTTCTGGAAGTGGAGGAATCCACTATTGCGGAGCTGTGCGTGCTGGTGGCGGAACTGATTGCCGACGCGGACAGGCTGATAAGATCCTGATCGACACTTTTCATTCTTGATAAAAGATAAAGGCGAAAAAATGCGTTTTCAATGCTCAGTGTTAACCGCGGTTTTACCTTGTGTTGCAGTGCTTTTGGCGCTGCCGGCTGCGGCCCAGACTTATCCCGCAAAATCAATCCGCATCCTCATTGCACAGGCGCCGGCCAGCGCCACCGACAACGTGAGCCGGGTGCTGGGTGCCAAACTCGCCGAGCAGATGGGCCAGCAATTCATTATCGACGCGCGGCCGGGCGCCGGTGGCACGGTCGGTACGGAAGCCGCGGCGCGCGCGCCGGCCGACGGCTACACGCTGTTCATGGCCAACAATTCCACGCACGGTTCAAACCCCGCGGTGTACCGCAAGCTGCCGTACGATGCGATCCGGGATTTCGCGCCGATCATCCTGATCGCATCGACGCCTTACGTGCTGACGGCGCACCCGTCGTTGCCGGTGAAAACGGTGAAGGATCTGGTCGCGTTCGCGAAGAAGCGCCCGGGTGATCTCAACTACGGCTCTGCGGGCAACGGCAGCACCCATCACCTGAGCGGCGAACTGCTGAACATGATGGCGGGCATCAAGCTGGTGCATGTGCCGTACAAGGGCACCACGCCCGCGCTGACTGCGCTGCTGAGCGGCGAAGTGTCAGCGATGTTCTTTACCGTGGTCGGCATCGAGCCGCACGCGAAAGCGGGCAAGGCGCGGGTGCTGGCGGTCACCACACCGAAACGCGCGCCCTTGATGCCGGAGCTGCCGACGATGGCTGAGGCCGGGTACCCGGGTTTTGAGGTCACCTCGTGGTTCGGCCTGCTTGCGCCGGCGGGCACACCGCCAGCCATCGTGAGCCGCATCAATGCCGAGACCACCAAAGCCCTGGCATTGCCCGAAGTGCCCGGCGCATTGAAGAAGCTGGGCTTTGACGCGGTGGGCGGCACACCCGAACAGTTCGCCGGCCACATACGCAGCGAGGTCGAGCGGTTCACCAAGCTGGTGAAGGCAACGGGGATTACGGTGGAGTGAGCGGCCGGCTTCGCCTTGTTGGTTGATCATCACGGTCAGTCATCTTGTGGAACCCCGCTGGACGCTACGCTATCCCGCGCCGCATAATCGCCCGCACCATTCAAGTTACTTTCCCGGAGCACCTCATCATGTACGACGCCAAAGACGGTTTTTATCAGGCCCTGTGGCCGCGCAGCCCGCGCCAATCCAAAATCAAACCGCTGGCCAAGCGCCTCGACACGTTGAACGGCAAGGTGATCGCGCAGGTCTGGGACGAAGTGTTCCGCGGCAACGAGGTGTTCGAGCATCTTGAAGAGGGCATCAGGGCGCGTTATCCGGACGTCAAGTTTGTGAGCTGGAAGGAATTCGGCAACACGCACGGCAGCGACGAGCGTGCAGTGGTGGCCGCATTGCCGCAGAAGTTCAAGGAAAAAGGAGTCGATGCCGTCATCAGCGGCATGGGGTGTTGAGGCAGCTGCACGCCCGCCGTGTTGCGGGCCAGTGCAGCGGGCGAGGGCAGCGGCCTGCCGTCTTCGACATTGGTGGGCGAAGGCTTCATGACGCTAGCGGTGGCAGCGTCCAGAGGGCTGGGCATGCCCAACCTGCCGGTGGCGCGCGTGGTCGGTCATCCCGGCGTGCAAAGCAAGGAGCAACTGCGCAAAAACGTTCTTGAAGTCACGCTGCAGCATGTGATCGATAACCTGCTCAATCCGCCGAAAGCGGTGAAGGGCGAATCGGAACCGGATTCGCGCGAGGTCATCGTCGAAGGCAGTTTCGACGAGATCAACGATTATTTTTATCGCCACGAGCTTTCCGACGGCCTGCCGATTGTGCCGCCGACGCCGCAGAAGATTGAACAATTCCTGCGCTATACCGATCGCAATCCCGATGAATCGCTCGGTAACTTATTGCCCGACAGCCGCGCTGCGACGATTTGGAGCATTGCCGTCAACGGCGTGATGGCGGGCTGCCGTCCGGAATACATGCCGGTGCTGGTGGCGCTGGTTGAAGCGATGGCCGATCACGGTTACGGCGTCGAACACAGCGGCAATACGCCCGGCGGCGAAACGCTGATCATTCTCAACGGCAACATCATCAAGCAGCTCGAGTTCAACTACACGCAGGGCGTGATGCGCGACGGCTTTCTGGCGAATACATCCGTCGGCCGTTTCTGGCGGCTCTATTTGCGCAACATTGCAGGATTTTTGCCGCACAAAAACGACAAGGCAACCTTCGGCAACACCTGGCGTGTGGTGGTGGCTGAGAATGAAGAGGTTGTGAAAAAAATCGGCTGGACGCCGACCAGCGTTGATTTCGGCTTCAAGGCCGGCGACAACACGGTGATGATTTCGCGCCACACCGGCGGCAATCACATCTCGTCAGTGTCGGGCGCCACGGCGGAAGAACTGATGCCGTACGTGTGCGACGCGATGGTCAAGCAGTATTCGTGGCAATTCATGTTCTCGGTGGGGCAGGGTTACGACACGCTGCGGCCGCAAATGCTGATTTCACCGATTATTGCCGAGACCATAGCGGCGTCAGGCTGGTCCAAGCGCGACATGCAACAGTATCTGTTCGATCACGCGCGCATACCGGCGCACGAGTTCGAGCGCACGTTGCGAGACTGGACGCAAAAGCCGACGTGGGATCTTGCCGCTGAACACAAGGCCGGACGCATCCCCAAGGTGTATCACGAGTCCGACGATCCGAACCGCATGGTGCCGCTGGTGTGGCGACCCGAAGATTTTCTGATTTGCGTCACCGGCGATCTCACGCGCAACAGCGTTTATATCTTTGCGCACAACGGTGTGCTCGGCTTTCCCACCTGCAAGCAGATTCAGTTGCCGAAAAACTGGGATCAGTTGCTGGCGGAGGTTCGCAAGTAACTATTTGTTTTTATTGAATTTTTTAGGGCTCATCACAACCCAGGCAATTAATGCGGGAATGGCGAGCGAGGCAAACGCCCAGCCGTAGCTTTGCGAGAACAGGTAAACGTTCGCAAACACGATAGGGCCGATCATCTTGCCGGTGTTGATGAACACCAGCACGCCGCTGAGCGCCGCGGTGACCGCGCCCTGCGGCGCGAGTCTTCCGGCTTCGGCCAGCGACGCGCCCGCCCACGCGCCCGAGGTCATGCCGTGCAGCGCGAACAACACGTAAATCGCGGCCAGCGGCCAGCCTGGCGCCATCCAGATCGACACCACGCAGATGACGATCATCAGCACAGCATTCCAGGCGAGCACGCGCGATGTGTTGCCCAATGCGTCGGCGGCCCATCCGACGAGTACACGGCCGAAGCCGCTCGAAATCTGCACCACGGTGAGCATGCCGCCCGCCGCAATCAGGCTCATGTCGAACACCTTGACGCACGCAACCACGGTGTATGCGCTCACGCAAAATTGCGCCCAGCAAAAGGCGCCGCCCGCTATCGCGATGCGGCGCAGCGGCGCCGTGCGCCACACCAGCATTACGTTGGCCAGCGGGTTGGATGATATGGCGCGCACGGCGGCATCGCGGTCGTCGTCCCAGCGCGCGCGGCCGCGTTGCATCAGCATCACCGCGAAGCCGAGCAATAGCACGCTGAGCAGTACCGCCCAGCGCCAGCCGAAGGCCAGCGCAATCGCAGGGCACAGCAGCGCGGCGGCGATGCCGCCCATGGGCACGCCGGTTTGTTGTAACGAAAAAATGAAATTGCGCCGCTTGGGCGGCGCGAAGCGCATCAGCAAATGCGAAAACGACGGCCCGATCAGCCCGTAACCGAACCCCACCACCACCGCGCCCACAGCGAGGAAGATCGGCGCCGGCACCATTGTGAAAGTCATGCCCGCCGCGACGCAGGCATGCCCGGCCTGATTGATGCGGCAGCCGCCGTAGCGGCGCGTGATGTTACCGAACCACGTCAGCGTTACCAACTGGCCCGCGCAGACCAGGCTGATGTAGTAGCCGATCAGCGAGGCATCGATCACGTACTCGCGCGCGACTTCGGGGGCGAGTGCGGGCAGCACCAGCAGCGCCATTGAGGCCATGATGTGGCCGGTCAGCAGCGCGCCCACCAGGAACGGCAGCGGGATGTCCCGGATGGTTTGCGGAGCGGCTGGCATTCGCAGACTGTACCTGATGGCGGCGTTGCGTGGGGCGGTGTTCCACATAGTCTTGAGCAACCTGAGTCACTTGACGCGGGACGCTATTCATCATTGAATCGCGCACTTGAATGTTCTTACCGGGAGTAATGCAAAAATGCTGATTGCCGATTCGCAGGTCCACGTGTGGGGCGCCAACACACCGCAGCGGCCGTGGCCGGGACGCGCGCATGCGCAGCGCGATATTCCGCTGGGACACGAAGAACTGCTGCAGGAGATGAATGCCGCGGGCGTGGATCGCGTAGTGATCGTGCCGCCGTCGTGGGAAGGTGACCGCAACGATCTGGCGCTGGCTGCGGTAAAAGCGCATCCGGATCGATTCGCCATCATGGGGCGATTCAACCCGGAAGCGCCGGTGGCGCCGCAGGCGATCGACGGCTGGCGCAAGCAGCCCGGCATGCTCGGCATGCGTTTTTCGTTTCACATCCCAGTGTTGCAGCAGCCGTTGCTCGACGGCAAATACGACTGGGTGTGGAGCGAGGCCGAAAAGCAGGGCATCCGCCTGATGATCCTGGTGCCGCAACACATGGTGCAGGCGATTGACGATGTGGCGGCACGCTACCCCGATCTCAAGATCGTGATGGATCATATGGCGCTCACTAGCAGTAAACCGTTTGACGAAACCTTCAAGGATTTTGACAAGCTGCTGACGATTGCCAAACGGCCCAACGTCGCGGTCAAGGCCAGCGCGCTGCCGTGTTATTCGGCCGAGTCGTATCCGTTTAAGCGCGTGCAGGAATATGCGCGCAAGGCGTACGAAGCATTCGGGCCGAAGCGCACGTTCTGGGGCAGCGATCTGTCGCGCTCGCCCGTGCCTTATCGTCAGCAGATCGACATGTGGCTGAACGATGCGCCGTGGCTCAAGGACGAAGACAAGGAATGGGTGATGGGACGCGGGATTTGCGAGTGGCTGGGGTGGAAGGTGGCGTGAGTCGAAATGACTGTTAGTCACGCACCAGTACCCTCTCGAATATAGTCAAGGAATCCAATAGCCTTTTCTTTATCCTGAAAGGACGCCTCTATTTTGTCGCTGTTGCTATATCGAACGATGATCTCGTATTTTCGGAAGCCGCCATCGCGTAATGCGTGTTCCTGATAATTTTTTACGAAAGTAATTGCCTCATGGATTGTTCCAAACTCATTTTGCTGTCCATGCAAAGGAATGAGGATTATCTGCTCGACTTGACGATCAAGCGTGGCTTGCAGTTCAGCGAAAAACTGGTCGAGCAGCTTCTGGTTTTTATTCACCAGATTTTGCTTTAACTTTTCCCGGCGCTTTGGCGGCAGGGCGTCGATCTGCTTTATCGTGCGCTTAAAAACCGCATCCGACGTTTGCTCGTCAAATTTGGCATCTATTCCGACTGCGGCGAATGCAGCAACGATGCTGTCGTAGGGAAACAAAGCAACCTCAAAGCCGGAGGTTTTCATTTGGGTCAGAGAGGCACCGGTGAACACCCCAGCCAGAATGATGCCCAAGAAAGGTTTATCCCACCCGTATTTTTCTGCGATTGGCAGAATTGCACCTTGGATTTCCTGCGCCTTGTTGCGCGAGTGTTTTGTGTAACGGCGCCACGCTGCTTCGACAAAAGCGAGCGGACGCCCACGAACGTTAGCATCGCCACTTTTTTCGATAACAAAATCGAGGTCATGGCTGTTGCCGTATTTGTCCAACCACGACACTTTCTTCCCAGATCTTGCTTTGCCACGTGCTCCCTTTTTGTCGAGGTATAGACCGCGCTCATCACAAAAGGATTGCAACTGTGGAGCCATGATTTCTTCCAGCAAGTCCCCAATGATCTGTCCAAAGCGGTGCGAAGGCGAATTAGCCACGTTTACCCTTTAATCCACAAGCGACCTTCGTGGAGAGGAACTCGGTGCTTGCGATTCTTCCACTTAATGTTTCTATCTCTGAGTTTTTCAAATCTAAATGACTCAAACCCGGCAGCGATAGCCAGCTTTCCAAGCCAGTCATCAACCGGAACATAGACCCCATACGGGGCAGAATCCCCAATGACAAAACAAAGCGTGCTGCCTCTTTTGCAGATGGGGCGCAATGACTGAAATACCTTTGCGAGATCACAAAAGTAAGCAGCAATCATGGTGTGATAGGCCTTTTTACCCCCTTTTGTTTGTCTAACCTCGGCCAGTTCGTTGCATACAACTGACAAGTCGTCGCGAATCGCGCTTACCGAGTCGTCCGCAAGCAATGCCTCCAACTGGAGTTTTTCGGCTGTGGCGTGCTGAGAACAAGAGCGAATGATGAACTGTCGAACAACTTGTTGCAGATCACCCCATCCCTTGACCTCACCCCAAAATGTCATTTCCAGTCGAGTGGCGTCCGCATAGTCATAGTTGTTTGGGTAGGGTGGCGAAGTTACTATCAGATCAACGCTATCCAGCGGTACTTCCTTGGGTACAATGCGAGCATCATGCAGAAGTACCCGCGCATCGCTGCGGCAACCGGAGCTTCGCAGGACTGCCATGTCCGCAGCCATATCCGCGATCTTTTCCTCGAACGCAGTAAAGGGGGCCAGCGATTTTGCCTTGCGTTTGTTGGGAAGAACGTACTGCCACTGTGCCGTGCCGACAAAACTAGTTGATCGCAAGATGGCGGTAATCGCTAACCATAATAGCTGGGCTACCGCGGGTTCAAAGTTGTCCGCACAGCGTGCGTACGCATAGCGGAAAGCGTAAAGTTGCTGTAGCGCCTCAGGCGTGTAGCACTTGCGCATGAGATCGGGAGCATCTGTCAAGACTTGGGAGGGGCTTTGCGAGGCTGCCTTCAACAAATCCTTTGTTGCATCAAACAGCGCCCCTTCTCGCTGATTCCAGTGCGTTTTCGCGGTTGCTATACGTGCAACGAACGGGTGACTTTCATACCCGTAGGCCATTACTCCCGCAGCTTCGGCGGCAAGCAGCGTTGTGCCCGAACCGGCAAATGGGTCAAGCACCGAAGATGGCGAATGTTCGCGGATCAAGTGCTCTGCCCACTCTGCGGAAAATCCTGCTGAATAGCGAAACCACCTGTGAACAGGCAGCTTCATATTGTCTGTAAATGTTCCGGACCGCGCCGTGCGTGTCGCCGAATTCGTAAGGTATAGCCCTGATGCGGGCAGATCAAAGAGATTTTGTTGTTGTGGGTGGTCCATCTAGGTTCCTGAATAACGCGCCGTGTGATTTAGTTTACATGAGGACGGTGTATTGTGCGGCGGCACACGGACTGAACGCTAACCCGAAGCAGATTCGTTCAATGTGACACTCCCTAAAGTATCAGATATCTGTATATAAAACCAGTATATTAGAGGATGGTTTAAGCGTGTACACCATCTCACGGATAACTTGTGCGCAGCGCATTGTGCCTAATACTTTCCGCCCCCAATAAACCGCGCAATCCCCGCAGCAACCTCGGCCTCCTGATCCACAAAGCCATGCGGCGAACGCCCTTCACATGCAGCAAGACTGGGTGCGCCGGATCGTCCGGGGCCGCCGGTGACCGTTACCACTTGTTCGCGCGCGCCGTTGGTGCGCGCGGTGATTCTGTCCATCTGGTCGGGCGGGGAACGCAGGCATTTGTCTTCCGCATGTCCGACCACCAGCACCGGCATGCGGATGGATTCCAGCGCCACATCAAACAAAGTTTGCGCCACCCACGATTTCTGGCCGCGATTGCCGTACATCAGCGCGGAGGTGACCACCACACCGTCGGCTGCCGCCGGGCCGGAAAGGCGTGCTGCTGCGTTGGCGGCGGATATCGAACCGCGGCTGGTGCCGATCAGCCACACGGGCGCTTTGGTGCGCGTGCGCAGGTCGGCGATTATTTTCCCTAGATCCTCGGCATGATCGGCGGCGATACGAAATCCGCCCAGACCATCGTCACCGGGGTAATCCGACGGCGCATCGACCAGTGCGGTGGCAAAGCCCGCGCTGTGGAAATTCGGAATCGAACGCACCAGTGAATTGCCGGTAAGTGCGCGCGGACAGCCCTTGTCGTCAAGATCGAGATGGCCGCCGCCGCCCGCGAGCAGAATCACCGCAACTTTTGCACTTGGTGGGGATGCGAACGCGTAGCGCGTGGTGGTGTTGCTGTGCGTCGGGATGGTTACGACTTCGCCGCAAGCGCCGGGCGCGGCGGGGTTCGGTTGCGCGAAAGCCATCGTTGCTATCAACGATGCCATTGCCACGACCATCCGGTGTGCTATGCGCTGAATGGCGCTCATGTGCAGCCTCTCGCCGAAAGTTAATGTTATCAAGCTCACTTTATTTTGCACGAAAAGGTTCGGCATCTATATCCGGTATGGTGCGTTTAAAAAAAATGTTTATAAACAAGTAGTTATTTATGGCAATTCGAATTGCCTATCGTCAGCGTGTGCGCGCATGCAAGTGATCCACTACACTCGTAAGCTGTGCATTGATCGCTCAAGAGGAGTAACCATGAAGCAGAAAATGATTCACGCGGTGCTGTGGGGATTGGTGTTGCTGTTTGCGGCAACGGCCTACGCGCAAGCGCCCGCAGACGGCTCGGTGCAAAACAAGGCGATTCCGATCACGGTGACCGAAGTCGCGCCGGGATTGTTTTTTCAGTATCACTTTCAGGAATCCAACAACGCGTGGCTGGTCACCGATGAAGGTGTGCTGGTGATTGATTCGCGCCAGCATCCGAAGCGCGCCGAGGAATTGCTGGCGGCGATCCGCAAAACCACCGACAAGCCGATCAAGTATGTCATCAACACACATGCGCACGGCGACCATTACTTCGGCAACCCGGTGTTCAAGCGCGAGGGCGCAACCATCATTGCGCACCGCGACACGCAGCGCATGATGCAGGCGCATCACGGCGTGGAAATGAAACGCCGCATGGGCTATTTCAAGCAGACAAAGTTCGATCCGGCGGAAGTGCAGTTGGTGTTGCCGGACGTGACGTTTGATTCGAAGCTCACGCTGAGTCTCGGCGGCCGCACGGTGGAATTACTCTACCTCGGTGCGGGGCAGAATCCCGGCGATACACTGGTGTACTTTCCACAGGAGCGGGTGATTTTTTCCGGCGGGCCGTTCTCGAAGAACAGTTGGCCCAATCCGTCGTTCACGCCGTCGATGTCAAACTGGGTGGCGTTGTTGCGCAAAATGGCGGCGATGGATGTGGATAAATATCTCGGCGGCCACGGCGACATTGGCGTGAAACAAGACGTGCTCAATGAAGCGCAGATGTTGTCGGACTTTGACGCAGGCATGCGCGATGCGGTGAAAAAGGGCATGAACCGCGAAGAAATTTACCAGAACGTAAAGTTCGAAAAATACAAAGACGTGCGCAATTACTATCGCATGAATTTATTCATCAACAGTTACTATCATTTCCTCACCACCGGCAAGCCGGAGGTGGCTTTGCCGCAGTAGAACAAAACCGCAGGTCAGCCGTCGCGATCCAGCACCTTCTGTATTTCTGCTGCGGGAACCTTGATTTCCACGCCGGCGCGTTCTTTTTGCAACATCAGGAACGCGCGCGAATCGAGATGGCCCCAGCCGCGGTTCATGGCTTCGGTCATTTCGGCGTGGGTGATGCTGGCGATTTTCATCGGCACGCCGATTTCACGCGCAAGTTCGGTGGCGAGCGTCACGTCCTTGTGCGCGAGCTTCAGCGCGAAATCGGGCGGCTCGAATTTATGCTGCATGAACTGATTGCCCATGCGGTCGAAGGTGCGCACGCGCCCGAGCGAACACTGGCGGATCGCCGCCCACAACGCGAGCGGATCGACGCCGGCTTTCACGCCCATCGTCATGAGTTCCGCGATGGCGGCTTGCACCGCGTAGCCTGCGGCGTTATGCACGAGTTTGGCGACAGTGCCGTCGCCGCTGTTGCCAATGTAAAAAACCTGGTCACCGATGGCGTCGAGCACTTTGCGGTATTTTTCGAAGATGGCTTTGTCGCCGCCGACCAGTAGCGCCATTTTCCCGGACTTCGCGCCCTTGGGGCCGCCGCTCACCGGTGCATCGAGCATGTGTATGCCCTTTTTCGCGAACTCGGCATGCAGCGCGCGTACCACCGTTACCGAGTTGGTGGACAGATCAAACCACACCGAGCCCGGCTTCATGTTGGCCAGCAAACCGTCCGCGCGCAGCGCCACATCCTGCACTTCTTTCGGGCCCGGCAGCGAAGTCATGATGACGTCGTTGTTCTGCGCAATTTCTTTTACGGTGTCAGCCCACGTTGCGCCGACTTCAAGATGCCGCTTCGACAAATCCTTGTTCAAGTCGTTGACCGTGACTTCATATTCCGCTTTGCACAGGTTGTAAGCCATGTGGCCGCCCATAGTGCCGATGCCGATGAATCCGATTTTCATGCTGCGTGATCTCCGTTGAAAAGTTTCGATAACTCAAGCGGCTTGTTGCGCTTCTGCCGCCGGGTAGTTCAATTCGATAGTGACCTGACTGGGGTCTTCAAAAAATACCTGATGTATGCCGAGCGACGGTATGGTGCGCTCGCGAAACGCGACG
>JBEBHE010000122.1:0-12136 GCA_040081205.1 Burkholderiales bacterium | reverse complement strand
ACATGAGTACATGAATGTCAGTTTGTAGTATCTCACACCCAAACTTACCGCTGCCTTACCGGCACATAAGTTCACATTACGCAAACTGAAAACGGCGGGAGCATAGCACCCAGCAGCACTCAAAGGCATAATGCCGCCTTTTCGTCCCCCCTATATAAGGAATCGCCATGGTAACCACCACCTCCAGCGGACTCATCATCGACGACGTAACGGTCGGCAGCGGCGCCGAAGCAAGCGCAGGGCAGGAAGTCACTGTCCACTACACCGGCTGGCTCACCACCGGTGAAAAATTCGACTCGAGCAAAGACCGTGATGATCCGTTTGTATTCCCGCTCGGCGGTGGGCGCGTGATCCGCGGCTGGGACGAAGGCGTGCAGGGCATGAAAGTGGGGGGCACGCGCAAGCTCACCATTCCGCCCGATCTCGGTTACGGTGCACATGGCGCCGGTGGCGTGATTCCGCCGAACGCGACGTTGGTGTTTGAGGTGGAGTTGCTGGCGACCGAGTAACTTAGTCGGCTAAACCCGCAAACAACGGTGTGCTCAAATAACGCTCGCCGAACGACGGGATAATCACCACCAGCATTTTGCTTTTGCTCGATTCGCGCTTGGCAACTTCAATCGCTGCCCACATCGCAGCACCCGACGAAATGCCGACGAGGATGCCTTCTTCTTTGGCCATGCGGCGTGCCATTGCCATCGCATCGTCGTTTTTGACGCGCACGACTTCGTCGTAGATTTTCGTGTTGAGCACTTTGGGTATGAAGCCCGCGCCGATGCCCTGAATCGGATGCGGTCCCGCCTGCCCGCCCGAGAGTACAGGCGAAGCATCTGGCTCCACCGCCACGCACTGAAACGACGGTTTGCGTGCCTTTAACACCTCACCCACACCCGTGATGGTGCCGCCGGTGCCGATGCCCGAAATCAGAATGTCGGCCTTGCCGTCGGTATCACGCCAGATTTCCTCGGCGGTGGTCGCACGATGCACCGCTGGATTCGCGGGGTTTTCAAACTGCTGCGGAATCAGATAGCGCTTGTCAGCCACGGCCATCTCTTCGGCTTTCTTGATCGCGCCCGGCATGCGCTCTGCACCCGGTGTCAATATCAGCTCCGCGCCGTACGCGCGCAACAACATGCGCCGCTCCTTGCTCATGGTGTCGGGCATAATGATGGTGCATTTATAACCGCGCGCAGCGCACACCATCGCAAGGCCAATGCCGGTATTGCCGCTGGTCGGCTCCAGAAAAATCGTGTCGGGCTTGACCAGTCCGGCTTTCTCCGCCGCCTCGACCATCGACAAACCAATACGATCTTTCACGCTGTGCGCCGGATTCTGAAACTCCAGCTTGGCGAGCACTTCGCCCACACAACCTTGCGTGAGCCGGTTGATGCGCACCAGCGGGGTGTTGCCGATGAGGTCGGTGACGGTGTTGGCGATTTTCATGGGGTTCTCCGAGACAGAAATAATCTGTTTCATGATACCTCGGCTTGTCACCAATGCAAGCTGCGCGTGCTGGCGGAAGATTCACGGCGCCGCCGTCACCACCACCTCACGCGAATCTGCGCGCCCATGCTCATCCACCACCCGCAGCAGATAGCGCCCCGGTTGCGCGGGCTTCCATGGCAATGCAATGCCGGGACGCCCGGCCGTGACAAAACTATCGTTGGCAAACCAGTAGAGCGTGTTGACGCCGCCTTCCGCCGTGGCAGCGAGCGGCACCACGTTACGGTCGGGTTGCGACGTGCGCATCACGTAGGCGGCGCCGCGAACCGGCGCACTGATCGCGGGCGGCGTGCCGCCAATACTTGAATTGCCGCAATCACCTGACGGCGGCGCGCGGCGCGGCACGCCGGCTTGTGTGAAGAGACGCATTAAATCCGACGGCCAGTATTCATACACCACCTGCTGCACCTTGCCCTGATCGTACGGCGGACACGCCATGCGGCCTGTGCGCGTGTCGATCATCACCGCGCGATGCACATCGCTGACACGAATTGGCGATTTGCCAGGCACGAACCACGTCGTTGCCTTCATCGGGCAATGCACGTTGGGCAAATCGCCCGACGCGGCGCACACTTCTACACGCGTGAGGTTCGGCGGATTGCGAAACACTGGTTCGATGAGTCCGCGATCTTCAGCGGCTATCGCATCGACTATCTGGAAAAACAGCGGTGCCGCCGCCTGCACCCCCACATACGCCGGATTGCCTTCGCCATCGAAGCGGCCGATCCACACCGCCAGCACGTACGGCCCGAACACACCCGCCGACCACGCATCGCGAAATCCCCACGAGGTACCGGTTTTCCACGCCACGGGTATCGATGCGCGCGTGCCGGCAATCGTGCCTTCCGGGCGAGGATTAGCGCGCAGGATATCCAGCGTCATGAAGCTCGCTTCCTCTGAAATCAAACGCACACCCTCACTCATCGATGCTCGCTCGGCAGCGCTTTTCCGATATTGCAACGGCTGCAATACGCCGCGGTTTGCCAGCACGCCGTACATCGCGACAAGTTCCTCCATACTCACATCACCACCGCCCAGCGCGAGCGCCAATCCATAGTGTTTTTCGCTCGCCATGCGCGACACGCCCGCACGCTTCATAAAATCATAGAGCGAGGGTTGCGACAATTTCGCCGCCAGCCCCACGGCCGGTACGTTGCGACTGCGCACCAACGCATCGCGTGCGGTCACCGGCCCGATAAAAGTGCCATCAAAATTCTCCGGACTGAAAGGGCCGAATGCCGCCGGCGCATCTTTCAGTACCGACAGCGGATGAATTAATCCCTGATCCATCGCCAGCGCGTAGATAAAGGGCTTCAAGGTTGAACCGGGCGAGCGTTTGGCCAGCGTGCCATTCACCTGCCCGTTGATCACCGTGTTGTGAAACGCGGCCGATCCCACCACCGCCTTCACTTCCATGGTGCGGTAGTCGATCAACATAGCGGTGGCATTGTCAATGCCGATGCGGCGCTGACGTTCGACATAGCGATGAATTTGCCGCTCCAGCGTGCGCTGCAACTTCAGATCCAGCGTCGAATGAATTTCCGGCGATGCGCCACCGTCTCGCGATACCAGGTAATTGACGGTGTGAGGTGCATGAAACGGCAAGTGACTCGCCGTACGCAGGTTCAGCGCCAGCTTCATCAGCCCCGCCTGCGAAGCGGACGCCGGATGCCGCGTCAGCCACCGATCAAATAAACGCAACCGTGCGCCGGTGAGCGATGCACCGTCTGCCTGCTCCTGCGC
The DNA here is from genome assembly GCA_040081205.1 of Burkholderiales bacterium. Classification (GTDB taxonomy): domain Bacteria; phylum Pseudomonadota; class Gammaproteobacteria; order Burkholderiales; family SG8-41; genus UBA5216. The sequence continues at coordinate 8,890 of JBEBHE010000122.1, read as the reverse complement.
GCGTATCAGTGTGCGTTTGGACGGCGCCTGCGGGATCACCGCCAGCGTCAGGGTTTCAGGCAGCGACAACCCCTTCGTCGCCTTGCCGAAGTGAATCAGACTTGCTGCGCCTACGCCCTCGATGTTCGCGCCGTACGGCACGAGGTTAAGATACGCCTCCAGAATCTCGCGCTTGGAATACATCGCTGCCAGTTCCAGCGCGCGCACAATCTGCTTCACTTTCCCACGCAGGCTTCGCGACTGGTTGCGGTCGATCAGGCGCGCAAGCTGCATGGTAATGGTCGAACCGCCCTGCCGAGGCTCGCCCGTCACATACGTGCGCCAGCCGCCGCGCGCCAGCGACAGCGGATTCACGCCCGGATGCCGGTAAAACCAGCGGTCTTCCTGCAACAGAAACGCCTCGATGATGTCCGGCGAGATGGATTCCAGTGGCAGCCACAGGCGATAGCGGTCGTCTTTCGCGAGTGTGAGGCGCAGCAATTGGCCGCGTGTATCGTAAACGGCTATTGAAGAGGTGTAGCGGCTGGCGAGCGGAGGTTTGGGCCAAAAGCGGACGGAAATAAGCGCCGACAGTGCCAGGCCAATACCAACAGTGACTAATACCGCCCGAGTCTTATTGGAATTTCGAAACATTGGCACTAATTCCCCGGAAGCCTCAAATCGTAGATCGAGCTTTTCGAGCCAAAGCCCAATGAATCAGAAACACTACTATCCCAAGGATTAGAACAATTAAAGACTTTACAAGGTACTGCATTCCATCGCGCTTTTCCACCATCACCTCTTCAGCAAATGCCTCCGTTCGTTGTCGAGTAAGTTCAACTTCGTCCGGACGAGCGGTTGCCTTCCCATCTCGATCACGGTATCGGGTTTGACGATCCCAATACACATCGTTGGATCGATACATCTGGTAAGTCCAGGATCGCATCGTAAATTCGGGGTTGGATATCTGAATAGTGCTGTATACGGCGATGCCGGAACAAACGACAAAAAGAATAACAGCGAATAAACAAACCGCTAATGCATAAATTTCAAGCGCTGTTTTCTTCATATTTTCACCGCTTCTCCACCGTAATCTTCCCGCCCAACGAACGCGCCTGCACGCTGCGGTCATACATCGACTCGCCGTAGGCCGGCGGCACCACAAACGTGCCGGTGTTCGTTGCCTTGATGCGATAGGCGAACTCCTTGATGTCCTTGCTCACCATGCCGTAAAGCACCACGCGGTCTTCGCGCAAATCGGCGTAGTCGGGCTGCCACGTCGACCGCTGTATGCCGATGGGCGCACGCCACTTGCGGTTTTCATTCTCGCCGCGGCCCTCACGTTCACCGCGTGACTCGCCCTCGCCTTCCTGCGGCTGAGCCGGCGCCGGATTCAGCACCAGATCGAATCCGCCCGGCAGCAAATCCACCAGCGCGGCATTGTCCACCGCCTCGCGACCGATAGCGCGGAATTTGAGCCGCACCTCGATTTCGTCGCCGACCTTCACCGATTTAACCGGATTGCCTTTGGCATCGACGTATTCGCGCAGGATTTCAAAACCCTTTTTGATTTCGGTGTCCGGCAGGTTGCGGTCAAAGCCGGTTTGCTCGACCACATAGTACGCGGGCAGATCCGCCTTGTTGGCGAACTGCAGTTTCGCGGCATCCACCGAGAAACTCGCGCGTGGGATCAGTCCCGGCGGCATCGACACTGGCCGCGCGGTGTTGTTACGCAGCACTTCGCTCACCGCCAGCGTGCCCGCAGGCAATTTTTCTGCCGCGCTGGCAAAGGCGTCGAACGCGAGGATGGAGCGTCCGGACGAATGCGTGTTGTAGCCGCCGTTGGCAATTTCTTTCACCATGCCGTTCAGCGCCTCGGGCTTGATGTTCACCAAACGTTCCGGGAAATGGCGCGCCAGCAGATACAGCAACTGCGCGTCACGCGACAGCGGATCGGAGTAAGCATCCGTCAGCGACACCGGCGTGCCGAATCCGGCGCCGGCAATCAACTGGTCCGCCAACCGCTGCTGTTTCATTAACTGATAACTCGCGGCAAGGTACGCCGTCGAGATGTCCTGCGCGTACGCCTTGGCGTAAGTCGTCTCCAGACGTTTTTGCAATGCCGCCGCGAAATTGGTCGTAACGATGCCCTGGCGCGTCAGCAGGTAGATCGCATAGGCACGCGTGCGTTCCTCGGTAAGCATGCCGCCGTCGCCACTGGCGATTGAGCGCAAGTAATTGTTTCCATTAACAATTATATCCTGCGGCACATTACGGCCGCGCTCACGCGCTTCGATCAAAAAGTGCATCGCATACACCGACACAATATCCACCACATGCGCGTTCGCCGCCCACAGGCCGAAGGCACCCTCGCCGTTCTGACGGCCACGCAATACCTGTATCAAATCGTCCAGCGTTTTGTATTCCTTCGATTTGACGTAGCCGAATTCAGGACGATTGCCGAGAATTAGCGCAGGCAGTCCCATGCTCACCAGTTGCTCGGTGCAGGAATACTGGAAGCCCTGCAAATACGCCGTCAGCCCGTGCGCCAATCCCAGCGGCACATGCGAAATGCTCGTCTCCAGTTTGCGATAGTGCGGATACAGATTGCGCGTGACTGGCGCTTCAGCGTTTCCATTGCGCACGGTGCCCGCCGTGAGCAACGTAATGTACGGCTGCGCCGGACGCACGCTGATACTGGTGCCGAGCTTGGCACTCTTGTTCATGCCGCTGGCGCTGAAGCTCAGTGTGCCCGCACCCAGTTCGTCTTTCACGCGCACCTTGAAGCTGGTGACGCCTTCACGCAATTCGCCGACTTTAAGCGTATTGCTCGTAGCACCTACAATTTCGAGATGCGGCGAAGTGGCCATCGTCACTGCAATCTGCGCATCGGCACCGGAACCCGTGACATTGTTTGCCACGCCGACACTAACATCGAACTCATCACCCGGCGTCACCGTCAGCGGCGCGTTGGGGGATAAGACAAAATCACCACGCGACAGCGTTTTCTTCTCGAACACGCCGATGGAATCCTCGTTCACCGCCACTGCCATCACGCGCAGTGTGCCGTTGAACGTTTCCGGTACTTGCCATGTCAGTTCACGTTCCTGCGGCCCGCTTTCGATAATGCCGGACCAGAATGCCACCGGCTTGTCGGTCTTGCGCTTGAACGGATTGAGATGTTTGCCGAGTGCGCCGTCGCCGTCGCCACCGGGTGCGGCAGCCGCCATAAAGCGTTTGAATTCCGGCAGAATCAAATCCAGTATCTGGAAGGTCTTCACTTCCAGCGCGCGCTTCTGGAAGAAAAATCCGAGCGGATCGGCTGTCTTGTAGCGCGCCACCTGCAATATGCCTTCGTCCACTGCGAACACTACGATGCGCGACGGCCGGTCGGTGGAATGCCTGAACTTGATGGTATCGCCCGGCTTCACCAGATCAGGCACTTTCACCGTGGTCTTCAATTTGCGGCGATCCAGATTCACCGAGAACGGCTGCACGCCATAAGCCAGTGGACTCGAATATATTTCGTCCGAACCCGCATCGCGGATGAACGTTACCGTCACATAGCCGTTGCCCTCGAAATCCTTGGGCAGCGTGATCTTCTGCGTCGAAGCCGTGGTCTTGGTAGTGAACCATACGTGCGAGTACACCCGCTCGCGTTCGATGGTAATGAGGCCCGATCCAACATACGGCGCCTGGATCGACAGTTCGATTTCCTCGCCGGCGCTAAAATCTTTCTTGCTGAGCTTCACCTGCAATTCGGCATTTTTCTCCAGCGAGCGCGTGAGATTTGCCGCGCCCGCCACTTCATACGACACGCGCGCCAGATCCTGGCCTTGGGCGTCGCGCACGATGTAGGCGTAGCTGCCCGGCGCGTCGGTGGCAAGCGCCACTCTTGAACCGGCGGCGGCAATAGTGAACGGCTTCTCGTCCAGTTGCACACGCTTTTCGCGCGACTCGTATTTATAGGTGTTGTTGGGTTGCCTGGTCAGCACCGACACAAACTTGCGTTCAAAATGAATCAGTTTCAGATCTTTTGCGTCGGTCTTTTTGGCAGCGGGATCAATCGCAATCAACTCCACGCTGCGTTTGCTCGCGCGCGACACATAATTTAAATCGCCATCGGCCTTGTAACCGACGAGGAACGGCATGTTCGACACCAGCGTCGCCGCCTCCGCGGAAACGCCGCGCCCGCCATCGGCCTCGAAACCCTGCGTGATCAAGTGCAACCGGTACGTTGCTTTCGCGAAGCGCGCCAGATTCAAATCGAGTTCGACTTCACCCTTATCGCTGGTTTTGCTTTCAGGCAGCGGCTCGGTAAACCCTTCCTTGGCGAACTGCGGATCGTGAAACTGATAATCACGATACTTGGGAAACGACGGCAGCGCCGGCTGCAAGGTCATGGTCGCCGTGACACGGCGCGCTTCCGCCGGCGTGCCGAACAGGTTTTGCAGCGACACATTCGCTTTCAAATCCTGCGGCGTTACCCAGCCCTCAACCGATTCGCGTGTGAAACGCGCGCTCATCTTCAGGCGGTCAGGCATGAACTCCTGCACCTTCACCGTCACAGAGCCCAACTGGCTGTCGCGCTGACCGTCCTTCACGATATACAGCGACACCGTGTAGTCGCCGGTGGGCGAGGTGTCCTGCGTGGCGTGACGCACTTCCTCGAAGCCGCTTTGCGACAGCTTGATTTTGTCTTTGCGCAACACCAGTCCGCGCGCATCGGTCAATTCGTATTCTAGCGGCGCACCCGCGATGCGCGTGGCCCAATCCGCCGATTTCACAATCATGCCGACACGAATTTCCTCGCCCGGCCGGTAAATGCCACGATCCGAGAATAAATACGCCGACAGCTTGCCCGCATCCGCGCTGCTGTTGACCCCACCGACATCGAAGCGTGAAAAATCAATGACCCGGTCGCTGCGGTCGTACGGCAGAAACGACGTGTCATTCGCCTTGCGCGCCACATACACCGCCGGCGCTTTCTCGCGCGTGAACCCTGCGAAGTCCGGCAGGCGCGCGCGTCCTGTGACATCGGTGGTTTGCGATGCAATCACCTGGCCATTGCGGCCCATCACTTCTATCGACACGCCGGCCACCGGTTGGCCGGTGGCTATCGATTGCACAAACACATCCTGCGATCCGTCAATCGCGCGCTTCACCACCATGCCCAGATCGGTCACCACGATCAGGCGTTTATCGACCGCGCCCGTAGTGCGTTTCTTCTGCGGATCGTAGCTTTCCACCTTGACGAAAAAGATACCGCGCTTGCCGCCATCACCGTCCAGGTACTTGCCCAAATCCAGTGCGAGGTAATTCGGTTTGCCGGGCTGCGAGGGCGGCATATCCTCGATCTGCGTGTAACGCTCGGCAAGATTGTCGTCGTCGAAATTGTTATTGAAATTCGGTTTAGCGAATCCGCCTTCGGACATGGTCACCAGGTGTTGCAGCTGCTGTGGTAACAACCGGCCAATTTCGTAGCGCACGCCTTCCACATCGCGCACCAGCACCGCGAGCTTTTTCTCGCCCGACAACGCGAGCAGCGCGCCCTGCGACGCTATGCGCAGCTGCCGTGGGTAGCGCTGCACGCGCACAATGCCGTCGCGCTCTTTTTCCATCATATAGCCGCCGAAGGATTTCATGCCCTTCTCGACTTTGACATACACGTAGCGTCCGGCGTCGGCGCTGTACTTAAAACCATGCTGCTGCACGTGCTCGCGCTCGGCGGGTACCGCTTCGAGTTTCAGCGGTTCGGACTGCGCCAGAATTTCCGGCCCGATCTGCTGCGGATTCGACCAGTTGAATGGACCTTTGCGTTCTTCAGGTTTGGTACCGGGATGATGTATCGGCAACACCCAGGCGCGCACCTTGCCCGCGACTTCTTTCTCATTCGTGTCGGCGGAGATATTCACCATCAGGATGCGATCCGGCTCCAGCCGCTCGTTTTCCGCCAGCGTGAGCTCGATTTTTTGCAACGCCAGACTGTAAAGCCCCGGCACGGTAACCGCTTGCTTGACCGCCTCGGTGGTGCCGTTACCGCCGCGCGAGGAACGCGCACCCGCTTCGATGGTGACTGCGATCTTCACCGGCTGCGATGGAATCGGCATCGGCTCCGAATGGATATACGCGTTGACCTTGAATTTGTCGTAGGTCACTTTGAATTTTTTATCGTCCGCGCCAATGCCGAGGATCACGCCATCGCGGCCTTCTTCGCGCAGCACGATGCGCTTCTCGAAATCGGCAACATCCACCGGATGCGTGAAGTTGACCGTCGCTACAATTTTTTTCGACGCCGGATCGGCGGGGTCCTGATAAAACTGCGCTTCGGTGATCTTTGCCACAAATGGCGCGGTGCGAAACTTCGCCTGATAACTTTTCAGTCGCACCTGCTCAGCCAGCAAGCCTTTCTTCGCCAGCGTCACCACCACTTCCGCGCCCACCGGCCAATCCGCTTTCGGATTGAGGCTCAGCGTGCGGTCGTCCTCCCATTTCCAGGTGCCGTCGATTTTGGGTTCGATGGCAATGCCGGTTGTCACCTCTTTGCCCACGCCGGCGAGCGTGGCCACCGAATCGCTGAATTTGATCAGCATCGGCTCCGGCTTGGCGTTGGGCTGATCCACCGGCGTCGGCTCCGGCACCACCACTTCGTACGTCACTTGCAGCGGTTTGGGTTGCTTGTCGTACCAGATTTTCCCGGCAGCACCGCCTGCGATCAGTGCGACGCCCACCGCAGCGGCAATCGCCGCGCGACGCATATCCGACCGCACCCAACTCGCAAACGCAACCGCGCAGAAACCGACCGCGTTGCCGATACCGCGCATCCATCCCGGCGCCTGCCATCGAACGTCGCCTACAAGAGGCCGCAACAGTCTGCGGATAAAACCAGCGGGTTGGTTCGAATCAAAGGCAGCATCACTCATGGCAGGTCTTTCATAACTATTTGTTTTTATTAACTATTTTTACGACGTCGCTGGTGCGGCATCCGTCGGCAGTGAAGACGTTTTACGTTCGCCAAACACCGCATTCCAATTCACCCGCGCGGTGATCTGCATCAGCACGAACAATGTCGCAATCGCGCCAATGGTAATCGCCAAACCGGTTAATCCCTTGAAGAAAAACGCGTAAGAGAACAATACCAGATAGACCAACTGCGCGGTACCCGCCGCGAGGATCGCAAACGCCGCGCCGAACACGATGCGCAGATAGCTGATCGTGAGCAACATCGACACCACGGCTGCGATGGCAAAGGCCGCGTGTATCGAAACCTGATCGGCCAGATAAGCAAACAGCAGATGAAACGAAAAGAACGACGCCGCCAGAAAAAAGAAGTGCATGGGATGAATATCGACATTGCGCACAATGCCGATGGTCAGCAGCACCACGATGAAAAAGAACAAGGACACCGGCGCGAACGCCGAAATCTGACTGGCCAGCGGGCCCGGCTGCAGTTTTTCCGGCATCGCCATCGCAATATTCACACCGGAAACCAGGTGGCGGTATTCCCATTTGAGATTCCAGCCGCCGTCGACGCGCGCCTTCGACACCGGTGAAATCGCGTCGTCCGGAAAATCAATCGCCTCAAAGTTGGTGCGCATTGCCAGCTTGAAATCGCGCACTTCCGACACGCCGCTGCCAAAACTATAGCTCCAGCGATCCAGTCCCTGGCTGCGGTAACCCACGCGCAGAATCGCGCTTTCGCCGGCACCGAGCCGCGTGTGCCCGACAAACTTGTCTTCCCCCGGTGCGGGCTTGCTAATCCACTGCGCACCATCCAGCTCAAAACGCAGATCATCGAACACCGCGCGCTTCGCCGGGAATGGCAGCGAGATTTCGATATTGCGCGCGACCTTGGCGTGATTCGTCACCACGTAGGTAGCGCCAAAATTCACGCCGTAAGTGGAATACCACAGCAGGCCTTTTTGCCGGTGATCCAGCTTGAGCGCCACCTGAATATCGCTACTATCGAGCGTGAGTTTTTCGGTGAATTTTTCTTCCACCGTCTTGACGATTTTCTTGCCGTCTTCGAGGCTTTCCACTTTTTTGGTCATCATCTCCCACGCCACTATTGACGGCGGCAACTGCGCTTGCGGCGCGCCCCACAACTGCGCCACGCGCGATTTCAGGCTGGAATCTGCGCTGTTGGTGCGGGTCGAGGTCGCGCCCGCCAGAATGAACCACGCCACGGATACGCAGGTAAAAATAAAACCGATGGCGAATAATCGTTTGATCATGAATAGCTCCCTGAATTTAGTTCGTTACCTTCGTTACGCGAGATGCTCCGGGCCAGTGACTGGGGGCCGGCACCGCCTTCGCTCGGCACCACGTCACCAAGGTGTCCAACCTCTTTTTCCCATTGCCCCAGCCACCGGCCCGCAGCACCCCGCGCATAGTCGGCATTCGGTTCAAGACATCAAACTCACGGCTGCCGCAATCAAAATTCCCGACAGCATCGCTGCCGCCGCGCCCACAAGCAGCGCCTGCACCGCCAGCATCAGCATGTCGCTGGTGACTTTTTGTGCTTCGAATACCGCCGGTTTTACTCGCATTTTCATGTTGCTCTCCTGGTGTTTGACCCGGCACCGCGCCGGGCTATGAGGCATTAAACGGTGCGGGTAGGGCGTGGCGCGGGCACGGTGTGGCAGAGTGGTGATCAATTGTGGCAACAAAAAGGCAGTTACTTCCCGGCGGCTGAACCGTGCGCGGTTTGCGGTATATTCACCATGACTTTTCACAGGAAGAAACATGCCCCGCCGCATTGCCATTGTTGAAGATGACCCGGTCATCCGCGCCAATTACTCCGACGTGCTGAAAAAGCACGGCTACGAGGTCATCCAGCACGCCAACCGCCCCGACGCACTGGCGGCGATGCGCACGCGGCTGCCTGATCTGGTGCTGCTCGACATAGGGC
>JBEBHE010000121.1:0-12139 GCA_040081205.1 Burkholderiales bacterium | reverse complement strand
GTGCAAGTGGCGCCTCGATATAACCTAGATCGGCCCTCGGCTCGGAACAAGAAATTCGCGTGTCATTTCAGCAACCGACGATATACCCAGCATCGCCATGTTCCGGCTAATTTCCTCTCGCAGCAGTTTTGCAGCATGACGCACGCCGGCTTCGCCCGCGATCGAAGCCGCGTAGAGAAATGGCCTGCCGACAAAAACAAAATCCGCGCCCATGGCAAGTGCTTTCAGCACGTCGGTGCCGCGACGAATGCCGCTGTCCATCATGATGGCCATGTCGCCGGCTTCGGCACGCGCGCCCGGCAATGCGCGAAACGCTGCGACCGTGCCGTCGAGTTGGCGGCCGCCGTGGTTGGAGACCATGATGCCATTGACGCCGCTCTCGCGTGCGATGCGCACATCGTGTCTTGAGAGCACGCCTTTCAGCACAAGATTGCCTTTCCAGATTTTGCGCATGAGTTCGACGTGTTCCCAGTTGAGTCCGTCGCGCCCCATGCGTGGGCGCTCGATGTTGCCGAGGATGGGTATGCGCGGGAAGCCCATGTTCTCGAGGTGCGGCATGCCGTGATTGAGTATCGTGCGGGCGAACGTGCCGAGCAACCAGCTTGGACGGGTTATGCCGTCCCACGCCAGCCGCAGCGAGGGCTTCATTGGCGAGCTATAACCGGCGCGTACATTGTTCTCGCGGTTTGCGGCCACCTGCACGTCCACCGTAAGCACCAGCGTTTCAAAACCGGTGGCTTGCGCGCGCTCCACCAGCGGAATGATGATGTCCGGCTCGCCGGGCAGATACGCCTGGAACCACGCGGTGGGCCCGACTTCGCGGACGCGTTCCATCGGCATCAACGATGCGCCACTCTGGATCATCACGGTGTTGAGTTCTGCGGCGACCTTGGCCAGCGCGTCGTCGCCGCGGTAGGCAGCGAGTGCAGTCGCGCCCATCGGCGGAAACCCGAACGGCAGATCGTAGGTGCGTCCGAACAGCGTGGTTTTCTGATGGCGCGCCTTGGTGTTGACCAGCACGCGTGGCATGAACTCATATTCGCTGAAGGCAGAGCGGTTGCCGTCGAGCGATGCGTTGGTTTCCACGCCGCCCGAGATATAGCCGAAGATCGGGCGCGGAAGGTGGCGGCGCGCGGGCGCTTCGAAATCGTCCAGACACAGTATGTCGTCGAGGCAGCGAGGCGTTGTGGTTTGATTGCCCATGCTTTATTTTTCCCTGTTTGGCTGTTGTTATGGTTTTTGCGTCGTGACTATTTTCCGTAGTATTCCTGCACGGTTTCCCAGGCGACCTCTTGCAGGAATTTTGCAGTGGCCGCATCAACCGTCGCGGGATGCGGGGCGCCTGCTGGCGGTTTTCGATATAACGCTGCGTAGGTGGTTGCCGCCGCAAGATAGGTGCCGCGTGCCGTGGGGTGGCGCTTGTCGGCAACGTAAAGCTTGATATCCGGTTGTTTGGCGATAGCCTTGGCGAAAGCAAGGCCGGCAGGAATGACCAGCGCGTTGTTCGCGTTGCCGGCAAGGGTGTACTGCTCGGCGAGTTGCGCGGTCATTTCAGGCTTGTCCTCGTAAGCCCAGCTCATAAAGAGAACAGGCTGCGCCTTGTGCTTGCGTACGGTGGCGCTGTGCTTTTTGACGTAATCATGAAACATCGGGCCCAGTTGCGGATGGATGGGGCATTGGCTGCAATCCATCATGATTACCACGTCGAACGGTTTGTCGAATTTATTGAAGCGAATTTCGTTGTCGCCGACGAAGGAATACGACGCCACACCGCCGGGCCGGAAATAAGAATCGACGTCGTGCCAGTTGAGCCCGGAACCACCCATGGTGATCGAGGTGCTGCGATACGCAGCGCGGTTCTGCGCATCGGCAGCGGTAGCGATGCGCGAAACCTGATTGTGCATGCTGTTGTTGTAATAGAAAAAGCTGTTGCCCACATACATGATGGTCTTGGGAGCTTCCGGGCCCGTGCCGGTGACGGTGGGTTTGGTTTGCGCAAAGGCGGCGTTGCTGATCAGCGCGATAGACAATGTGCTCAAAAGCGTCGTTGTCAGAAGGTGTATGAGGTTGCGAAACATGCGGTTCTCCGATGACTTGCGAAGCCGGAAATGTAGCGCATTTAATGTTATCTTGCCTGCCAATATCTTCAGGAGAATGCTGTGACCGCAACGACGCAACCCATAGACAAATTCGTCAATGTAAACGGATTGCAGATTCACTATCTGGATTGGGGCAACACCGGCAAACCACCGTTGATTTTGCTGCACGGCATTGCGCGTGTGGCGCATACCTTCGATCATATCGCGCCGCATTTCACCAAGGATTACCACGTGATTGCGATTGACATGCGCGGCCACGGCGATTCCGGCTGGCATGCGCAGGGTGCATATCTGGTGGAGGATTACACCAGCGACATCGAAGCGCTGATCGAACAACTGGGTTTGCGCAACATCGTGCTGTGGGGCGCATCCACTGGCGGACGCGTGGTGCAAATGATCGCGGGGAGGCATCCGGAATGGGTGTCGGCGGTGATCGTCGAGGACGTGGGGCCTGAGCGCCCGGCGGCGATTTCCAACCGGCGCGGTGACCGTATGGCCAAAGAAGCGAACGGCTGGGCGTCGGTGGACGAACTGTTGGCGCAAATCATGAAGGACAATCCGCGTACTGACGCACCCGTGCTGCGCAATCTCGCGCAACATGGCTCGATGCTGCGCGCGGATGGGCGCGTGGTATGGAAGCGCGATCCGGCGATCCTCAAAGGTTTTGTACCCACGGACTTGTGGGCGACGGTGCGCAAGGTCAAAGCGCCGATTGTCTATGTGCTGGGCGGCGCCAGCACCATCGTGCCGCCGGAGACGCAGCGGGAATTAAAGGCGGCGTTACCGCAAGCCGAAATCGTCACCATGCCGGGGTTGGGGCATTATCCGAGCGATGAAAAGCCACAGGAGTTTTTAGGAATTGTTGACCGGTTTCTGGCAACTGCCGGGATCCGCTAGCGTATGTTGGCGGCAGGGAATGCTGGATTCTTGATGTAAACTGTGCATTCAAAATTTCAAACGGACACGGGAACACATTATGGAACTCAAGGCTCGGCGTCACACCGTGCAGGATCTCGGTGGCGCAATGGATCTTTGTTACACCAATGGCTGGACCGACGGGTTGCCGGTAGTGCCGCCCACGGCGGATCGTGTGACGGCGATGCTGGACGCGGCGAAAATTGATCCGCAACATCAGCTCGCGTTCATCGAGAATCGGCAGATTTCCGTGACTGCCGAGAAAGTCGCGATCAATGCGGTGATGGCGGGTTGCAAGGCCGAATACATGCCGGTGGTGGTGGCGGCGGTTGAAGCGATCGCCGATCCGAAATACGGCTATCACGGCCCGGCCACCAGCACCGGCGGCTCAGCGGTGTTCATGCTAGTGAACGGCCCGATTGCGAAAGAACTGGATTTCAATTCCGGCGACAATCTGTTTGGTCCCGGCTGGCGCGCGAATGCTACGGTTGGCCGCGCGATACGGCTCATCATGCGCAACGTGATCGGCACGCTGCCCGGCGAGCTGGACCGCAGCAGCATGGGCCACGGCGGAAAGTACAGTTTTTGTATTGCCGAGAACGAAACCGATACCAGTCCGTGGCCGCCGTTTCATACGTCACGCGGGTTTCGCCGCGATCAGAACACGGTGACCGTTTTTGCCGCGTTTGCGCCGCATCAGATTTCCAACGGCCTGAGTTCAACCCCCGAAGGCGTGCTGACAACGCTGTGCGCCAACATGCGTTTTTCAGCGGGTACCAATCGCCGTCCGCAATACGCGCTGATATTCCCCGGCGAGCATCAACTGGTGATGAAAAAAGCCGGGTGGTCGCGCGAAGACGTGCAAAACTATTGCTTTGAAAACGCCAAGTGTTCGATGGCGGAAATCAAGCGCGCGAACATCGCGCCCGGTCCCATCACGCCGGAAGATGAAACCACGAAAATTTCCGTGGTGGAAACGCCGCAGGATTTTATCGTCGTCGCGGCAGGCGGCATCGCGGGCGTACAGGCGTCGTACATACCGGGTTGGGGTGGCAAGGCCGGTTCGCAAAGCGTGACCAGGGAAATTCGTAAACCGTAAGTGCAGGTGATTTTTTATTTTTAACCAAAGGAGATCGGCATCATGACAGTGCAGATACTTGATCCAACGACCGAGGTGTCGGGGCGGCGCATCGCTTACGCGCGACGGCCGAAATCGATGGAAGGCCTGCGCGTGGGGCTCATCGACAACACCAAGCACAATTCCGACCAATTGTTGCTGCGCATCGCGGACATACTCGAAAAAGAGCATGGCTCGAAGACGCATATCATTCGCAAGAAAAAGAGTTCGGGTGCCGCGCCGCACGCCGAGATCATCGAGGAATACAAAGCCAATTGCGACGTAATCGTTGCAGGCGTCGGCGACTGAGGGTCATGCAGCTCGGGCAGTGTGCTCGACAGCATCGTATTTGAACAGCAGGGTATTCCTTCGGCTTCGATCATCACGCACGTGTTCAGAGCCACCGGCGCCGCCATGGCGCGCACCTGGGGATTGGAAGGATTCCGTTTTCTGGAAATGCCGCATCCGATCGCGAATCTCACGCCGGAGCAGCTCGACCAGCGGGCACGGGAGATTACGCCGGAAGTGGTGAAGTTGCTGATGGAGGGGCAGGTAGGGTAACTATCAAACCGTGCGCCGCCGGAGTCACGGCTCCGGCGGTACAGTGGTTGTGATCCTGCGTGTTTACGTTAGTTTGCCCGACGCGGCCAATGCGTCGTAGCGTCCGGCCAGTGCGCGGTACAGCGCTGCCGGTAGTTGTTCGTCAGCATCCGTGATGGCTTCCAGTATTTCAGCCATATGCACGTTGTCTTCCGCGCCATCCCAGATTTTTTTGTACTCGCCGGTCTTGTAGCCGCGATCCTGCCGCAGATGGTTAAGCACGTTCTTTGAAACGTATTCACGGAACAGCGCGTCAGGCGTCAGTTCGCAGGCCGCGAACAGCAGCGCGACCAACGGCATATTGAAGCGCCGCACCGCCGCCAGCGCGGCAAGCAGCTCGAGTTGTTGGCGGATATCCAGTACGGCAAGATCGTAGCGCACGCCATCGAACGTCAGCGTGGCTTCCGAGGCCCAATCCGCCAGCATGGTCTTTGCAGCAGACGGTTTGTCGCCATTTGCGCGCAACAGATACTCCGACAGCACAAAGTGCCAGATGTCGATCAACTCGATGCGCAGTTGCGGCATGTCCGGCGATTGCTTCTTCCACCATTTCCAGCCGTAATGTTCCAGCGCTTCGGTGGCTTCAACCAGCACGGCCCGCAGGTAAGCGTGGCGCTTGCCGATCCAGTCGGGATCAATTTTTTTGTTCATGCTGTCCTGCAGTTCCAGCATGGCCAGCAGCATGCCGGCGACGGGGGCGTTCATCAGAATTTCTGCACGTTGAACATCGGCTCGCCGCGCACCCAGTGGCCGAAGTTGTCGATGAACATTTCGGCGCAGCGAGGTTCGTTACCGGTGGAGGCGGATGCATTGTGTGGCGAGATGATCACATTGGGCAAATCCCACAGCGGCGAATCCGCGGGCAGCGGTTCCTGCACATGTGCATCGAGCGTTGCTCCGCCGAGTTGGCCGCTGCGCAGCGCTTCGATCATCGCCGTTTCATCGACCACTTCGCCGCGCGCGATGTTAATGAGCTTAGCGCCTTTTTTCATGCGCTTGAAGGCGTCAGCGTTGATGAGATTGCGTGTTTCTTTGGTGAGCGGGCAGCACAACATGATCCAGTCAGCGCGTGGATAGAGTTCCGGCAGTTTCGACGGTGGGTGCAGTTCGTCCACGGTGTCGTCGCTTTGCTGCGGGCTGCGCCGCACGCCGATAACTTTCAAGCCGAACGCGTGTGCGTAGCCGGTGAATTTTTTGCCGATGGCGCCGACGCCGATCAGCAGTACGGTTTGGCCACGCAGATCGTTCGGCAACGCAGCACCGCGTAGGGGATTCCACTCGTGCTTCGCCTGACCGCGTATGTGGCTGCCGAAGCCGCGCGCCAGCATCAGCAGACCGGTGATGCCGGTCTGTGCCACGGGTTCGGCGTTGGAGCCGGTGGAACTGGTGGTAATCACGCCTTTGGCATTGAGTTCGGATACATACAGCTGCTGGCCGATGCCCGAGCTGGTGTAATGCACCCACTTCAGGTGGTTCATCTTGAGCAGCGCTTCGCTGTAGGCGTCGTTCAGCTGTTCGTTAAAACGCATATCGCGATCCGGAAAGGCACAATCGATACGATCGCAATCGGCCTGCGACAGGCGCGCGCCCTTTTCTTCAGGCAGAGTCATGAATGAAACAGGCTTGCCAGCGCGTTCGCCCGCGGCTTTGAGGGCGTCGCCGAATTGTGCGATGAATTCTTTGGAAACCAGTGCGGTGATCATTGTTTTTCTAATCTTTCCTGTTCAAATGGGCATTTACTCTGCCTTCATGCCGCGTTCCTTGATGACTTTGCCCCACTTCTCGACTTCTTTTTTGAGGTGTGCGGCAAACTCGTCGGGCGTGCTGGCGATGATATCCAGTCCGCTGTCGTTGAAGCGTTTAATGTAATCCGGGTTGGCGAGCGATTTTTGGATGCGCTCGGAAAGCGAGGTGACGATGGCGCGCGGCGTATTTTTTGGCGCAAGCATGCCTTGCCAGGTGGTGAATTCGTAGCCAGGCAGGGTTTCGCCGATGGCGGGCACATTGGGCAACTGCGGCGCGCGTTTAACGCTGGTCACGCCAATGGCGCGCATTTTTCCGGATCGCACGTGGGGCAGCGTGTCGGGCAACGCCGGGAATCCGATGCCGATTTCGCCGGATAAGGCAGCGATCATCGCCGGACCGCCGCCCTTGAAATGAATGACAGTGATATTGGTCTTGGCGAGGTAGTTAAACAGCTCGCCCGCGATATGCGGGTTGGTGCCCGCACCAGCACCGCCGTAGTTGAGCGCGGCGCCGTTGCGCGATTGGGCCAGCGCAATAAGTTCGCGCACGGTTTTCACGGGCAGCGAGGGATGCACGATGAGCGCGGTCGCGGTACCGGTCAGCAACGATACCGGCATGAAATCGCGCAATACGTCGTATGGCACTTTCTTGTAGAGAAACTGGTTGGTTACCAGCGGCACGGTGTTGACCACCAGCGTGTAACCATCGCCCGGCGCGTTGGCGGCGAGTTCCATGCCGATATTGCCCGACGCGCCGCCGCGATTGTCGATGACGAAGGTTTGGCCGTAACTTTCGGTAAGCCGTGCGGCGATCAGCCGCCCTACCGTATCGACACTACCGCCGGGCGGGAAGGGCGCGATGATACGTACAGTTTTTGCCGGGTAAGTATCGGTGGCGGTTTGCGCAATGCTGAGCCCTGAATGCATAAAGACCACTGCCAGGAATATAACTGTAAGTATTTGTTTTTTCATGATTTTCCTAATCCGCTTTGATTCCTGCCGCTTTAACCACTTTGCCCCACTTATCGAGTTCCTGCTTGAGGAAAATGTCGAACGCCTGAGGTGTCATGGTGTTTATATCCAGTGACAGATTGCCGAGTTTTGTGCGCACGTCAGAGGCATTCATCGCATCCAGTACGGCTTTGTGCAGCGTCGCCAGCAAATCGGGCGGCAGGCGTGCGGGTGCAAACACGCCGAACCAGTTGCTGACAATCATGCCGTTGATGCCGTTTTCTTCAAACGTTGGCACGTCGGGTAATGCCGGCGAGCGCTTTGTGCTGCTGATGCCGAGTGCGCGCAGGCGCCCGCCACGTGCATGGGCCACGATGCCGGGCAGTGTGGGAAACGCTGCATGCATTTGTCCTGCGATGACATCGCCCGTGGCGATGCCTACGCTTTTGTAAGGCACGTGCACCAGATGCACGCGTGTTGCCAGTTTGAACAATTCCCCCGCGAGTTGCGTGATGGAACCGCTGCCACCCGAGCCATAGTTGAATTTTCCCGGTTGCGCGGTGGCGGCAGCGATAAATTCTTTTACGTTTTGATAAGGCAAACCGGGATGAATCACCAACGCCTGCGGCGCACTTGCCAACAGCGTGATCGCAGTGAAATCCTTGATCGGATCGTACGGAATGTGTTTCAGCACATGCACATTGATGGTGTGCGGCGAATCGCCGATCAGCAGCGTGTAGCCATCGGGCGCGGCCTTGGCAACGATTTCACGGCCCAATGACCCGGATGCGCCGGGGCGGTTGTCGATCACGAACTGCTGCCTGAGATTTTCGCCTAGTTTCTGGCCGACAATACGGCCCACAGCATCGGAGGAGCCGCCGGGTGAGTAGGGGATGATCACGCGTACCGGGCGTTGCGGATAGTTGGCGTGCGCCGTGGTGGCCGTCCATAAAATAGTGCTGCTCGTTACCGCCGCGGCTAAACCCTTGATGGTGTTCTGCATACGGTTATAGATGGTCTTCGATCCAGTCGGCGAGGTAATCGATACCGACCTGCCGGTTATCGGCCTGGGCATGGTAGTGGCCACCGTCTTCGGCATTGAGAATTTTCAGATGTTTGTCTTTGGAGGCGACGGCTTCGTAGAGCTTGTGCGCATTCGCGACGGGAACTACGGTGTCCTCCGCGGCGTGCACGATGATGAACGGGCAGGTGATTTTACCGGCGACATCGGCAAGCGAGAATTTTTTTGCTTTTTCCAGTGCCGCTTCGCCGTCATCGTTGCAGCCCATGATCCAGCGAAAATGAAATGCCGATTGGGGCGTGCCTTTCGGGTCGGCATCCTGCCGGCGCTTGATGTCGCGCTGCCAGCCGTGCAGATCCCAGTGCAGCGCGCTCATCGCGATGCCGCCGCGATAACGGTTTTCGAATGCCGCCACGCGCGCGGCGTAATAGCCGCCGAAGCTGTAGCCCATGACGAACACGCGTGCGGCATCGACGTCCGCGCGCGCGGCCACAAAATCGTATGCTGGTGTGCCCGCGGCTTCGTAATCGTGCCGTGCATATAACTCGCGCAGCCGCAGCGATTCGCCTTGACCGGGGCCGTCGATCGCCAGCGTGTTCCAGCCGCGCGCGGCGAATTCCAGGCCCGCGAACAGCACGCTCATTTCCTTGCAATTATCCATGCCGTTGAACACCACGATGGTCGGCGCGCGCGAGGCATTCGTGTTCTGCGCTTTCATGAAGAAGGCGGGGAGTGACTTGCCTTCGAACGGCACTTCCACACGTTCGACATTCGGGTAACGCCGCAGAATGCCTTTGGTTTGAAGGTCGATGGCGATGCGGCCCATCTCGCGCTTTTCCGGGCCGGGCTGGATAAAGCGCTCGGCGGTGAAGTAATACATGCCGGCACGCAGATAATAATTACCCGCGCTCATGCGGTGGCCGGCGGTTTCAAGGGCATCGGCGCGTTTATGCAGACGCGCGCCCATCGCGCTCCATTCTTCCCACCATGCCTGCGGTTCTGCCTGCCGTGCGCGCAACTTTTCGCATACCTGGTCGATTTCGCCTAGCGCCACCGCGCCATACGGCGCCATGCCTTTGGTGACGAGTATGGCATTCGACCACACCATGTTGCCGGGAATATGTTCGATCCAGGGGCCGTTCGCGCTCATGGTTATGCTTTCTTGATGTGATTTATGTTTGGAATTAAATTGGCGCCCGGCGAATCGATCTACCGTATGTTCTCTCGCGCCCATTGAACCAGAAACGCTGCAATGTCCAGGTTGTTTTTCTCGAGCATCATCATGTGTCCATTGCCGCTGATGCCAACGGACGGAAGCCGCACAAAGTGGTTGGCTACCCCGGCCTGGCTCAGAAACTTCGATGTGCAGTGATCATACGGCGCGTGATACGACGATTCACTGACAACGATGAGTATCGGTACGCCTTTCAGATTAGGCAATTGGCGCGCCGGTTCGGGTTGCAGCCAGCAGTTGATGAGATTCGGCGCATCGGCGGTGGGTTGGCGCACCAGGTTCAGCTCTTTTGCTGTGGCCGCCGCAGGCTGATAGGTCAACGGGCCGCGCACGATACCCCACGGGCGGGCTACGGCGCCATCTTTGTAAAATGTGTCCGCACCCGGCGTCATCACGACATCGTGCAGCGGCCCGCCGCTCGGCTCGATGGCAATGATGCCTTTCACCAGTTTCGGACGGTCATTGGCGAGTACCCAGCCAAACGGGCCGGATTGCGAATGCGTCAGCACTATTGCCGGGCCGATTTTGTCGAGCAGTGCGACACCGGCGTCGCGATTGAGTTGTTCGATCATGCCAACATCGGCAATGTCTTCGACTTGCGACGAGAAAAATTGATCGAACGTCGGATCGCCTGCGACGCCCGTGCCCGGCCATTGCGTATGCAAGCGCGCCTGCGGATAGGCATTGACGCGCGCGGGTGCGGTGAAGCGGTCGGACATGGCTTTGGTATTGGGCTGGCGCGTGCGGCCATAAACTTCAGTAAAATAGCCCGAGCGTGCGCGGCCGGGCTGATCGACGATATACACCGCGTAACCCTGCTTCAGAAAATAATCGCCCCAGCCTTCGCGACCGTCGGGCGTGCCCATGAAGTTTGTTCCGGTCTGTCCGCCGCCGTGCCACATGATGACGGGATAGGGGTGCCTGCGATCCGCCGGTATCTGATATTGCACATACATCTGGTTAGCGCGTATTTGTTGTCCTGCTTTGTTGGTGACGTATTTGCCCCCGGTGAAGAAATAGCCCTGGTCGGCGAGCGACAGTTTGCCAGCGGGTGATGAGGCGCAGCCGGTCAGGCTCGCGGCAGCGGCGATGACGAGTGCTGCGGCTATACGATTGAAAAGAGCAGACGATTTCATGGGCATTCCTTCGAAAAGTCGTGTTGCAGATGGTAGTAAACGCTATAGCAAGAATCAGATTTTACTCAGGATTGCCGCGCCCTTGGCCAGCGTTTCTTCCGATTTGGCAAAACAAAAGCGCAACACCTTATGCGCGGGAGGCTTGCGGTAGAACACCGACACGGGTATCGATGCGATGCCGTGTTCTTTGGTCAGGCGCACGGCGAGGTCAGTGTCGGCTTCGTCGCTGATCGCATCATAAGCGAGATTCTGGAAAAACGTGCCGCGTGACGGCAGTGGTTTGAAGCGCGAACCTTTCAGGCCATCGAGGAAGAAATCGCGCTTCTTCTGGTAAAACGCGGCGAGTGACAAATACGCGTCCTTGTTCTTCATGTAATCGGCGAAGGCGTACTGTACCGGGCCATTGGATACGAACGCGTTGAATTGATGCACCTTGCGGAATTCGAGCATGAGATTTTTCGGCGCAAGGGTGTAACCCATTTTCCAGCCGGTGACGGCGTAGGTTTTGCCGAAGGAATTCACCACGAAGCTGCGCTCCGCCAATCCGGGAAAACGCGCCACACTTTGATGCTGATAACCGTCGAACACCAGATGCTCATATACTTCGTCGCTGGCAACGACAATATCGGTGTCGCGCAGCAGGCCTTCGAGCACGCGCAGGTCTTCAGCGGAGAACACGCTGGCGGTCGGATTGTTGGGTGTGTTGAGTATCATCATGCGCGTTTTGGGCGTGATCGCATTTTTCACCGCTTCCCAGTCGATGCTGTAATCGGGGTAGCGCATTTGCACATAGATAGGCTTGCCGCCGTTGACTTCGACAGCCGGGCCGTAGCTGTCGTAGGCAGGTTCGAACAGAATGACTTCGTCGCCGGGGCGAACAAACGCACTGACGGCAGTGAAGATCGCGTAGGTTGCGCCCGGTGTCACCGTCACCTCATGCTCAGGATCGTACGTCGCGCCATAGAGCGAGTGCATTTTTTCGGCAATGGCTTCGCGCAGGCCAATGATGCCGGCCATCGGCGGATATTGATTGAAGCCTGAATTGATATATTTACAGAACAGTGCGCGCAGTTCCGGCGTGCAGTCGAAATCGGGAAAGCCTTGCGATAGATTGATCGCTTTGTGTTCGGCGGCGAGCCGCGTCATCACGGTGAATATCGTGGTGCCGACGTTTGGAAGTTTGGAAATAATGGAGCCAGGATAATCGCGCATGAATATAAGTCTATGTTTTTAAATGAATTTTAATTTTCAGCTACCCGCTTTGCCGTCAATGCATGAATGTCGTCAATGTAACCTTGCAGTTTGTGCAGCACATGGTCGC
>JBEBHE010000120.1:0-12235 GCA_040081205.1 Burkholderiales bacterium | reverse complement strand
GATTTGATCAAAAAGGCCAAGGACATCGGCAGTGCCGCTGTGCTGGTGGCGCTGCTGAACGTGCCCGTGGTGTGGCTGCTGGTGTGGTTCGGCTAAGCTCGCTGGAAAGTGTTCCATGAAAAAGGGCGCGAATCTTCGCGCCCTTTTTGTTTGAAACAACGACAGTCT
Source organism: Burkholderiales bacterium (assembly GCA_040081205.1). Lineage (GTDB taxonomy): Bacteria > Pseudomonadota > Gammaproteobacteria > Burkholderiales > SG8-41 > UBA5216. The sequence continues at coordinate 12,067 of JBEBHE010000120.1, read as the reverse complement.
ATTTTTTCAGCGCATCCCGGATTTCACGCAGCAGCAGCACATCTTCTGGCGGGCCGGCCGGCGTTGCAGGCGGCTCGGCGGTTTTGGCTTTGTTGTACGCTTTCAGCAGCATGAAGACCGCGAACGCCACGATAATGAAAGTAAGAATCGTGTTGATGAATACGCCGTAATTCCAGGTCACCGCGCCGGCTTTTTGCGCGACTTCCACGGTGGCATACGGGCCTGCGGTGGCGCCCTGCTTGATTACCGCGAACATATTGGCGAAATCCACGCCGCCCATCAGCAGCCCGATGGGCGGCATGATGATGTCCTTGACCAATGAATCCACGATCTTGCCGAATGCGGCGCCGATAATAATGCCTACCGCCATATCGAGCACGTTGCCCTTCATGGCGAATTCCTTAAACTCTTTTAGCATGGCATGACCTCCATTTTTTATGCGCGAAAAGCGCGAACGATTAACGGTTTTTTGACAGCCGAACCGGCAGTGGCCGATCCAAAACCGATTATGCGCGTATCGACCGGCGCTGCAAAATATTGTTAACACGCTTTGTCGCACATTGTCGCCGTGCGGTTGTGTCACGACCGCATATGCCCATGGTGAGCATTGCTATAATGCGCCGTCTCTTATCCAGGAATCAAGATGTCAACGCTGATCTGCGGTTCAATCGCCTACGACACTATTATGGTGTTTCACGACCAGTTCAAGAAACATATTCTTCCCGATAAACTGCACATACTCAACGTGGCGTTTTTGGTGCCGGATATGCGGCGCGAGTTTGGCGGTTGTGCCGGCAACATCGCCTATAACCTGAAGCTGCTCGGCGGCGAGCCGTTGATCATGGCGACGGTGGGCGACGATCACGCGCAGTACACTGCGCGTCTCGATAAATTGGGTCTCGCACGCACGCACGTTCGCGAGGTCGCGGGTTCCTATACAGCGCAAGCGTTTATTACGACGGATCTTGACGACAACCAGATCACCGCGTTTCATCCGGGCGCCATGAATCATTCGCAACTGAATCACGTCGGCGAAGCGAAGACCGCGAAACTCGGGATCGTCGCGCCCGACGGTCGAGACGGCATGTTGCAACACGCGCGCGAATTTCGCGAAGCCGGCATCCCGTTTATTTTCGATCCGGGCCAGGGCCTGCCGATGTTCAACGGCGACGAATTAATGAACTTCGTCAGTCTTGCCGATTACGTAACGGTGAATGACTACGAAGCCGAATTGTTACAAGAGCGCACTGGCAAAGGCCTTGAACAGATTGCAAAACAGGTGAAAGCGCTGATTGTGACCCTGGGCGCCAAAGGTTCAGTCATCCATTCCGGCGGCAAAACGTTTGAGATACCGAGCGTCAAACCCACGGCGATACTGGATCCTACCGGCTGCGGAGATGCGTTTCGCGCTGGCCTGTTGTACGGTATTACCCGAGGCATGGATTGGGCGGTCACGGGGCGGCTCGCGTCGCTGCTGGGATCAATCAAAATCGCGCAGCGCGGCGGACAGAATCACACGTTTACGCGAGATGACATTGCCGCGCAGTACCAAGCGCATTTTGGCGCATCACTGTGGTAAAGACTGTGGTAATCGACCGTGGTAACAACTGGATAACCAGGAGAATGCGTATGACTACATCAGGATACAGAACATTTGCCATCGCCATAGCCGTGTTGATTGCGGCGATGGCTTCGGGTTGCGCGACGACCGGAGAAACCGTGCGTCCCGGCGAACAAGTGCAGCGCGAGGAGATCGTGCGCACCGGCGTGGTGGAAAACGTGCGCGACGTGCAAATTGAAAACACGCGCCCCAGCACCGGCGCGGGCAGCGCGGTGGGCGCTGTGGTTGGCGGCATCATCGGCAGTCAGGTGGGGCAAGGCCGCGGGTCCATTGTGAGTTCGGTGATCGGCGCGGTACTCGGCGGGCTCGCCGGACACGCGGCGGAGCAGCAAGGCGGGCGGCAGGCTGGCGTTGAAATTGCCATCAAACTTGATGATGGGCGCGCGATTTCCATTGTGCAGGCGGCGGGCGAAGTGTTTCGCGCCGGTGATCGGGTGCGCGTTATTTCGGATGGGATTACGGCGCGTGTGACGCGGCAATAATAGTTATATACGTAACTATTTGTTTTAAACGATATTTTTTTGACGGCATATCGCTTTCCCCGGCATCACACTTCTGGACTCACGCGCGCGTGGCGGCTGGCGCGCGTAGCAGCGCACTTTACCCGCGCGGCGGGTGTGGCAGGTTTGGGCTATCCGTTCATGAATATGGCACGGCGGCAGCGCGAACTGCAGCGCTGGTCGGCGGGACTGGTACGGCATCTCGCGGCGAATCTTACGGTGCATGGCGTTCCGCCACGACATGACGTGCCGTTTTTACTGGTGGCAAACCATGTGTCGTGGCTCGATATCTTCGCTATCAACGCTGCTGTGCCCACGCGCTTTGTCGCTAAGTCCGAAGTGAAGCGCTGGCCGCTGGTCGGCTGGCTTTGCGTCAAGGCCGACACCTTGTTTATCGAGCGCGCGCGGCCGCGTGATCTGGCGCGCATCGACGCGCTGGTCGCGGATGCACTGCGGGGTGGCGACGGTGCGGGCGCCGGCATGGGCGTATTTCTCGAAGGCACCACCACCGACGGCACGTTAGTACTGCCGTTTCACAGTTCGCTGCTGCGGCCAGCGCAGCAGGCGGGCGCGCAAGTGATTCCGGTGGCGATACAGTACCGCCGCCGCGACGGCTCCATCTGCACCGAAGCTGCCTACGACGGCGATAAATCCGTGATGGACACGTTAAAGCTGATGCTGACACAGCATGAAATTCACGCACATGTGCATTTTTTACCGCCGCTGGCTACCGATGGCGTGCATCGTAAAGTACTGGCGAACAACGCGCGCGAGGTTATTGTCCGAACGCTGAATTTTTAAGCGCGCCGCAGCCGCATTGAAAGGTGCGGCGATCTTCCAGCCGCAGCGCGCTTAATTTGCGTCCCCACACGCAACCGGAATCCAGTCCGATCACGTCTGCGCGCAACAGCACGCCGAGCGACGCCCAGTGCCCGAACAGAATCGGCATGTCGCTACTCGCGCGGCCCGGCACGTCGTACCACGGCATATACCCTTCAGGCATGGCGCCCGGCACCGGTGCCGTTTTGTGGCGGAACTCCATATCGCCATCCACAGTACACAGCCGCATGCGCGTCATGGCATTGACGATCACCCGCAAACGGTCGTCGCCGGCAAGGTCATCGCGCCACGCGCTGGGGCGGTTGCCATACAGGGGGCGCAGAAAATCGTCGTGACGGTCGCCGCGCAGCACGGACTCGGCTTCTGCCGCGAGCGCCAGCGCTTTGGGAATGCTCCATTGCGGCAGCAAACCCGCATGCACCATCGCATAGCCTTTATGGTGATCGGCGTGCATCAGTTTTTGCTGACGCAGCCAATACAGCAGCTCGTCCCGGTCCGGCGCGTCGAGAATATCGTTCAACGTGTCGCCGGGATATTGTCGGGTATGGCCGGCCGCAGCGACCAACAGGTGCAGATCATGATTGCCCAGCACGGATACTGCGACGTCGCCCAGGCGGATGATAAATCGCAGCGTTTCCAGCGATTGCGGCCCGCGGTTCACCAGATCTCCCACAAACCACAGCGTGTCGTGTGGCGGATCGAACTTCACAATGTCGAGCAGCCGCCGCAGCGCATCGTAGCAGCCCTGTACGTCGCCGATGGCGTACGTTGCCATATGATTTCAGCCGACAAAAAAGGCGCGGAAATCCGCGCCTTGTTGCCGATACGAACGCGAAAACACGATTATTTGGATTGTGCAACCATGTAATCGACAGCGGCTTTTACGTCAGCGTCTGACAAACTCAGGTTGCCGCCCTTCGGTGGCATCGCATTTTTGCCTTTGATCGCGCTGGTTTGCAGGGTGGCAACGCCGGTGCCAATACGCGGCGCCCAAGCGGTTTTGTCGCCGAGTTTCGGCGCGCCGGCAACACCGGCGCCGTGACAAGCCTGACAGCTCGCGTCATATACGGATTTGCCATTGGCGGCGGGCGCTGCGGCTGAATCAGCGCCAGACGCGGCCGCCGTGACTACCGGCGCAGGTGCCGGTACCAGCGGCGACGGGCCTTTTTCGATATCCGGTGTGTTCCCCACCGGCTTTATGCGTTCTGCCACCGCTTTGTCGGACATCGCGGGCGTCGCGCGAGACTTGCTGTCGCCCGTGACGAAATGAATGATGGTGAAAATCGCCGCGATGGGAACCACGAACGCCAGCACTATCACCACAATCAACTGCGTGGGCGTTTTGATGAGGCCGGAATCTTCGGAAGAATGCGAATCGCTGGGGTTGCTCATGGGCAGGCTCTGTTAGTTGCGCTAAAACAATGCATTATACCGGGCGCGGCGGCCCAGGTAAAAGCCTTGCCGCCGCGCGCGTGTTAAACTCACCTCGCCACGCGCCCGTAGCTCAGCTGGATAGAGTACTGCCCTCCGAAGGCAGGGGTCGGACGTTCGAATCGTCTCGGGCGCGCCAGGCAACCCGTCCCGTTTTGCCGGGCACATTCGTTTTCTGGCCGCATGCAAAAGTAGCGCAAGGTACGGTAAAGTTCGCAAGAAAATGGAATTGCTCCCTTGAAAACGGCCCCTTCCCGTCGCGCGCCCATTCCATGGCTTGCTTGGTTCCTGCCTGCCGTAGTCATCGCAATGGCCTTTGCGCAAGAGGTCGTCACCATTACCGATGCGCAAATCGCAAAATTGGCGCAACAATTTGGCCCGACGGCGCGCGAGCGGCTGACCGGCTGGCGTGCCCTGATGACGAATCCGCGCAATCGCTCCCTTGCCGAACGCCAGAAGCTGGAACTGGTCAACGATTACATGAATCGCACCGCTTTCAAGAGCGATGCGGAACACTGGGGCAAGGAAGATTACTGGGCGACGCCGATTGAATTTTTGTCGACCAACGCCGGCGACTGCGAAGATTTTTCGATCGCGAAATATTTCACCTTGCGGGCAATCGGCGTGCCGGACGACAAGTTGCAAATAACGTATGTTAAAGAGATCAAGGTCTATAACGAAGCGCACATGGTGCTGGCGTATTTTGCTACTGCCGACGCGGAGCCGGTCATTCTCGACAATATCAACAAATCCATTCAGCCGGCGTCCAATCGTAATGACCTAGTGCCGGTATACAGCTTCAACGGCTCAGGGTTGTGGCTCGCCAAAGAGCAATCAGGTCGCGGACAATCCGTCGGCAGCTCGGATCGCATTGGCCACTGGAAGGATTTGCAGTCGCGTATGCGCGGGCCGATGTGATCAAAGCGAAATTATTTAAGTATTTGTTTTTAAACACTATTTAATACTGATGTGGGGCGGCATATGAAACTTTCACGACTGTTGGTTGGATTAATATCCCTGCTGTGGGCGGTGGTGTTTGTCGCCACGCTCTATACGGTGGTCAACAGCACCCGCGATTACCTCCGCCGTTCGATGGAAACGCATGCGCAGGACACCGCTACTTCGCTCGGCTTGTCTATTACCCAGAGCAAGAGTTTTAACGACCCAGTAACCATCGAGTTGATGACCAGCGCTGTTTTCGACCGCGGTTATTTCAGCGAGATTCAGGTCAACAAGGTTACCGGCGAATCCATTTTCAAGAAGCGCGTGCAGATCGCGGTCGAAGGCGTGCCGCCGTGGTTTATGAACACCTTCCCCTTGCCGACGCCGCGCATGAATGCGATTGTGATGGACGGTTGGCGCAAGGCGGCGATGGTCGAGGTCGAAAGTCATCCCGGGCACGCCTATAAAGAACTTTGGGAAATTTCCAAGCGGTCGTTCTGGGTGTTGTTGACGGTGGCGATTATTTCGCTGCTGGTGGTGGTAATTGTGCTGCGGCTCGCACTGCGTCCGCTCGACGACATGGAGCGTCAGGCCGACGATATCGCCAAACGCAAATTCACCATCCTCGACAAACTGCCATGGGCGCGCGAATTGCATCGCATCTCCACGGCGCTTAACTCCATGGTCCGTTCCGTAGAAGGCATGCTGAACGAGCAAACCGAACTTGCCGACAAGATGCGCAAGAAGGCCTACGTGGATAACGTGACGGGGTTAATGAACCGCAACGATTTCAATGAACAGTTGACGCATTTGATCGGCGCGCCGACGAAATTCGGCACCGGCGCGGTGGGCGTCGTGCGCATCCGCGGTTTTGCCGTCTATAACGAAAGAGAAGGACGCGCCGCAGGCGACACGCTGTTAAAACGAACCGCCCATCTGCTGCAGGAGCTTTCCAAGTTGCATCCGGGTTCGCTGGTTGCCAAACTGGACGGTCCTGAATTCGCGATCGTGGTGCCTGAAATTCCCGACACCGATTTGCCAAAGCTCGGCGATGATCTGATCCAGGGGTTGGCGGAAATCGAGGAATTCCCGCGTACCGAGCAAAGCGTGATGCCGCATGCCGGCTTTGCGTACTACCGTTATCACGAGGGCGCAAGCTTCGGCAAGTTGATGGGAACCGCCGGGCAGGCGTTGGTGGTGGCGCAGGGCCGGGGCATTCCTGCGTGGCATCTGCAGGCGGAGGAGCAGGCTGATCAAAACGCTGCCATGACCACAGAAATCAACGGTCTGTTCAAGGTGGGACTGCCCCCGGATCGCGTGGTGCTGCAATATCAGCCGGTGCGCGCCTGTCAGGTCGCCGACGATCAATGGGATTACCGCAGCGAAGCCTGCATACGTATTTTGGCGTCGGACGGATCTATTGTGCGTGCGGGAATGTTTATCGCTACGGCAAAACGGCTCGGCGCACTGCAACTGGTGGATAAAATAGTCACCGAAAAGCTGATGCAGCATATCGCGGCGAATGGTCCGGTGAAGGGTGGCGCGACCGCGCTCAATCTGTCGCTGGAATCGTTACTGGACAAGTCATTTGTTGATTGGCTGTTTACTACGCTCAGGGCGAAGCGTGACATAGCGAAGTACATCATCATCGAGGTCGCGGAACATTCCATCATCAGCAATCTGGAAGCGGTAAAGGGCGTATTCAGCAAATTGCGCGAGACCGGCGCCCGCCTTTCCATTGACCGATTTGGCCAGAGCACGGCGACATTGGGGTTCTTGCGCGGACTGGAAGTCGATTACATCAAGATCGACGGCGGCTACACGCGTGGCGTCGCCGATTCCACCGACAAACAGTTTTTCATCCAGGCGCTGGTCGGCATTGCCCACGGTCTCGGTATCAAGGTGATTACCGAATACGTCGAATCGGAGATGGATTTTACTATCGTCAAAGGCCTGATGGTGGACGGCGCCCAAGGCTACTTCATCGGCAAGCCGGAATAACACATTCCGTTGCAATGAAGGACGCGTAAGGTAAGGATTCCGTGACATAATTCGCACTTTGCGCGATGGGCGTATTACTTAACGCTACGAAAAGCGGGGCGCGAGGCGCTCCGCTTGCGCGAAGGGGATAGTGTGTCGGAACAGCAAGTGACAGAACAATGGAAAATACCTCGGCCAAGCGTGTCGTCTAACGACCCGCTGCTGAAGTGCCTGACGCTGCTTACGCGTTTTTTTAACCACCCGTTTTCTGAAGAAACGCTTGCCGCCGGCCTGCCGCTGGATAATGGGCGCCTGACGCCGGAGTTGTTCGCGCGCGCGGCAGAGCGCGCCGGGCTTAAATCCAAACTGGTGCATCGTAAACTGGCCGAGATTTCTCCGTTGGTATTGCCGGCGGTGCTGTTGTTGAAAGACAGCCGCGCCTGCGTGCTGCGCACGGTCAAAAAAGACGGCAGCTGTGAAATCATCAACCCCGACACTGGTGGCGCGACGCAGACCACGCTCAGCGCGCTCGGCCTGGAATACACCGGCAATGCAATTTTGGTAAACCCCGCGTTACGTTTTGACGCCCGCACCGAATTGTCCGCCGTGCCGCGTGTGGAGCACTGGTTTTGGGGCGTGGTGAAGCAGGCGTGGCCAATATATGCGGAGGTGCTGCTCGCCTCTTTGCTGATCAACGTCTTCGCGCTGGTGACGCCGTTGTACACCATGAACGTGTATGACCGTGTGGTGCCGAACGACACCACTGAAACGTTGTGGGCGCTGACTATCGGCGTGCTGATCGTGATGCTGTTTGATTTCGTCATGCGCATGCTGCGCGGCTATCTGGTGGATCTGGCCGGCAAGCGCATTGATGTCATTTTGTCCGCGAATATTTTCGAGCGCGCTCTCGGTGTGCGTATGGAGTCGCGCCCGGCATCGGTGGGGTCGTTCGCCAGCAACGTGCAGGAGTTTGAATCGTTCCGCGAATTTATCACCTCGGCCACCATTACCGCGCTGGTCGATATGCCTTTCGTATTCATTTTTATTTTTGCGATTTACTGGGTGGGCGGATGGCTGTGCGTTGTGCCGCTCGTCACAGTGCCGCTGGTCATTCTTTGCGGCTTGATACTGCAGCGGCAGTTGGGCGCGGTGATTCAGGAGAGTTTCCGTTGCGGCGCGCAGAAGCAGGGTGTGCTGATCGAGAGCCTGACCGGTATTGAGACCATCAAGGCGTTGGCAGCGGAAGCGGCGATCCAGCGCAAGTGGGAGCAACTGGTGGGTATGGTGTCCAAGTTGGGCATCAAGTCACGCACGCTGTCGCAGGCTATTATCAACTCCTCGATGACGATTCAGCAGATGTCGAGCATCGCCATCGTGGTGTTGGGGGTTTACCTTATCAACGATCGTGAACTGACCGTCGGTGCGCTGGTGGCATGTACCATGCTGAACTCGCGCGCGCTGGCGCCGCTGGGCAGCGTGGCGGGTCTGCTGGCTCGCTACCATCAATCGGCATCGTCGCTGCGCACGCTGCACAACGTGATGAATTTGCCGGTAGAGCGTCCGGCGAACAAGAGCTTCGTGCATCGGCCGGTGATTCTGGGCAGCATCGAATTCCGCGACGTGACGTTTACGTACCCCGAGCACAAGGTGCCCGCACTGTCTAACGTATCGTTCAAGATTGCCGCCGGCGAGCGCGTGGGCATGATCGGCCGCATCGGTTCCGGCAAATCGACCATCGAAAAATTGATTCTCGGGCTGTACAAGCCGACCACCGGATCGATACTGGTGGACGGTGTCGATGTGAGTCAGATCGATCCGGCGACACTGCGCCGTAACATCGGTTATGTGCCGCAGGATATCGTGCTGTTCTTCGGCACGGTGAAAGAAAATATACTGTTTGCCGCGCCCTACGCGGATGATGCTGCGATGTTGCGCGCGGCGGAAATCGCCGGAGTGACGGAATTTATTCATCCCTCGGAGCAGGGTTTCGATTTGCCCATCGGCGAGCGTGGTGAAGGCTTGTCGGGCGGGCAACGGCAGACGGTGGCGATTGCGCGCGCGTTGCTGCTGGATCCGCCGGTGCTGATCATGGACGAGCCGACCAATGCGCTCGACAACCGTTCCGAGGAAAATTTCAAGGGGCGTCTTGGCAACGCATTGAGCGGCAAGACCTTCGTGCTGGTCACGCACCGCGCATCGCTGCTGTCGCTCGTGCCGCGGTTGATCGTGCTTGATGGTGGAAAAGTAGTGGCAGACGGCCCGAAGGAGCAAGTGATGCAGGCGTTGGCCGGAGGGAAGATCAATGTCGCAAAACACTAGGCCAGAGCCGGCGCCAATCAAGCCGACGGCAGCGCAGGCTGCCAAGCCGGCAATGGCGTTGGGGGGTAAGCCGGTGGTAGCGCCTGCGCAAAGCGCGAAAATGCCCTCAGCTTCCCCGGAGGATTCCCCCGGCAGTTATTTGACCAAAGGCTGGCGTGGATTGGTCAAAGGGCTTTTCATGGAATTAGCGCCGGCCAAAATAGGCAAGTCGGTGTCCCGGGAACAAGACCTCGATTACATGAGCGAAACGTCTGCCGCGGCATTGCAGGGGCCGCCGGGGTTTTCGCACGTGGTGTTATGGGGCGGCGTGTTTTTCGTGTTGACGTTTTTGGTGTGGGCGTCGTACGCCAATATTGGCGAAAGCACCGTCGGTGACGGACGGGTGATCCCGTCCGGGCAGATCCAGGTGGTACAAAACCTCGAAGGCGGTATCGTTTCGGAAATCAAGGTCAAGGTTGGCGATGTGGTGCGCAAGAACGACACGCTGGTGATTATCGATGACACGCGCTACCTGTCGTCGGCCAAGGAAAACACCGCCAAAGACAGCGCGCTCATGGCCAAGATCGCGCGGCTATCCGCAGAAGTGCAGGGCAGTACATTTATTGTTCCCGCAGCGGTTGCCAAGGCCAATCCTGATCTGGCGCGGCGTGAGTTGGATCTTTACCGCTCGCGCCAGGCCGAGTTCACCGCAAACACGTCTGCCTTGCGGCAGCAGATTGACCAGCGCACGAACGAAATCGTGGAAAAGCGTTCGCGCGTGAAACAGATTACCACCAGCCTTGCGATACTGAATCAGACTATCGCCATGATGCGTCCGGTGGTCAAGGACGGCGCGATGTCGCAAATTGAGCTGTTGGCCAAGGAGCGCGAAGCGAACGACCTTAAAGGCGAGCTGGATTCAAGTAACATCAACATCCCGCGTCTGGAGGCGGCGGTGGCGGAAGCCCGCAGCAAGCTGCAAAGCTACGAAGCTAAATTTCGCGCAGACGCCTTTGCCGAACTTAATGCGGCACGAGCCGAACAGGAAGGCACCTCTGCGACCGGCGTTGCGTTGAAGGACAGGGTCGAGCGCGCCATTGTGCGTTCTCCGGTGAGCGGCATCATCAAGACGGTTAAGGTCACCACGGTCGGCGGCATCATCCAGCCGGGTTCGGACATGGTTGAAATCGTGCCGGCCGATGACTCATTGCTGGTGGAGGCGCGCGTCAAACCCAAGGACATTGCCTTCCTGCGTCCGGGGCAGGACGCGCTGGTTAAAATGACCGCGTATGATTTTTCCATTTACGGTGGATTCCCCGCGAAGCTCGATTACATCAGCGCGGACAGCGTGCTGGATGACAAAAAGCAGGAGAGCTTTTATCTCGTCAGAGTTCGCACCGTTGGCAATGGCCCCATGCGCGACGGCAAACCGCTGGCGATCATGCCCGGGATGACAGCGACGGTACACATACAAACGGGCGAGAAGACGTTCATGCAATATTTGCTCAAGCCTGTGATTAAAACCAAAGAGCTGGCATTCAGGGAGCGCTAGGCGCACCGGAATGGCATTGAGATAGAGCGGATGTCCTTATTACTCGCCACACGCGACAAGGAGCTCGAGGAGCGGTGTCGTCGCGCGGCCAGCGCCGACTATTCCATCGAGGTCGCGCTGTCGCCGGAAGCCTTGTTTGCCCGCATCATGGTGGCCAAGCCGGAGGCGGTTCTGGTGGATGCGTTGATACTCACCGCGCCGATTGAAAACGAAGTGGCGCGTGTGGTGGCGCAAGCCGGCACGGGCCGGGTCATTGTGCTGACGACGGATTTCAACGAGGACGAAGAGGTGGCGCTGCTTCGCTGCGGTGTCAAAGGGTGTTGCCGCCGTGGTGTAGATCCGGAATCACTGCGGCAGGTGTTGTCGGTGACGCAAAGCGGTGTGTGGGTGACGCGTAGTTTGCTGCCGCGACTGGTCACCGAGCTGCGACGTTTTGCACAGCAGACGGCGCCGGGCAGCACAGGCAATGCCGCCGCCGCGTCTCCTGAAAACAAGCAGGCTGCGTCGGCGACATCCCCTACGGGCAACGCCGGCGTTTTGGCGCGTTTGCCGCCCGATAAATTGGCGAGCCTGACGCGGCGGGAGCAAGAAATCGTCAAGCTGATCGCCGATGGCGCCACCAACAAGGAGGTGGGTGTTGAACTCGATATTTCGGACCGCACGGTCAAGGGGCATTTATCGAATATTTTTCTGAAATTGGGTACTCCGGACCGGATGAAGCTTATGCTATATTTGCAAGACGAAAGGCAGCCGATGGCGGCTGGCTTACGTAAGCCAAAGCATTAGTGGGATTTGAGGTTAAGTATTTGATTTAAAATAATAAAAATATTCCTTAAGGTTTGTTAAGAATTGGTTGAGAGATGGTTCCGACTGTTGCGTTTATGTCACAACATCGCGGGTGGT
>JBEBHE010000119.1:0-12260 GCA_040081205.1 Burkholderiales bacterium | reverse complement strand
CTTCATCGTCGCAGGCGTGATGCTGGAATACGTGCGTGCCGGTCAGATCCGGGCGCTCGCCGTCTCCGATACGAAGCGGATGGCCAAGCTCCCCGACGTGCCGACCGCCAAGGAGGCCGGCATCGGAGAGTTCACGGCGCTGTTCTCCAACATCCTCGCAGTGCCCGCCAAGACACCGGAGCCGGTGCGCGCCTACATCCTCTCCGAGATGAAGGCGGTGATGGCGATGCCGGACGTGCTGAAGCGCATGGATGCCATCGGCACAGAGCCGCTGGCGACCGGCGAGAAGGAGGCACGAGCGTGGATCGCCGGGGAGCGCGAGCGCTGGGGCAAGGTGGTGCGTGCGGCGGGCGTAAAAGTGGAAGGATAAATAATGAACAAAAACAAATACCTATGTTGTTTCTTCACGTTGGCATGTGTGGCCGGCAGTGCATATGCGCAGGCCCCCTCAGCCAGTACAGGACAAGCGTATCCATCCAAGGCGCTGCGCATCATCGTCGGCTTTCCGCCGGGCGGCGCCACCGATATCGCCACGCGCGCGATTGCGCAAAAACTCAACGAAAGCCTCGGACAGCAGGTGATCGTCGATAACCGGCCGGGTGCTGCCAGTAACATCGGCGCAGAGTTGGTCGCGCGCGCGGCGCCGGACGGCTACACGCTGTTCATGGGCAGCGTGTCGCTGTCGATCAACCCGTCGCTGTATTCGAAACTGGCGTACGATCCGCTGCGAGATTTGGCGGGTGTCGCGCACGTGGTGACCACACCGTTCATGCTGGTGACGCATCCGTCGATGCCAGTGAAAAACGTAAAAGAATTTATTGCGTTCGCGAAAGCGCGGCCCGGTGATGTTAACTATGTCACGGCCGGCGCGGGCTCCGGCGCGCATTTGTTCATGGAGCTGTTCAGTTCGCTCGCTGGCGTGCGGATGACCAGCGTGCATTACAAAGGCCAGGCGCCTGCCACCGTGGACGTGCTCGCAGGGCAGGTGCCGGCGCAGTTCGACAACATCCTCACGCTCTATCCGCTGTCCAAGCAGGGGAAATTACGCGCCCTGGGTGTCAGCACTGCGCAACGTTCGCCGCTGGCGCCGGAAGTGCCCACCGTCACCGAAGCGGGTGTGCCCGGCTATGACGCGGATGCGTGGTTTGGCCTGTTCGTGCCTGCGGGCACCTCCAAAGACATCATCGTGCGGCTCAACGCGGAGGTGATGAAGGGTTTACAGGCCACGGATATGCGTGAGCGCCTGCGCAGCTTTGGCGCAACGCCGGGCAGCGGTACGCCGGAGCAGTTCAACGCGCAGTTTCGCAACGAAATAGCGAAATGGGCGAAGGTGGTGAAGGCGGCAGGCGTGCGCGTCGATTAGGCGTCATTAAAAAGGGTTCATCAGGCTTTACCGTGGGTACAGACGTGAACGCCACGGCATTCGGCAAAGAGTACTAAAGAAACCTTGTCATTCCCAGGCGGGAATCCATAGGGAGTGCCCTATGGCAATGTGTTATGGATTCCCGCCTTCGCGGGAATGACAGGGGTGGTTTATCACCCACACGAAAGCCTGATGAATCACAAAAAAGGGCATCGCCGACGCGATACCATTTCCTGATTTTTGCAGCCCCGTCAGAACAATTCTGGGGACGGGGAATCTGCAGCGACTTCTACTTGGTTACCGTCTTGCCGACGGTTTTTCCCTGCGCATCCTTATGCACCGTGGTGTTGCCGGTGGTGGTTGACTTGCCCACGGTCTTGCCGGAGTTATCCATCGTTCGTGTCGTTTTGCCCTGCGTGACGGATTTGCCGACCACCTTGCCGGATTTATCGTAGTGCTTGGTGGTGTTGCCTTGCTTCACCGATTTGCCCGCGCTGGCTCCCGTTTTGCTGGTGTGGCGGGTGGTGTTGCCCTGCGTGGTGGAGCGGCCGGCGCTGCTGCCGCTGCTGGTGGTGTGTTTGCTGGTGCTGGATTTGGAACTGCTCGATGCGGCAGGCGCGAGGGCCGGTACTGCAATCAACGATGCTATCGCAAGCGTCATTGCGGTTTTTACAAAGCTTTGAAATTTCATGTTTCCTCCCCCTTTGATTTGTAATGAAATCATTATTCGCCATGTTTGCGGCAGGGTCAACCTGACGCGATGCGCCGGGGCGCAAGAAATAGCCATGCAATAGCCAGTAACGGCGCCACCGGCATCATTCTTGAGCGGCATCGCGTGTGCCGCGATGCGTATGCGGTGATTCCCGGATGCCGCTGCGCTTTTTGCGCGCTACACTGGCTGCGTCGGCTGCAACACCGACCGCGAGCAGCAGGCGGAGCGACAATGGATTTTTTGGGCAAAGGAAAGGCGGCAACCATGAGCGAAGCACAAGAAAGCGTTCGTCTAACGCAGGAGCGCGATTACCGTTTTCGCATCGAGTTCGGGGAAGCGATCCCCGCGATCTACGGCGATGAACCGCCGCCGTTGGGTGCGGGCAGCGGTGCGTCGCCGGTGCAATTGCTGGCCGCTGCCGTGGGCAACTGCCTATCGGATTCGCTGCTGTTCGCATTGCGCAAGTTCAAACAAAGCCCGGAGCCGATCCGCTGCGAGGTGGTGGCGAACGTCGGGCGCAACGCCGAAAACCGGCTGCGCGTGCTGGGTCTGAATGCAAAGCTCACGCTGGGTGTAGCCGCGGCGCAGTTGCAGCATCTGGATCGCGTGCTGGCGACGTTTGAAACCTATTGCACCGTGACGCAGAGTGTGGGGCAGGGCATCGCGATCACGGTGGAGGTGGTTGACGCAACCGGCGTGCGCCTGAAATGAGTTTCGGTTGGTAGCCTGGAATACAGCCTGCGGCCTTCTTTCGGACTATGCTTGCTTAGCGAGCCTTTCCAATTCGGCGCCAAATGTTGCGAAGGGGCATGCGGCGATGGTCCGAGTCTGAGGATACCAACCGCTCTGTATCCCTATGACTTTGTACCTCCATTCACCGTTGACTTTGAAGAGCGCGAATATTGGCCCCCCGCTCATTCCGTCGATGTCCTTTATGTTCCCCATGTCCTTAAGGCAAGCATAGAACTGATTTTCCGCCTTGCTGCCCGCCACCGATGGTTCTTCGGCGTGCTCAAGTGGCATCACAGCTACACGTCCCGTAATGATACTTTTGTCGTCATATACAACGGTCTCCGAGGGGAATCCGACAATAGCCCATTGATCATGCTCGCTAACGTGATCTCCCCAACCGGCCTTGTTAATCGCAACGGCACCGCCGGCCTTTAATTGCATGCAGTAGATCGACTTGAGCTGGATCGCGGCGTAGTCAAGGCCATTTTCTTCGTTCTCCACTACTAACCATTCGCTTATATCGAAATCATAAGGAATGGCTGGTGCCTGATGGCCAGCGGTTTGGTCGTCAAGTCGCCAAATGTCGAATTCTCCACCAGCGTTGATAGCTGCTCGAATTTTTCTGAGTATGTGTCCCGCAGTTACGTAGAACCAAGCATCTGCAGCTTCCACCAAGAAGCCCGAAAAGACCAAAGCCTTCTTCTCTGGCGTTAGCTGAACGCACGACAGTGTTACGAAATGGGGGCCCACTGTTTCAAAGAAACGCTGGTTAAAACTACTTACCGTAGTGGATCTTGGCATTGGCGGCGCGAGTTGTGCGGGAACACTACGTTAATCGATATGCCTCGGATAGGCTTATGCACATTCTTGAAACATTGAGAAATAAAAAATTAAATAAAACAGGTGCTTAAGTTATTATTGCTGCATCTACCCCCGCTATCTTCCCAAACACCGCTCCCTTAAGCACTGACGTCGCACCGGTATACGTCTTGTAGTACATGCCCACCACTTCGCCCGCCGCGTAAAGCCCCTTGATCGGCACGCCATCCTGATTGAGTACTTGCGCGCGCGTGTTCACCTTGAGGCCGCCGAAGGTGAGCACGTTGGATGAAATCACCGGGTACGCCTGGTAGAGCGGTTTGTCGAGCGCGCGCGCCCAGTTGGATTTCGGCGGCGATAGCCCGTGTGTCGCGAGGTGATCGAGTTCCAGCGGTTTGAAGATGCCGCTCATGTCGCTACGGCATGCGGCGTTGTAGTCGTGCACGGTTTGTTCGAGTGTGGCAGCGGGAACGTTTAGTTTGCCGGCAAGCTCGGCGATGGTGGCGCCGGTAACCGGCGGTTGATCGCTGCGCAAACCCAGTTTGTAGTTGGGCACGTCGTTGATTTTGTCGTCGAGGATGGTGTAAGCGATGCCATTGGTCTGATTAAAAATTTTGCGCGTGATGGATTCGTACGTTGCATCGACAGTGCCCGGCGCTTCGTCGGTGAAACGCACGCCTTCCTGATTGACCAGGATGCCGTAGGGAAAAATAAACACCGAAGGCTCCGGCCGGCCGGAGCGCGGATCTATCGGCTCGGCGTGATAGCTGCCGAAATCGCCGCAGGGCGCCGCGCCGATGTCGAGCGCCATCTGGATGCCTTCGCCTTTGTTGTAATAGCCGCCGCGTGCGACCGGGCGCAGGTAAAGCGCACGCGGGCCGATGTAACGCGTTTGCATTTCCGCGTTGCCCTCGAAGCCGCCGCAGCCGAGGATGACTTTGCCCATGACGTGCAGCGGTTCGCCGAGGTTGTTACTGGCGATGAGGCCGGTCACCGCGCCGTGTTCGCTTTGCAATAGCGACGTTGCGGTAGTTTCGTAGAAAAATTTCACGCCGAGTTTTTCAGCGGCTGCGGCGAGTGCTTCGATCAGCGCGAGTCCTCCACCAATCGGCAGCAGGCGCGGTTGCGATTTGGTTAAAAACTGGGTAGGCAGAAAATCGAATTTCACGCCAAACGTTTTCAGCCACTGCACGGTGGGACCGCAGGCGTCGGCGAAGGCGGAAACCAGTTCCGGATCGGCAAAGCTCAGCGTTTTTACGATAGCGGGCCAGGTGTCGTAGGCTTGCGTAGTGTGTTTAATCAATTCTGGATCGAGATACCCGCCGCCGTTGTCCGCGAAATGGGATTCAAAGTCGTCGGTGACTTCGGTTTCGCTTTTCATGCGCAGATAAGCATCGGTGTAGCGCGTGTTGCCGCCGCGTTCTTCGATAGGGGCGCGTTCGAGCACGGCGACACGCGCACCACCTTCTGCTGCCGACACGGCGGCGGACAGGCCGGCAATGCCGCAGCCGGCGACGACAACATCAAAGGATTGCGAGGTGATGCTCACTTTATTCTCTCTCTCGGGCTACAATTCGATCACATTTGGCATGAGCGCGCGCAACACCCCGATTGTCATTCCCGCGCAGGCGGGAATCCATGCGATGTGCCAAAGGGCACGGTGTTATGGGTTCCCGCCTGCGCGGGAACGACAGCGTGGTTGGGCTGCGCCTTTGCCACAAGTTTACCCCGTTAAGGAATCGATGAATCATGGCCATGCGCATCTGGCATCAGAGTTTTACCGTGTTGCAGGATCTGCCTGCGTATGACGAGGCGCTCAAGGCGCATTTCAAGAAAGTCGCGCGGCCCGACACGGAAATCGTGATGCACGGCATGGCGGCGGGCACTTATCCGACGAATTATCCCGGCACCGATATCTGCTTTGACGTGATTCAGCGCCTGCACGGACCACAGTTTTTGATGGCGGGCATTGCCGCCGAAGAAGCGGGCTACGACGCTTATGCGATCAGCAGCATTCCCGACATCATGCTGCGTGAAACGCGCGCGTCGCTGAATATCCCCGTGGTGGGGTATGGTGAATCGGCGATGCTGTTTGCATGCACGCTGGGTGAGAAATTCGGCATTCTCAATTTCATCGAGGGCATGGCCGGGCTGCTGGCCGATAACGCGCATCGTTATGGTTTGAGCAGCCGCTTTGTGGCTGCGCGTCAGGTGGGGTTTACCTTTGCCGATGTGCTGAAGGGGTTCAGTCATCCGGCGGAATTGATTGAGCGTTTTAAAACGTCGGCACGCAAGATGATCGCGGATGGCGCCGACGTGATTATTCCCGGCGAAGCGCCGCTATGTGTGTTGCTGGCAAGCAATGGCGTAAACCGCGTGGATGAGGTGCCGGTGATGGATTCGCTGGCGGCGTGGATCAAAATGGCGGAGTCGCTGGTGGATTTACGCCGCAGCAGCGGCTTGTCGCCCAGCCGTCGCGGCTATTATCAGGCGATGGCACCGCGCGAGCGGCTCAAGGAATTGCTGGCATTTTACGGACAGGCGCGGCTTGCGCCCAAGGCGTAATGTATGAATCTGAAATCGATCGCATTGGCGTTACCGTTGCTGTGTGTCGCGCACATTGCCGCGGCGCAAAATTACCCGGTGAAGGCGGTGCGCCTCATCGTTCCTTTCGCGGCGGGTGGTGGCACCGATCTTGTGGCGCGCACACTGGCGCAGCGCCTCACCGAAGCACTGGGCCAGACTTTTGTGGTTGAGAACCGCGGCGGTGCGGGCGGCGTGATCGGCGCCGACCTCGTGGCCAAAGCATCGCCTGACGGTTACACGCTGGTGCTGGGCTCGCCGGGCCCGCTGACCATCAACCCGAATTTGCAGGCGAAGATGCCGTACGACACCTTGCGCGATTTCGCGCCGGTATCGCTGGCCACCATCAGCCCGTTCGTGCTGACAGTGCATCCGGCGCTGCCGGTGAAAAATTTGAAAGAGTTCATCGCGCTGGCGAAAGCACGGCCTGGCCAGTTGAACTACGGATCGGGGGGCAACGGCTCGGTCTCGCATTTATCAACGGAATATCTGAAATCGCTGGCGCAAATCAATCTGGTGCACATCCCGTATAAGGGCAGCAGTCTGGCGCTGACCGATACGCTGGCAGGCCAGCTACAGGTGATGTTCGACAATTTGCCGGTGGTGCTGCCGCACATCAAGACCGGCAAATTGCGTCTGATGGGCGTCGGTACGCAGCAGCGCTCGGCGCTGATTCCCGGCGCGCTGACCATCGCCGAATCCGGCGTGCCCGGCTATGAAGCCAGCACGGCATTCGGCGTGCTCGCCCCGGCCAACACGCCGCCCGCGGTAGTGAATCGCCTGAGTCAGGAAATCGTGCGCATACTGCAAAACCCGGAGACCAAGGAGCGTTTGGCGGCGCAGGGTGTCGAAGCGGTCGGCAGTACGCCACAACAATACGACGCGCACCTGCGCTCGGAGCTGGCGAAATATGCGCGCATCGTTAAATCCGCCGGCATCACGGTCGAATAACCAGCGCGATGTTCAGGATATGCATTCTTGGGCTATCCCTGCATTTGTGGTGGGCAACCGGCAATGCCGCCGAGTATGCGTATGAAGGGACAAACCCGCCGCGTTATGCGGCGCTACGCGCCACCGACAGCCGCCCGCGCCTGGCGCTGGTGCTGGGCAGCGGCGGGCGTCGCGGATTCGCACATGCCGGCGTGTTGCGCGTGCTAGAGTCCGAAGGCATCAAGCCCGACTTGATCGTCGGCGTGAGTATCGGTTCGGTCATCGGTGCGCTCTACGCGGGCGGCATGAGCGCCGCCGACGTGGAGCAGCTTGCGATGCAACTGGATCTTACCGATCTGCGCGATCTGTCGTGGATACACTGGGGCCAGGTGCGTGGACAGAAGCTGGAGAATTTCGTGAATGACCGTGTGCGCAACCGACCGCTGGAATCGCTCGGCGTGCGCTTTGCCGTGGTGGCGACCCGGCAGCACGATGGATTGATGCAAATTTTTAACAGTGGCGACACCGGCGTGGCGGTGCGCGCCTCCAGCGCGGTGCCGGGGCGGTTTTACGCGGTGCGCATCGCGGATGTGACGTACATCGATGGCGACGTGGCGAGCCCGGTGCCGGTGCGCGCTGCGCGCACGCTGGGCGCTGATATGGTGATTGCAGTCGATATTTCGGCGCGTGTCGATAACGTGCCGCAGGGCGTTCCCGATGAATGGTTGCAGCTGGATCGTGATCGGCGCAAGCGCATCGATGTCGAGACGAAGTTCGCCGATGTGTTGATTCATCCGGACATCGGCTATTTCGCGGGCACGTCCGGGAATTACCGTCAGCGTGTCATTGCCGCTGCGGCCGAAGCCACGCGCGCGGCGTTGCCGCGTATCAGGGCTGCTATGGTATCGGTGGCGTCGAAGCGCGTGCCGGGTGTTTCAGCGTCGACGCCTTCCTTAACACTGCCCAAGGCAGCATCACCAGCGCCATCGCCAGTGCCGCCAGCGGCACGATAAGCAGCAGGCGTTCCGGCTACGGCTCCAGCACATCGACGATGCCGGGATTCAACGGTTTGGATTTTCCGACGAAGCCATAGTTTGCGCCCGGCATCAGACTCGGATTCAGCGTTTGATCCTGTGCGCCTTTACCAGGATAAGGTCAGCGGCAAAGCGCAAGCGAGCGTGAATGAAATATATTGTAAGTATTTGTTTTTAAATAATAATTTATGATTTTATAGCGCTCGCTGTAACGCTGCTTATCGCTTTGCGCATTTTGAAAGCGGTTTCCTCGCCGCGATAGTAGCGGGGAACCGCATTCACGAACGCGAAGCCGAGCGCCTGATAGAAAAATTTTGCGCCGGGATTATTGGCGCGCAACTCCAGTTGAATTTCGGTGATGCCCGCGGTCAGTGCGGATTTTTCCAGCCATCGCACGAGTGCTTGCCCGATGCCGCGGCGTTGGCGCTCTGCCGTCACCGCGAGCAGGCTTAAATGCATGCGCGTGTCGCCGAATTCAGCAATAGCGAAACCGGAAATTTGTTGACCATCTCCGGCAACAATAACGCAAGCATCGCGATGGCGTATCGCCTTCGCTACGCGCGCCGGGTTCCAGCTCCAGCCGCGCAAACCCAACTCAATCAGACAGCGCGACATCACCGCGATGGGTTGAGCATCGGTGTCGCGGGCTAAACGTATCGCGGGCGTATCCATGTCGCCGTTAGCTTATCCATAAAAACGGCAACTGCCCCGTCGTAACACTTGGGAGTTGCCGCTGAATGGCTGCACGGGTGAAATCAGGCTTTAGTCTTGGGGATAAATCGCAGCGCCACACCGTTGTTGCACCAGCGCTCGCGCGTGGGTTGCGGGCCGTCCTCGAACACGTGGCCATGATGGCCGCCGCACTTGGCGCAGTGATACTCGGTGCGCGGCAATATCAGTTTGTAATCGGTTTTCTTCACGAACGCGCCGGGAATCGTAGTAAAAAAACTCGGCCAGCCGGTACCGGATTCGTATTTCATCGCCGAGGTAAACACCGGCAGCGCGCAGCCCGCGCAGACGAACACGCCGGGTCGTTTTTCACCGTTGAACGGACTGGTGCCCGCGCGTTCCGTGCCTTCGTCGCGCAGCACGTCGTATGCGGCCGGCGACAGCCGCTTGCGCCACTCATCCTTGCTGAGCTTCAGCGGCGGCGTTGCCGTCACGTCCGGCGTGCCGTCGGCAAGCAACGCTTTCCAGTTTTTTTGCATGTCTTCGACAGATTTCTTGTCTATCGACTGCGCGAAAGTGTCGCGCATGGCCAGCGAACCGAACGATCCGAAAGCAGTCAATGCTGCTATGCCCTGAATAAATCCGCGTCTTTCCATGGTGATCTCCTTGGGTTCCAGACTCAGACCGCAGACGCCGGGAGAGATTCCCGGCGCCACGGTTATGCTCATTTACGCGGATTGGTCGGCGCTACAGCCGGTTCCTTACACGGTGGCTTCCGAGCCGAAAATCACCGTACATTCGCTGGACAGAACGCCGCCATTTCCCTGAGCCAATGAAACATCGCAGTTTTTAACCTGTCGCTGCCCGCACTCACCGCGCACCTGGCGAATGGCCTCGATCATCACCAGCAGGCCGTACATGCCCGGGTGGCAATAGGACAGCCCGCCGCCGCTGGTGTTCACCGCGAGTTTGCCGCCTGGCGCGATGGTGCCGCCCTCCACAAACCGGCCGCCTTCGCCTTTCGGGCAGAAACCAAGGTCTTCAAGGAAGAGTATCGGCGTGATGGTAAATGCGTCGTACAAGGACAGCATGTCCATATCCGCGGGTTTCATACCAGCCATAGCGTACGCCTGCTTGCCCGACTCGACCGCAGCGCTCACGGTGAAATCCGGCATGCTCGAAATGTTGGCGTGCGACAGCGATTCGCCGGTGCCCAGAACATACACCGGTTTTTGTTTCAGCGACTTCGCGCGATCCGCGCGCACCATCACGATAGCGCCGCCGCCGTCGAGCACCAGACAGCAGTCGCGCACCGTGAGCGGATAACACACCATGCGCGCATTCAGTACCTGCTCGATGGTGAGCGGCTCTTTCTCCCATGCCTTCGGATTCATCAACGCCCATTTGCGCGCGGATACGGCTACCTCGGCGAGCTGTTCGCGCGTGGTGCCGTACTGGTGCATATGCCGGGCCGCCGCCATGGCATAGGCGGTACTGGGCATGAATGGACGGTAGGGTGATTCAAAGGGATTAAAGTCGCGCGGGCTGGCCGCGGCGCGCGACACCGAACGTTGCGTGCTGCCGTAAGCGATCACCGCCACGTTGCACAGCCCGAGTTGCAGCGCGGCCTGCGCGTGCGCCACATGCGTCATGAACGATGAGCCGCCGATGATGGTGCCATCAAAATACGTCGGCTTGATGCGCAGATATTCGGCAAACGCCATCGGGCCCATGCGTACCTGTGTCGCGGCGACGAACAGCCCGTCAACGTCTTTCAATGTAAGGCCGCAGTCTTCCAGTGCGCGCATCGTGGCCTGCGCCATCAGGTCCATCGGGTGCGTGCCCTGCGCGACTTGTCCGAGATCGGATTCTGCTGCGCCTACCACCGCAACGCTGCCGCGCTGCAATCCTGCGAGACGGGCGTTGCTCATTTTGCGTCTCCGGTTGAGGTAACGGCAGGTGTAAATACAGGGTAGGGCGCCTGCTTGTCATCGCCGGGATGCACGCGGAATTTCACGCGCATGCCAATCTTGACCTGCATCGCATCGATATCCTCGACCCGGCTCATCATGCGAAAGCCTTCGTCGAGATCAATCATTGCCACGTTCAGCGGCGGCTCGCCTTTGTAATGAATGGCGGTGGTGGTGTACACCGTGCCGAGTCCTTTGGAGACGCGCCATTCGATATTCTCACTGCCCGTTGCGGGCGCAACCGCGCGCGGGTAGAAAAAGGGTTTATTGTCATCAAGGCATACCTGATAGGCGAGTTCGCCTTTCGCGAGGTGTGCCTGAAATACGCCGAGCGGTGATTTTTCCATCAGACTGGACATGGATTTTCCTTGGTGAAGATTTGCAAAGAGAATGAATACGGCGGAAATATTGTAACGCTGACCGTGGTGGTGCGGCGAACAGCGCCGGCATGTGGACGCTCGTTATATCGGCGGCCACCGGGATTTCCCGGGCATTACATTCCGGACCGTCCCGACTTACAGCCGCTACGTGCGAACAAGATGCTAATAGTGCGGCGGAATCTCGTCGTTCAAATTACGCGGTTCGTTTGGGACGGCGGCGCGAACCTGCTCGCGAAGCATTGCAATCTCCCGTTGCAGTTGTTCTATCTGGCGTTGCTGGCGATAGACGGTGTCATTCAACGCTTCCAGCAAATCTTCCGACAGGCTGAGTTTGGTTTCGATCTTCTCAAATCGGTCATCCACGGCGTTCTCCCATCGATTTATTCACCACGGATATTCGCTCCCTGGATGACTTTTGCCCACATCACTGTTTCCGTATGTTTTAGTTCCGCGTATTGCCGTGGCGTGGTGCTGGCAGGTGCGTAGCCAACTTTATGCATCAGATCGACTACTTCCGGTATCTGCAACGCCTTTACGGTTTCGGCGTAAAGCCGCTGGATGATGTGGCTCGCAGTGCCTGCGGGCGCTTCCAGGCTGTTCCACGCCTGCACGTTGAATCCTGCAAAGCCGGACTCGATCATCGTGGGCAGTTCCGGTATTAACGATGAGCGCGTGAGGCTGGTGACCGCGAGCGCGCGCAGTCTGCCGGCGCGAACCTGCGTCAGCGTCGTGGCGAAACTGCCGAAGATCATCTGCGCCTCGCCCGCGAGCACTGCGGTGGCCGCGGGAACACCGCCTTTGTAGGCGATATGCACCATATTCACGCCAGCACGGCTCTTGAACAGTTCGGCGTTCAGATGCAGCGGGCTGCCGATGCCGCCCGACGCGTAGTTCAGGCTGCCAGGTTTTGCTTTGGCGAGCGCCACGAGTTGGCTGACTGACGTTGCGCCAACTTGCGGATGCACCGCTAGTATGAAAGCCGCCGTTGCAAACAGGGTGATCGGCGCAAAGTCCTTGATCGAGTCGTAAGGCAGCTTGTACAAGCTGGGCGCCGCCGTTACGCCGGTG
>JBEBHE010000002.1:0-41847 GCA_040081205.1 Burkholderiales bacterium | reverse complement strand
GCCGGTGATTGATCTGCGCAATCGTTACAAAGACAAGTTCGAAAAAGAACACGGTGTCAAACTCGGTTTCATGTCGTTTTTCGTCAAGGCGGCCGTCTATGCGCTGAAGAAATTCCCGCTGGTCAATGCATCGATTGATGGCAACGATATTGTTTATCACGGCTATTACGACATCGGCGTAGCCGTAGGCAGTCCGCGCGGCTTGGTAGTGCCCATTGTGCGAAACGCCGATCAGATGAGCCTCGCGGAAATCGAAAAAAACATCGCCGATTTCGGCAAGCGTGCGCAGGAAGGCAAGCTCACGATTGAGGAATTGACCGGCGGCACGTTCTCGATTTCCAACGGCGGCGTGTTCGGCTCGATGCTATCCACACCGATTATCAATCCGCCGCAGAGCGCGATTCTGGGTGTGCATGCCACCAAGGAACGCGCGGTGGTGGAAAACGGCCAGATCGTGATTCGCCCGATGAATTATCTCGCCATGTCGTACGACCATCGCATTATCGACGGCCGCGAAGCCGTGCTGTCGCTGGTGGCGATGAAAGACGCGCTGGAAGATCCGGCGCGCATGCTGCTGGATATCTAACATGGCTGAACCGTTAAAAGCTTTTGATGTGGTGGTGATCGGCGCGGGCCCCGGTGGCTACATCGCGGCGATTCGCGCGGCGCAATTAGGTATGCAGGTCGCCTGCATCGATGAGTGGAAAACCGCTGACGGCAAGCCCGCGCCGGGCGGCACTTGCACCAATGTCGGCTGCATTCCGTCCAAGGCGCTGCTGCAATCATCCGAGAACTACGATCATGCGGCGCATGCGTTCGCCGACCACGGCATCAAAGTAGGCAGCTTGTCCATGGACGTGGCGCAAATGCTCAAGCGCAAGGATAAGGTCGTCAAACAGAACAACGACGGCATTCTTTATTTGCTGAAAAAAAACAAAGTTACTTTTTTTCACGGTAAAGGTGCATTTGCCGGCGGTGCTGCGGGCGCTTGGCAGATCAACGTCAGCGGCAAAGTCGAAGAATCATTGATCGCGAAGCACGTTGTCGTCGCGACAGGTTCCAGCCCGCGTGCTTTGCCCGGCGCGCCTTTCGACAATAAATTGATATTGGATAACGCCGGCGCACTGGCGATCACCGAGGTGCCGAAGAAGCTTGGCGTCATCGGCGCAGGTGTTATCGGCCTGGAAATGGGTAGTGTTTGGCGGCGGCTCGGCTCGACCGTTACCATCCTTGAAGCACTGCCTGCGTTCCTTGGCGCCGCGGATGAGGCGGTGGCCAAAGAAGCCAATAAAACATTCGTAAAGCAGGGGCTCGCGATACATACTGGCGTGAAGGTCGGCAATGTCAAGTGCAGCAAGGATGTGGCCATTAACTATGCCGACAGTGCAGGCAAAGCACAATCGCTGACGGTGGATAAGCTCATTGTTTCCATAGGCCGCGTGCCACATACCGAAGGCCTGAATGCGGCGGCGGTAGGCCTCAAACTCGATGAGCGCGGTTTCGTTGCGGTGGATGAAAATTGTAAAACGAACCTGGCTAACATCTGGGCAGTGGGCGACGTAGTGCGCGGACCGATGCTCGCGCATAAGGCCGAAGAAGAAGGTGTCGCGGTCGCACAGCGCATTGCCGGCAAGTACGGCCATGTCGATTTCAACACCGTGCCGTGGGTGATCTACACTTCGCCGGAAATTGCCTGGGTCGGTAAAACCGAACAGCAGGTTAAAGCGGAAGGCATCGAATACCGCACCGGTTCGTTTCCGTTCATGGCGAATGGCCGCGCGCGCGCGTTGGGCGACACTTCCGGCTTCGTCAAATTCATTGCTGACAAAAAAAACGACCGGATCCTTGGTGTGCATATCATCGGGCCAATGGCTTCGGAGCTAATCGCTGAGGCAGTGGTGGCGATGGAATTCGGTGCCTCTTCCGAAGACATTGCCATGATTTGTCATGCGCACCCATCGCTGTCCGAGGCGATGAAAGAAGCAGCGCTGGCGGTGGATGGACGCACGTTGAATCTGTGAGCGGGTGAACGAGTCTCAACCTTCCCAGTACGGCCACACTACCCTCGCGCGCGACAGCGCTGATGCGGCGCAGTGGATCGTGCAGCACGCAGCCGAGCATGGCTTCACGCTTGATGCTTCGCAGCTCAATGCGGTTGCGCATTTGGAGCGCCTATACGAAGATCTGATCGGTCTTGAAAAGCTGGAATCCCTTTTGGTGCGGTTGCTCGCGCGCAAGCGCGTGGTGAAAGGGCTGTATTTGTGGGGTGGTGTGGGGCGCGGCAAGAGTTTTTTGATGGACAGTTTTTTCAACTGCGCGCCTGTGGCGCGCAAGCGGCGCATCCATTTCCATCGCTTCATGCAAGAAGTGCATCAACGCATGAATGCGCTCACCGGGCAGGCCGAGCCGCTGGCGAGTGTCGCGCGCGATCTGGCCAAAGACACGCGATTGTTATGTCTGGATGAATTTCATATTACCGACATTACCGACGCCATGCTGATGCGCAAGCTCCTCGAAGGTTTGATGGAGCAGGGCGTAGTGGTGTTGACCACATCGAATTTCGAGCCGGATGCGTTGTATCTGCACGGCTTGCAGCGCAATCAGTTCATGCCGGCCATTGATCTGATTAAGCAAAACTTCGATATCGTGAACGTCGATGACGGTGTGGATTACCGCTTGCGCGAACTGGAGAAAGACGGCGTTTACCACACGGGTGCGGATGCGGACGAACGCATGACGAAAGAATTTATTGCGATTGCGCGGCACGACGCGTCTGACGAAACAGCGCTGGAAATAGAAGGCCGCCCGGTGCCGGTACGCCGTCACGCGCGTGATGTGGTGTGGTTCGAATTTGGCGCACTGTGCGATGGGCCGCGCGGTAAACCGGACTACATCGAGCTGTCCAAGCGTTACCACACGGTGATGGTATCCAACGTGCCGCGATTCGGTGGAGGCATGGCGGACAAACTGCGCCGCTTCGTGTGGATGATTGATGAGTTTTATGATCGTCGCGTCAAGCTCATTCTGTCGGCGGATGTGCCGGCCGATGAACTGATTCTGGACGCTGATGCTGCGGATGCTTTCCAAGCCAATCTCAATGCGTCGCTGAAGGATCGTTTGGTGAGCCGTCTCACTGAAATGCAAACGCATGATTACCTCGCCCAACCGCATCTGCCGTAGGAAACCGTATGGAAAATTTCAAGGCTTACCGGGTGTTCAACGACGACAACAAAATACACGGCCGAATCACCGATCTGACAGTGGGCGATTTGATGCCCGGTGAAGTGGTATTCAAGAATGCGTATTCGGGCGTCAATTACAAAGACGCGCTGGCCGCCACCGGCGTAGGCGGCAAAGTGATACGAAAATATCCATTGGTGGGCGGCATCGACGCGGCAGGCGTGGTGGTGTCATCAACCGACGCGAGATTCAAAGCGGGTGACGAAGTGATATGCACCAGCTATGATTTTGGCGTCGCGCATGACGGCGGCTTTGCGCAAGTGTGCCGTGTTCCCGCGAATTGGGTGGTACCGTTGCCGCACGGGCTGTCACTGTTCGAAGCAATGACACTGGGCACTGCCGGCTACACCGCTGGATTGGCAATTGAGTTGCTGGAAATCAACGGATTGGCGCCAGTGGAAGGTGATAAGGGCAAAGTGCTGGTAAACGGTGCGACGGGTGGCGTGGCAAGTCTTGCCATCGATATGCTGGCGGGCAAAGGTTATGCCGTAACCGCAGTCACTGGCAAAGACAACGAACACGCGTTTCTACGCAAGCTCGGCGCACAGGAGATACTCGCGCGCGGGGCTATGGACATGGGCACGCGGCCATTGGAGAAATCGCAGTGGGCGGCGGCATTTGATTCGGTGGGCGGCGATCAATTGTCGTGGCTGACACGCACGATGAATCAAAATGGTTTGATCGCGAGCTTCGGTAATGCCGGAGGCATAGAGCTTAAAACCAATGTGTTGCCGTTCATTCTGCGCGGCGTGCGCTTGATCGGCGTGGATTCCGCGGCGACGCCCATGCCGCTGCGGCGTAAAGTATGGCAGCGGCTGGCGAGCGATCTCAAGCCGAGGCACCTGGCTGATATCGCAAAGACCATAACACTTGATGACCTCGGCGCAACCTTTGAGCAGATACTGAAGGGCGGCATGCGCGGCAGGGCGGTGGTCAGACTTTCGTAAGCACTATCGTTTGATAATGCCCGAATACTCACTAATGGGAGGACAGATTCATGGGCGCCTATCAGGAATTTCACAAACGCTCGCTCCAGGAGCGTGATGGATTCTGGGCCGAGCAGTCGGCGCTGATTGACTGGCACAAGCCGTTTTCCCAGGTCTGCGATTTTTCACGCCCACCGTTCGCCAAGTGGTTTGTGGGCGGCGAAACCAATCTGTGTCACAACGCGATAGACCGGCATCTCACTGCGCGCGGTGATCAGAAAGCGCTGATCTATATTTCGACCGAAACCGGGCAGGAAAAAACCTACACCTATCGCGAACTCTACAAAGAGGTCAATCGCGCGGCAGCCATGCTAATCACGTTAGGCGTGGGCAAGGGCGATCGTGTGTTGATCTACATGCCGATGATCCCCGAGGCAGTGTTCGCAATGCTGGCATGCGCACGTGTCGGCGCCATTCACTCGGTGGTGTTCGGCGGATTTGCAGCGGCAAGCCTCGCCACGCGCATCGACGACGCCAAGCCGGCGCTGATGATTACCGCCGATGCAGGCATGCGAGGTGGACGTGCAATTCCGTACAAGCCTTTGGTAGACGAAGCGATGAGGCTCGCCAAGCATCCGCCGCGCAATGTGATCGTCGTCAATCGAGGTATCGACAAGGATTTTAAACCTGTTGCCGGACGCGATCTGGATTACGCGACGCTGCGCAAGGCGCACGCCAATGTGAATACGCCGGTGACCTGGCTGGAGTCGAGCGACCCTTCCTACATTCTGTATACATCAGGGACGACCGGTCGCCCCAAAGGCGTGCAGCGCGACACCGGCGGCTACGCAGTCGCTCTGGCCGCGTCGATGAAGCACATTTATTGCGGCAACGCGGGCGAAACCATGTTCACAACTTCGGACATTGGTTGGGTTGTCGGGCATTCATACATTGTGTATGCGCCGCTGATCACAGGCATGACAACGATATTGTATGAAGGGCTGCCGATACGCCCCGATGCGGGCATCTGGTGGAAAATTGTCGCCGACCACAAGGTTTCAGTGATGTTTTCGTCACCGACCGCTGCGCGCGTGTTGAAAAAACAGGATCCGCTGTACCTCACAAAATACGATCTGTCGTCGTTGCGCCATCTGTTTCTCGCGGGCGAACCGCTGGATGAACCGACGCATCGCTGGATTGCAGACGCGTTAAAAAAACCGGTGATCGATCA
The DNA here is from genome assembly GCA_040081205.1 of Burkholderiales bacterium. Taxonomy (GTDB): domain Bacteria; phylum Pseudomonadota; class Gammaproteobacteria; order Burkholderiales; family SG8-41; genus UBA5216. The sequence continues at coordinate 36,450 of JBEBHE010000002.1, read as the reverse complement.
CTATTGGCAAACCGAAACCGGCTGGCCCATTTTGTCGGCGATGCATGGTGTCGAGAAAACGTCGATCAAACTCGGCACGCCGAGCTTTCCGGTATACGGCTACGATCTGCAAATTCTGCGCGAATCGGATGCCAGTGAGGCTGATGCGGATGAAAAGGGTGTGGTCGGCATCGTTCCGCCATTGCCACCGGGTTGTATGACGACCGTGTGGGGCGACGACGAACGGTTTGTGAATACCTATTTCACCAGCTTCCGCAGCAAGCAGGTTTATTCCACGTTCGATTGGGGCATCCGCGACAAGGACGGCTATCACTACATACTCGGCCGTACGGATGATGTGATCAACGTCGCCGGCCATCGCCTGGGCACACGGGAGATCGAAGAAGCCGTGCAGTCTCACGCTAATGTGGCCGAGGTTGCCGTGGTCGGCGTAGTCGATTCCATCAAGGGGCAGATGCCGCTTGCGTTTGTCGTATTGAAAGACGGCGCAAAAATCGCTACCCCTGAACTCAAAGCCGTGCAGGAAAAGGAGGTGATGGAGGCAGTGGACAAACAACTCGGCGCGATTGGCAGGCCGTCGCGCGTGCATTTCGTGACACTGCTGCCCAAGACGCGCTCCGGGAAATTGCTGCGGCGCTCCATACAGGCGCTGGCCGAAGGACGCGATCCGGGAGATCTCACGACGATTGAAGACCCTGCTGCGCTGGATCAGATCAAGAGTGCACTCGCTATAAAATAACGCTGGTGAGACTATTCATTTCAACCGCTTCACTCTAATGCGGTAAATCACCCAAGGAGATTACCATGCCCGAATGGATGAATTCCCAGGCGCTGACAGCCTATGCGCTCAATGCCGGCACTAAAGTGCTTGGCGCGGTGTTGTTGTGGATTATCGGTGGCTTCGTCATCAATTTAATCATCAAATTGTCGACGAACAGCATGGCCTCGCACAAAGTTGATCCGACGCTTATCAAGTACGCGGACTCGTCGATACGCGTTTTGCTGCGCATCGTGCTGGTGATTGCGATTTTGTCGATCTTCGGTATTGAAACCACCAGTTTCGCAGCGTTGCTCGCGGCGGCAGGACTGGCCATCGGCGCGGCATGGGCCGGGTTGCTTTCAAACTTTGCTGCCGGCGCGTTTTTGATGGTGCTGCGGCCGTTCAAGGTTGGCGATATGATTACCGCGGGTGGTGTGACCGGCGATGTGGAGGAGGTTGGCCTGTTCGTCACCACGCTGAAAACCGTGGACAATCTTCGCGTGTATGTCGGTAATGGAAAAATTTTCTCCGACAATGTGGTGAACTACACGCACAATTCGTATCGCCGTGTGGATTTGAAGTGCCAGCTCGCGCACACGGTCGATCCGCGTGATGCGATGGCGAAGTTAAAAGCACGGCTCACGCAGATTCCGAATGTAATGACGACACCGGCGCCGGATGTGGAAATCCTCGAATTTAATCCGGCCGGAACATTGCTGGGCGTAAGGCCCTATTGCCACAACAGCAACTACTGGCAGGTATTCTTCGACGCTAACAAGGCGATTCAGGAAATCGGCGCGAGCAACGTGTGGCCGGTGCCCGCACCGCATCAGGTGATGCTGCAACGCCCTGCATAACTGAGAGGGTATTTTCTAAGTATATGTTTTTATTGAATAATTGTTGATTCATTAAATATACGATGACAATTACGCTTTCCGCCATCACGCCGGATTTCGCAGTGGAAGTTTTTGATGTCGATTTAACTCGAGCGATTCCCGACGCGGATTTTGCCGCCATCGCCAACGCGTTCTGGAAATATTCGGTCTTGATATTCCCAGAACAGGATATTACGCAGGCACAGCAACTCGCATTTGCGGAACGGTTCGGCGCGGTGGAAAAAGAACGCACACTCGACCCCAAAGCCACGCCCAGCCGCTTTGACGGTGCGTTCTCGGATATTTCCAATCTGACTGCCGATGGCAAGATTTGGGCGGCCGATAGTCGTCAGCGCATGTACAAAGCAGGCAACAAACTCTGGCATACCGATAGCTCATTCAAATATCTGCCGGCGCTCGCGTCGTTTCTGCATGCGCGCACCACGGTTCCCATCGGTGGACACACGGAATTTGCCGACCAGCGCGCAGCCTACGATGCGCTGTCCGAAAAAGAAAAGAAAGAATTCGAAGGATTGATCGTGGAGCATTGGATAGCCACGTCAAGACAACGCAGCGGATTCAGCGATTTCAACGAAGACGAACGTCGGCGACTGCCGCCGGTGCCGCAGATGCTGGTGCGCACAATACCTCAAAACCACCGGAAGTCGCTATACGTGGCCTCACACGCAGGGCGCATATTCGGTATGCCCGACACGGAAGGCCGCGCACTGATCGACCGTTTGCTCGAACATGTGACGCGGCGCCAGTTCGTCTATACGCATCGTTGGCGTCCTAACGAACTGGTGATGTGGGACAACCGCTGCACCATGCATCGTGGGACGGATTACGACGACCTTCGTTATGTGCGCGATATGCGGCGGGTGACGGTGAGCGATATTGGTAATACCTGCGAGCAGGCAGGGGTTACGCGCGTCGCGTGAGATGGGAAGGTGAGGGCGCGATTGTATCGGCCTCTTTTTAAGGCGATCTCGCCATTCCTTCGGGACTTCGCGAAAGCGCATCCTTGCGAGTAGTGTCCGATGGTCAAGCCAGTGGGCTTTCACCTACAGTCGCTGTGCCATCAACAAAAACGCCCCATGAAGGGGCATTTATTGATGGCGGAGAGAGTGGGATTCGAACCCACGGTACGGCTTTCACCGTACACACGCTTTCCAGGCGTGCGACTTAAACCACTCATCCATCTCTCCGGGAGGGCCGAAGCATAATGCAGAGTGAGCTTGCAGGCAACCCGCGGATTTTTTGTGGAAAATCAGCGGGTACCGCTGGCTTCAAGGTATAGATAGATTTTTGCCGCGATAAGTAGCGCTTCAGCCGCCAGGAGCAGGAAAAGTGCGACAAAGCCAATGTGCTGATCAATGATGATGCGCGGCGTTATCAATCGAGCCAACCTCATCATGGGCGACGTAATAGTTTTGAAGATGAAATAGATCGGATTGCTATCGCGCTTGGCGCCGGCAAACAAAAAAAGTATGCCTTGGCCCAGCAGTGCCAGCAGAGCGATTTCATTGATGGCTTTGAGTATTACAACCAGTTGGTACATGTCGGCTGGGGTTCGGGATTAAACGACTGAGGTTTGTGTCGCGGCAATCAGTTGTGCCGTCGCCTTGGGATCAAATTGCTTAAGGCGCTCGATAACGTCAGCGACTTTGTCCACGTGGCCGAGCTCGTGATGCTGTATTCCCAATTCATACAAAGCATGCGGATTCATGGGCTGCAATTTCGCGGCACGCTCGAATGAAGCGATGGCCTCATCGCGGCGATTGAGCGCAGCCTGTGACATGCCCAGACCAAACCATGCTCGATCAAGCGCAGAGTTTATTTTTAGAGCCGATTCGAGCATCGCAATAGCGTCGTCGTGGCGGTTCTGTTTTTGGTAGATGTAAGCCAGATTGAAATGCGTATTGGCATCATTCGGGGATTGCCGCAACACCGATTGAAATCTTTCGATTGCGAGTTCGTGGTTGTTGTTTTCGCCGTGCAGAAATCCCAGCGAACTGGCTGCCTGCGTGTTGGAGGGCTCCGCTGCGAGCACATCCTCCAGTGCAGCTATTGCACGCGCCTGCTTGTTGACAAGCAGAAAAAAATTTGCGCGTCGAAAGTGCCACCAGGATTGAAAACTCATGGGCTGATTCTAATCTAAAAACAAAGCCCGCCGAAGCGGGCTTTGTCAGTTACGCGCACAAGGTGCTAGGTCGCTTGCGATTGGTAAGTGTCGCCAACCAGATTCGGGTAACGCACGTGTTCGACCAACTTTTGCGTTTCCGCATCGGGCGGTGCCGTCAGCAGGCTCACGATGAAGATGGTCAGCAGGCCAATCGGCAAACCAAACACACCTGCCGAGATCGGATTAAGGCCAAACCAGAGATCCATCTTCGGTACGCCCATATTGGTGAAGAACGGATAGGTGCGCATCATGTAATACATGCACACGCCTAATCCGGCCAGCATTCCAACGATAGCACCCCACTTGTTGGCGCGTTTCCAGAATACGCCCATGACCAGCGGCGGGAAGAATGCCGAAGCCGCCAGCGAGAACGCCGCGCCCACCAGGAACAGAATGTCACCAGGTTTGAGTGATGTGACGAATGCGGCAACGCCCGCAACAAAGATCAACAGCACTTTAGAGATGGTCACGCGTGTTTTGGTACTGGCTTGCGGGTCAATCATCTTGTAGTAGAGATCGTGCGACAGCGCGTTGGCGATGGTTAGCAGCAGCCCGTCTGCAGTAGAAAGCGCGGCAGCAAGGCCACCGGCAGCAACCAGCCCGGATACCACATAAGGCAGGCCGGCGATTTCGGGCGTTGCCAACACAATCAAGTCGCCGCCAATCACAATTTCCGCGAGTTGCACTATGCCGTCCATGTTGATGTCAACAATACTCAGCAGAGTTGGATCAACTTTTGCCCACGCCGCCGCCCATGCAGGTAACGACGAAAAACTACTGCCCACCAAGTTGCTGTAGACATCGAACTTCGCCAGCACGGCGAGGCAAGGGGCGGTGAAATAGAGCAGGAAGATGAAAAACAGTGACCAGAATACCGACACACGCGCCTGCTGCACGCTGGGCGTGGTGTAGTAACGCATCAGGATATGCGGCAATGCTGCGGTACCGAACATCATGCAAAACACTATGCCAAGAAAATTGAGTTTGGCGGTGAAGCGTGCGTCTTCGTCCTTGCCCGGATAAGGATCGGCATGCGGTCTTGGCGGCGCGGCACGCGCAGCGAGGCCTTTGTCCTTGTTCCACTGTGCCTTTGCCGCTGCTTCGTCTTTCGGATACGCGGCCAGCGCCTTTTCCGCTGCGGCTACTTTGGCCGTATCCGCAGGCTCCACGCCCTTGGCGTCAGCGACCGCTTTCTCAAGCTTGGCCTTGCCTTCACCGTACACCTTGGCCGGATCTTTCAAACCTGCGTTGGCGGTAGCGGCGCGATCCTTGAAGATATTGCGAACTTCGATCTCTTTCGGGTCAGCGGTGATTTTCTTTTCAAGGTCGCCCACCTTTTGCAGCACAGGGCCGTAAGCGACTTGCGGCACGGGGATGCCGGTATGCTTGATGCCCAACCACACCACCGGCGTCATATAGGCGATGATCAGAATGATGTACTGTGCCACCTGTGTCCACGTGACGGCTTTCATGCCGCCGAGCATCGAGCAAACGAGGATGCCTGCGAGGCCGACATACACGCCTACGCCGAACTCCAACCCCGTGAAGCGACTGGTAATGAGGCCCACGCCGTAGATTTGCGCCACCACATAAACAAACGAACAGGTGATGGCGGCAATCACGCCGATGGAGCGGATGATATTGCCGCCATAACGCGCGCCCAGAAAGTCGGGAATAGTGAATTGCCCAAATTTGCGCAGATAGGGGGCCAGCAAAAACGCTACCAGACAGTAGCCGCCGGTCCAGCCCATGACGAAGGCCAAGCCATCAAATCCCGACAGATACAGCGTGCCCGCCATGCCGATGAAGGATGCCGCGCTCATCCAGTCCGCGCCGGTCGCCATGCCGTTGAAGAACGCTGGAACCCGGCGGCCCGCGACGTAATACTCCGATACCTCCGCAGTACGGCTCATGATGCCGATGCCGGCATACAGGCCTATGGTCGCGGCAAGAAAAACGTAGCCGATCATCGCCCTGGACATGCCCATTTGCTCGGCAATGGCCAGGAAAATCAGAAACGCGATGAATCCGCCAGTGTAGAACGTATAATACTTTTTCAGCTGCGAGTTAAATGCGCTGTGACTGGTGGCTTGGCTCATTCGAGGTCTCCTTCGTCAACGCCGTACTCTTTGTCGAGTTTCTTCATGAACATCGCGTAGAAACCAATAATGATCACGTAAATCGCTAGCGAGCCTTGCGCGGACATGTAGAAGCCGAGAGGAAATCCGAGGAAGGTCATGCTGTTCAGTTCACGGGCGTACCACCCTTCAATGAAAGTGACAACAAACCAAATCACAAGCAATATCGCCGTAATGACCAGATTTTTTCGCCAGTATTCCTGGTGTTTTGCGCTAGGTTGCACAGACCCCTCCTTGAGTGAATAACCTGATTTATCAAACGTCCAAGACCAGATAAAGTATTGATATTGGTGATCTTGAGCGCCCGTTTTAGCGCTTTAATGCTAGTTTAAGTTGCTTACAAAATCCTGAACTAGGGCACGCAATAAGAAATGTTTTTAACTTCGGGTTTATTAAAAAAATATAAATAAAAACAAGTATTTAAGTTATTTTTCAATCCGCAGTTTTGTTGCGGCACAGCATTCTTGCGGTAAGATTCTGGGGGAGTCGATTGCGAATTCTGATTGCGGAGGATGATGCGGCGCTGTCAGAGGCGTTGCGTTTTTCGCTGAGCCAAGCGGGCTATGCGGTTGACCATGTAGAGCATGGGCTTGCTGCGGATGAAGCACTCAAAGGTGATGGCTTTGGCCTGCTGATCCTTGACTTGGGGCTACCCAAACTGGATGGCTTTGAGGTGCTGCGCCGGCTGCGCAAGCGTAATACCACGCTGCCTGTGCTGATATTGTCGGGGCGTGAACAGTCTGAAGAAAAGGTCATCGGTCTCGACCTTGGTGCGGACGACTATCTGGTCAAACCATTTAGCCAGGATGAACTGAAGGCGCGCGTGCGCGCGCTGTTGCGTCGCGGTGCAGGAGATGCATCTCCGACCTTGCAATATGGAAATTTAGCCTTCGATACGGTGTCACGGCTCGCTAGTGTACAAGGAAAAGCGCTGCCGCTTTCGCTGCACGAATCCGGCGTACTGGAAATTTTGTTGAGACGCTTTGGGCGTGTAGTCAGCAAGGAGCAATTGGTCGAATTACTCTACAGCTATGACAAAGAGGTGACGCATAACGCTATCGAGGTCTACGTGCATCGCCTCAGGAAGAAGCTGGACGGCAGCGGCGTGGCGGTGCGTACTATCTATGGGCGCGGCTACTTGCTTGAGCAGGAAATTCCCTAGCATGCGTTTCATGCAGATAAATTTTATTCATCAAGCACTGTATTCCATGCGGAGTCGTTTCTGCAACTTAGTGGCTTGATGAAATGCCAGGGTGAGAACCTCGCGATCAAACGCATGCAACTGCCTGGGCGCCAATCGGTTGTCGGCTGAGCCTCCGCTCGCCAACGCCGCTGCCTGCATTCGAAGCCTGAGTCCTTGCAAGCAGTAGTACGCCGCAATCCATGCTTCAATTTCATCCAGCGGAATATTGAGCGCAGTGCCTGCTCTGCGCAATCTGCGTTCCGTGTTGGTTTCGTCAATCCCGGCCGCCAGTGCAAAGATGCGGCCTGCGTCTGTGAACAGGGTTGTTCCGTTGATTTTAAGGTCGAGGTAACCGCCGGCATCCAGTTTGAATCGTCCCAGCAATCCAAGGGGGGCGCCATTCTTCAACGCGCCTTGAGCCATCAGGTGCAGGAATCGCTGGCTGTGCCGCGCATTCTCCGTTATCCAATCCCGCAGGTGCTGCGCAAGCATGGTTTCACCGTGCAGTGGTCTGAGGTCGAAAAATATCATGCCGTGTAATATTGCCTGAGGATCACCGGAGGCGATCCAATGCTGAAACCGGCTGCGCCACTCGTTCAAGGTCAGACACCATCGCGGATTCCCGGCCATGATATCGCCGGGGCAGAGCTGATAACCGGCACGATCAAGGGCCAGGTTGATGCGGCGCGCAACCGTCAGTAATTCCTGGCGCGCTACTTCGGGATCGCTGCCGTCCGCCGGCGAAAAGATCAGGCCGTTGTCTTGATCGGTGACCAGCGTTTGTTCAGAGCGCCCTTCGCTGCCCATGAGTATCCAGCAATAGGGAATGGACACGTCGCGGAACTCCATTTCCACGATGCGTTGTGTCAGCAGATCGTTGAGTGAGGCGATAAAAGCGCAAAGCGGCCCTGTTGCGATGCCCTGAGCAAGCATTTTGCGCGAAAGAACGCCAATGTCGCGACCGAATGCTTCAATAGCGCCAAGATCGTGCGCACTGCGGATGGCTGTGGATAGGGTTTTTACGCTGCTATGTTGCAGGCCAAATAGATCCCGGGCCGAAACGAGTCCCGCAAGCAGTTCGTTTTTAACCACGATGATGTGATTGACGCCGTGCCGAATCATGGCAAGCGATGCCTGATAGGCACTGCTGTCAACCGGGATGCACAAGGGGTGACGCGACATCACGCGCTCAATGGGCATTTGCAAAGCGCCGGGCGCAAGTGCGATCCGGTCCAGGACATCACGCAGCGTCAAAATGCCGATGGGTCTCATTTGAGGGTCGGTGACGATCATGGAGCCAATACGCTTGTCTTTCATGATGCTCAATACGGTTTCCACACGCGTATCCGGCAGGCAAGATACCGGCGCGGCGCGCATCAGCCCGCTGAGCGGCGGATCTATCTGTTCAGTATCGAAGTCGGGCATAGGACGTAGTCGCGGACGCTTCGCGAGCCTGTCTAAGCGTGACAATGCCGCGCTGCGAAAGCAGGGGCAGCAGTTTAAGGAAAATCTGCGCGGTGGTTACGGCGTCCCCGATGGCGCTGTGGCGATCCACTACAGCCACGCCGAGGCGCAACGCGATCGCATCAAGACCATGGGCCTGCAAGGTGCCGTGCAACACGGCAGAAAGTAGCAGAGTGTCGAGCACTGGCTGCGTGAATTTTATTCCCGTCTGCCGCTGTTTTATCTCGAGAAAACGCATATCAAATGCCGCATTGTGCCCCAGCAATACGGTGTCTTCACAGAATTGATAAAAAGCGGGGATCACTTTCTCTATGGTGGGCTTTCCGCGCAGCATCTCCGGTGTAATGCCGTGGATGGCAATGGATTCCGGCGAAAGCGGGCGACGGGGATCAATAAGTTTTGAGAATTGTTCCTGATGCAGCAGCCGGCCATTGACGAGTCTGATTGCGCCTATGGCGATGATTTCATCTCCAGAGGACGGCTCAAGTCCTGTCGTCTCGGTGTCGAACGCGGTGTAGACGATCTTCGATAGCGGGCGGTCTTCTATTTCCTTGGTCTGTCCGGCCTGATGAAAAAGGTCGAAGTCGTAATAGACGGGACGACCCGTTGGCGCGAATGTTTCCGAATGGCGGGAGGGCCGTGCTTCATGTTCGGCGTTGACGGCAGTCAGCAATAATACAAAACCATCGATTTCGGTCGCAGGTGTTGGGGAAGCGGTAGCCTGATGCCGGGCCGGTGCCATGCGCGCATGGGCGATTTTGCCGTTTGCGAGCTGCATTGTGAAATCAGCGACCGGGTTCGGCACATTGGATGCCAGTCGTTGCCGCAGTTCGTCAAGACCGGCACGTACGGCACCGTGGTCCGCTAATGCATAAATGGATCGACCCAGCCCGAGAAAAGGCATGGCTTTTTCATCGGTGCTTTCATGAACGGATGAAAACAAGTGGCGGGCTTTTTCGTTATAGAGGAGGATTTCGCCTTGCGCATTGCAAACCACAACACTCTGCGCGAGTTCCGACATCAGCGTGGCGAGATGGCTTTTCTCCAATTCCAAATTGGACTGCGCTTCATGAACACGGGCGGTAACGTCGCGCAAGGTGGCTTCGTGGCGAGCGGCCAATGCATTGATGGCGGTAGCGACGATCCGCAATTCCGCCGGTGGCGCCGCTTCTACCCGGTACGCCGGATTTCCAGCAGCGATCAATCCAATGCCGTCAGCGTAACGGTGCAATGGCTTGACATAGTGTTGCATGACCCAATTCGCTATCCATGCAGAAATCACGCACGTAAAAATCAGCAGGATTACGAGTACTGTCACGTTTGCCGCGAGCATGCGAAGCAGCGTGAGGCGATCAGCCGGTTCCAGGGCGCCATGCAATACAAACAAGACGCTTGCCGCACCACACAGGATCAGCCCTGTACAAACCGCCCACACTGCCGCAAAACGCGACCGCATCTAGTCTCCCAGCAGTTGTTTTACGATTTTCACAAGGTCGCGCGTCGCAAAGGGTTTGGTGATGTAGGCATCCGCTCCTGATGCCATGCCTTCTGCGATTTCGGATTCACGGCCTTTGGCAGTCAGCATAACGATCTTCAGTGCATTTAATGCTGGATTGGCACGAAGGGTTTGACATACCTCAAAGCCATTCATCATAGGCAGCATCACATCCAGCAGTATCAAATCGGGGATGAATTCTCCAACGATTGCAAGCGCTCCATTCCCGGTACCGGCCGTGCGCGTATCGTAGTTTTCAGATCTCATTAAAAAATCTAATGAAATCAATATATTATGATCATCCTCAACGATGAGAATTTTCCTGGGCATACTCGGTCGCATTCATTTGTGATGGTCGTTCTACGTGCCCGCCGCTGATGGGAAGCGTGAACGAAAAGGTTGCGCCGTCACCAAAGCGGCTGGTAACCCAGAGCCGGCCGCCAAGGAACTCAATGATCTGGCGCGAGATCGCGAGACCCAGTCCGCTGCCTTTGGGCTTTTGCGTCAGCGTATCGCCGGCCTGCCGGAATTTGTCGAATATCACGGCCTGATCCTCGGCGCTGATGCCAATGCCGTTGTCTATGACATTCACGTGCAGTGCATGGGGCTCGCAAGCGAGTGTGACGCGAACCTGGCCTTTGCCGGCTTCGCAGAATTTCGCTGCATTGGACAGCAGGTTCAACATCACTTGCATCACGCGGTCACGGTCAGCAACGATTTCCGGCGCATCGTCAGGAAGTTGAATGGCCAAAGTAACGCCGCTGTCGCGGAATAACTGCCCAACGGCAGAGGCGGATTCGTTGATTACATCGCGCATGTCGAATTGAATCGATTGCCATTCCGCGTTGCCGGACTCGATTTTCGACAGATCCAGCACCTGATTGATAAGGCGTGTAAGGCGCTCGGATTCCCGAATGACAATACCCAGAAAATTCTCACGCTGCACTTGCGCTAAATTTGGATTGTCGCGAAGTATTTCGGTAAACGCGCGAATGGAGGTCAGCGGTGTGCGCAACTCATGCGTGACGGTGGAAATGAAATCGTCCTTCAGTCTGTCAAGTTCTTTTAAGCGTGAGTTGGCGTTGCGTAAGTCGTTGGTCGCCGCTTCGAGTTCGCGTGATTGACGTTCAAGCTGCCGGCTGTAGGCCAGCACTTGCGATGCTTCGTCGATGATGTGCATAACTTCGTCAATGCCGAGCGGCTCTTCATCTACAACGGATGCCATCATGACCCTTGCACTGGCGCTGCCGATAGCGCCGGCCAGCAGCGACTCGGCATGATGAACCGTATCGGCGTCTGCTGGTATCGCTTCGATGGTCTGCACGCTGCGGTGCCGCGCGTATTCTGTCATGGCGTCGTGCGCGCGCGCCGGGCCGAGAAAACGGCCCAACAACGCAAGCAAATCGTTGATGGACGCGCTGCCACGCCAGAATCGCGAACCCGCTGCGGGCGACTGCCGATTGGCATCGACGAACAGCACGGCCTGTCTATGCTCCGACGCGTCGGGACGGCGGAGCATAGAAATCGCAACGTAAAGTCCGATATTGGCGAGCAAGCTCCAGAATAAACAATGCGAAATTTCATCAAGGCCTTGCAATCCGAAAAGTTGCTGCGGTTTGAGCAGTTCAATGCCCGCGAAGCCTTGCGACAAAAATGTAATGGGTAGCCAGCCGGATTTTGCGAAGGAGGGCAGCAACAGGGTGTAGAGCCAAACCAGAAATCCCGCGCTCAAACCACAGATCGCCCCCAGCCGGTTGCCGCCTTTCCAGAACAGGCCGCCAATGATAGCGGGCGCAAATTGCGCTACCGCAGAGAACGATATTAATCCAATAGAAACAAGAGCATACGCCTCTCCGGCGAGATGAAAATAAACATAGCCCAGCATCAGTATTGCGACAATTGCACCGCGTCGGATGCCCAGTAGCAGGCGCGACAAATCGCGCCGTTCAGTAAGCCGCAGCCAGCGTAAACGTAGCAGCACCGGCATCACCAGATCGTTGCATACCATCGTTGATAGCGCGATGGTTTCCACGATCACCATGCCCGTCGCTGCGGACAGGCCGCCGATGAAAGCGAGTAACGCGATCCACGGCTGCTGTTCGGCTATCGGCAGCGTCAGCATAAAAGTGTCGGCATCGACGCCGCCCGAGGGAAACCGCAGCAGGCCGCCCAGCGCAATGGGCAGCACAAAGATGTTAATCACGAGTAAATACAGCGGAAACAGCCAGATCGCTTTGTTTAAATGCCGCTCATCGACATTTTCCACCACGGCAACCTGAAACTGGCGGGGCAAAAACAGAATGGCAAACATTGACAGCAGCGTCAGCGATGCCCACGACGTGTAACTGCCGGATTCGCCGCCTTGGGCCATTAACGCGTGCAATTGCGGATTTTCGCGCGCGCGCTGAAAAATATCCGTGAAGCCATTGTACATGCCGTATGTGACAAACAAACCGACGGCGATGAAGGCAACCAGTTTTACTACTGATTCAAACGCAATCGCCGCGACCAATCCTTCGTGGCGCTCCGTCGCATCCAGGTGGCGCGTGCCGAACAGAATGGTGAACGCGGCCAGCATCATCGCGATATAAAAGGTGTTGTCGCCGATGAACAATTGCGCGCCGAGTTTTTCAGGCATCGCGACGCCCGGGTAGTGTAGGATGATGGAGAAACTGGTGGAGATCGCTTTTAATTGCAGCGCGATATACGGAATGATGCCGATAACCGCGATGATGGTGACCAGTCCGCCGAGCAATTGGCTTTTGCCGTAGCGCGACGCAACGAAGTCGGCGATGGAGGTGATGCGATTGGCCTTGCTGATGCGTATCATTTTTAGCAGCAGAAACCACCACAGCGCGGCCATCAATGTCGGGCCGAGATAGATTGGCAGGAAGCCGATGCCCGATGTCGCGGCACGGCCGACACTGCCGTAGAAGGTCCACGACGTGCAGTACACCGCCAAAGACAGCGCGTAAATGTATGGATTGGCGATCAGGCTGCGCCCGGCATCGGCGCGCTTGTCGCCGTAAGCCGCGATGGCGAACAGCAGGGCGACGTAGGCAAACGAGGCGACGACGATAATGCCGCCGGTTAGCACAATGATTTCCTAGTCGCGGTCGCGGCGTTCAACCACCAGCGCCATCAACCCGATTAACACGGCCCATGCGCCGAAAGCATAGCAATAGAGCAGCGGCATACCCAGAACGGTGCCATCGCGCGCAAACAATTGCAGCAGCGGGTAGTTGAACAGCAAGCAACCCAGCAGGAACAACGCCGCGAGGCGCTGCCCGCGTTGTTCGTTGCCTATGGGCTTCGACTGACTCACAACGGTTGTTTTAACTGATCCAGGATCGCCGGATTCTCCAGCGTGGAAACATCCTGCGTAATTTCCTCGCCTTTGGCGATAGAGCGCAAGAGGCGACGCATGATTTTTCCGGAACGTGTCTTGGGCAGATTATCCCCGAAGCGAATGTCGCGAGGCTTTGCGATGGGGCCAATTTCCTTGGCTACCCAATCCTGCAATTCCTTGACGATTTTCTTTGCCTCGTCGCCGGTGGGGCGCGAGCGCTTTAACACGACGAACGCGCAAATCGCTTCACCAGTAAGTTCATCCGGGCGTCCGACTACGGCCGCTTCGGCGACAAGTTCTTTATAGGCGACGAGCGCGGACTCGATTTCCATGGTGCCAAGGCGATGTCCCGATACATTCAGCACGTCGTCAATGCGCCCCATGATTCGAATGTAGCCTTCGGAATCGTAGGTTGCGCCGTCGCCGGCGAGGTAATACTTGCCCTGAAAATCTTCCGGGTAGTAGGTTTTTTTGAAACGCTCCGGATCGCCCCAAATCGTGCGCACCATCGACGGCCACGGTTTTTTGATAACCAGAATACCGCCTTTGCCTCTGCCGACCGATTGGCCGGTTTCATCGACAATATCGGCAATAACGCCAGGAAGGGGAAAAGTTGCTGAACCCGGTTTTGTGGCCGTGGCGCCCGGCAGCGGCGTAATCATGTGTCCGCCGGTTTCGGTTTGCCACCAGGTATCGACAATCGGGCAACGGCTGCCGCCAACCGTTTCGTGGTACCACATCCACGCTTCGGGATTAATCGGCTCGCCCACGGTGCCCAGGATACGAAGACTTTTCAGGTCATATTTTTTGGGCAGATCGCCGCCGGCTTTGATCAGCGAACGAATCGCCGTCGGTGCGGTATAAAACACACTGACTTTGTGGTCCTGAATCATTTTCCAGAAACGGCCGGCATCCGGGTAAACCGGCACGCCTTCAAAAATAACTTCGGTCGCACCGCACGCCAGCGGGCCGTAGCAAACGTAGGAATGTCCGGTCACCCAGCCGACATCCGCTGTACACCAGAACACATCGCTCGGCTTGTAGTCAAACGTCCACTTCATTGTCAGGATAGTCCACAGCAAATAACCACCTGTGGAATGTTGAATGCCTTTGGGCTTGCCAGTAGAGCCGGACGTGTAGAGTATAAACAGCGGATGTTCCGCGTTCACCCACGTCGGTTCGCAGGTTTCGGACTGGTCTTTCAACAGGTCATGCAGCCAGACATCTTGTTTAGCATTCCAGGCAACCGTGGTTCCGGTGCGCTTGTAAACGACGACACTGTGAATGGACTCGCAGCCACCCAGCGTGAGGGCTTCATCCACAGCGGGCTTTAACGGGATTTCACGTCCGCCACGAAATTGCCCGTCTGCGGTCAGCACCGCCACCGCACCAGCGTCGATAATGCGTTCCTGCAAACTTTTTGCAGAAAAGCCGCCGAACACTACCGAATGAATCGCGCCGATGCGTGCGCAGGCCTGCATGCACACCACAGCCTCAATCGACATTGGCATATACACAATGACGCGGTCGCCCAACCGGATGCCGCGCGACTTCAGACCGTTGGCCGCTTTGCAAACTTCGCGATGCAAGTCGCGGTAGGTGATGGTGTTCACCTTGCCATCATCGGCCTCGAAAACAATCGCAATCTTGTCTGGTTGTGTTTTCAGGTGCCGATCCAGGCAATTGTATGAAGCATTCAATTCGCCATCGTCGAACCACTTGAAAAACGGAGCTTTGGATTCATCTAGCGTCTTGGTGAAGGGCTTTTGCCACAGTAATTCCTTGCGCGCGAGGTTGCCCCAAAAGCCTTCGAAGTCACTTTCGGCTTCGGCGCATAGCTTGCGGTAGGCGTCCATGCCTGAAATATTGGCCTGTTTGATAAACGCGTCGCTGGGTGGAAACAGGCGTTCTTCGCTTAATACAGATTCGATCGTGGACATATATGCCTCCGGAAAGGTATGACTATACGGATTTGCGTATCCCGCGAGCGCTGACCCTAATTAATGCGTGGGCGGACGGGATTTTGTTCTTTGATTGTTGCGATAAAAACACTAAATGCCTATTTTGTAAAGTCGTTGGGGTTGATATCTGTAGTAAAAACTCCTGATTTAGCATATACTTACGTCATTCTTACGATTTAATTTATTAAGAGTTGCAATACGGTATTGACGATTTACGGCGGGCCTCCCCGCATTGCATGGTAGTGAACCTGGTCAGGTCCGGAAGGAAGCAGCCAAAGCTATTCTCTGCAAGTGCCGGGGGTTAGGCTCGCCACCCGATTTGGGGATGTAGCGAGGGGTTGGTGCAGGGGATTTGATAGCTAAAAGACGAGGGTCATATGAAACTTCGCAAACTTGGCATGGCTGGTGTTTTGCTCTCCGGGTATTTGACTGGGGGTTCAGCAGCGGCAGTTGATGGTGTTTCGTTCGAGCTGGGGCAGGGCGATAGCGCTAATATGGGCCGCGTCGGGCTTCAGTGGAATATGAACAAACAATGGCTCAAGGGCGACCAATGGCATGTCGGTGGTTTTTGGGATTTGGCCCTCGGACACTGGACACGGGATGCCCTGCCTGGTCAAAAAGACAATTTGACGGAAATAGGTCTGACGCCGTCGCTTCGGTTGCAGCAAAATAGCGGTAAAGGGCTGTATGCCGAAGGCGGCATAGGGTTTCATCTGATGTCGCGCACGTCGCTAGGCACGAAGCGTTTCGGCACGCCTTTTCAGTTCGGAAATCATCTGGGCGTGGGTTATCGTTTCGGCCCCAAAGGCGCGCTTGACCTTGGACTGCGGTACCAGCACCTGTCCAATGCCAGTATCAAACAGCCCAACAACGGTATCAACTTTACACAGGTGCGCGTGCAGTATTGGTTTTAGACCGGCGAAATCATTGATGAACAGTGCCGCGATGCGGCGTAAAATGCTGTTCTTCATGAACGAATTATTGCCGCGATCTTTTGTGACACTACTGCCGTGACCCAGGTTCTTGCCCGTAAGTGGCGCCCTAAATTTTTTGCCGAACTTGTCGGACAAGAGCATGTTGTCCGGGCGTTGGGCAATGCGCTCAAACAGCAGCGTCTGCATCACGCTTATTTATTCACCGGTACGCGCGGCGTGGGCAAAACCACGCTGGCACGGATTATTGCCAAAGCGTTGAACTGCGAGACCGGCATTACCGATGCGCCTTGCGGAAAATGCACTGCCTGCACGGAGATTGACGCTGGTCGCTTTGTCGATCTGGTGGAACTGGATGCGGCGTCTAACACCCAGGTCGATAACATGCGCGAGTTGCTGGAAAATGCGCTGTATGCGCCGTCGAGCGGACGCTTCAAGGTGTACATCATCGACGAAGTGCATATGCTGTCGCGCAATGCGTTCAACGCGATGCTCAAAACACTCGAAGAGCCGCCAGCGCATGTGAAATTCATCCTTGCCACCACGGATCCGCAGAAAATCCCGGTGACGGTGTTGTCGCGCTGCCTGCAATTCAATCTCAAGCAGATACCCCAACAGCAAATCGCCGAGCGCCTGCGTTTTGTCCTGGACGCGGAAAAAATCGCGTTCGAACCGGCGGCGCTGGCGTTGATCGCGCGTGCCGCGCAAGGCAGTCTGCGCGATTCTTTGTCGTTGCTCGATCAGGCCATTGCACACGGCGGCGGGCGCGTGGATGAGGCTTCAGTGCGCGCCATGCTTGGCGCGGTGGATCAACGGCATCTGCATGCCATCCTCGATGCGCTTGCGCTTGGTGACGGCGCGGCGATGATGGCCAAGGCCGATGAGATGGCGGCGCGTAGCTTGTCATTTGAAGCGGCGCTGCTGGATATGGGCACGCTGCTGCATCGGCTTGCGCTGGCACAGCAATTGCCGGCGTCGGTGGCAGATGACGACCCCGACCGGGAAACGGTACTGGCGCTGGCGCAGCGATTCGCTGCCGATGATATTCAGTTGTATTATCAGATTGCCTTACAGGGCCGCAGCGACATCGGCCTTGCACCCGACGAATACGCTGGCTTCACCATGACGTTGCTGCGCATGCTGGCGTTTATGCCAGCAGACGGTGATCGCTATCAGCCGCAGGTACGCGTTGCCGCCACAGGGAAAGTTTCCGAGCCTCGTCTGGCTGGATCATCCACGGCGCCCGCAACTAGTCATGCTGCTTTGGATGTGAACGCGTCGTGGGAAACCATCGTTGCGCAACTGGGTTTGATCGCCATGACCGGCCAGTTGGCGCGCAATTGTGCCATGTCAAAGCTGACCGCTGACGAAATCGAACTCAGCCTGCCCAAAGCGCAGGAGCGCATGCTGGAAGGCGCACATCAAGGCAAACTCAAAGCCGCGTTGCAGCAGCGTTTTGGCAATGCATTGCGCGTGACGTTCAAAGTGGTGTCGGGAGACGTGCATACGCCGGCAGTAGCGGAAAAACGCGAGCAGGACGAGCGGCAAGGTCAGGCGGTCGCAGCCATCGCAAACGATCCGTTCGTCAAAGAATTGCAGGAATCGTTTGGCGGCAGTATCCGAAAAAATTCTATCCAACCTTTACCGTAGGGGCGCACTATGATGAAAGGCCAGCTCGCCGGGCTGATGAAACAAGCTCAGCAAATGCAGGACAACATGAAAAAAATGCAGGATCAGCTTGCATCCGTCGAAGTCGAAGGACAGGCCGGTGCCGGCATGGTGAAAGTCACGATGAATTGTCATTACGGCGTGCGGCGTGTTGCCATCGACGACAGTCTGCTGAAGGATGTCGCAAATGATAAGGACATGCTGGAAGACCTGATCGCTGCTGCCATGAACGACGCCGTGCGCCGGGCCGAATCCACGCGGCAGGAAAAAATGTCAGGCATGACGGCGGGCTTGCCGCTGCCACCCGGTTTCAAGATGCCATTCTGATGTATAGGCTAAGTATTTGTTTTTAAATAAAAATTAAGAATTCCGCGCACACGTGATGCAAACGCTATCAGCCTTGGACGAACTCATTTTGGCACTGCGATGCCTGCCCGGTGTCGGTCCAAAATCCGCGCAGCGCATGGCTTATCACTTGTTGCAGCGTGACCAAAGCGGCGCAGGGCGCTTGTCAGGTGCGCTGCGTGGCGCGCTTGATCGTATTCGTCACTGTGAGCGTTGCAATAGCTTTTCGGAAGCCGTGCTGTGCGAACTGTGCGCGTCACCGCGCCGAGACGATACGCTGTTGTGCGTGGTCGAGTCGCCGGGTGATTTGTTGATGGTGGAGCAGACGCAAAGTTATCGCGGCCTGTATTTCGTGCTGCTGGGCGTGTTGTCGCCGCTCGACGGTATTGGCCCGAAAGAGATACATCTTGACCGCTTGCTAAAGCGGGCCGCGGATGGCGCGGTACGCGAAGTTGTACTTGCCACTAATTTCACGGCTGAAGGCGAAGCCACGGCGCATTACATCGGTGAATTGCTTGGCGCGAGAGGTATCCGCATGACGCGTATCGCGCGTGGTCTGCCGGTGGGTGGCGAGCTGGATCATGTCGATGCGGGCACGCTGGCGCAGGCTGTAATTGAGCGGCGAGCAGTCTAATTTGTCAGCAAAACCTAAAGCGCTGGCACGTCAATCCACTGGCGGCGACGCCGAATCTCAAAAACTGCAAAAAGTCCTGGCGCAGGCGGGTCTGGGTTCACGCCGCACGATGGAAGTATGGATAGAAGCCGCGCGAGTGACGGTCAATGGCAAGACCGCCAAAATTGGCACGCGTGTTACATCCGCCGACAAAATTCAGGTGGATGGCCGTGATGTACGCGTCGAATCGGCGGCGCAACCGGCACGCGTGCTGATTTATCACAAGCCGGAAGGCGAAATCGTTACGCGTGAAGACCCGCAGGGTCGCGAAACCGTATTTACCAAGTTGCCGCGTTTGCGTGGTGCGCGCTGGCTATCGATAGGGCGCCTGGATATCAGCACCAGCGGGTTGCTGATATTTACAACCTCGGGCGAACTAGCCAACACCATGATGCACCCGCGCTTCTCGGTAGAGCGCGAATATGCGGCGAGAATTTTTGGCACTTTGTCCGCTGAGCAGACGGCTCAATTGCGTCAAGGTATCGCGCTTGACGATGGCGAAGCGCATTTCGAATCACTGGAAGACGAAGGTGGCGAGGGTTCCAATCACTGGTATCGAATTGTCGTGACGGAGGGGCGTAACCGGCTGGTGCGCCGCCTGTTCGAGGCCGTGGGGTTCACGGTAAGCCGGTTGATACGCGTGCGCTTCGGCATACTGGCGTTGCCGCCGTGGCTCAAGCGGGGTCAGGTTAGCGAACTGGAACCTGATGAAGTGCGCCGTCTTACTGCCTGGCTCGCACGCCCGCCCAAGGAGGCGCGTAGCCCCACAGCACCTAAAGCACCGGGACGCACCAGTTCCTTGCGGGGCAAAACGAATACGCAATCATCGCCGCCGCTGGTTTCCGGCCAGAAAAACGGCAAGCGCGGCCAGGTGCGCTCCACGCGCTCGCGCGCGTGACCGCATTCCACCACGAGCAATCCCTCGGGATTTAAATGAGCAGCGGCCTGGGCCAGGATAATTCGCAACGCATCCAGGCCATCGGTGCCGCCGGCAAGGGCCAGTGTGGGTTCGTGTTGATATTCCTGCGGCAGTTTGCGCATCACCGGCGCACGCACGTAAGGCGGATTGCTTATGATGAGATCGTAACGGCATTTTTTCAGCGCCTGAAAATAATCTGACTCGAGCAGCGTAATGCGCCGTGTTTGCCGGTGGCGCCTTACGTTTATCCAGGCAACATCAAGTGCATCCGTCGATAAATCTGCCGCATCGATGATGGCGTGGCGAAAGTGTTTGGCGAGCAGAATGGCAAGACAGCCGGAGCCGGTGCAAAGGTCGAGCGCACGGCGCACGAGGAAATTCGCAGGCCAGCACGACGCAGTGTCCTGCAGCAACAATTCGGCAATGTAGGACCGCGGTACCAGCGCGCGTTCGTCAATGTAAAAGCGATGCGGGCCAAGCCAGGCTTCTTTCGTCAGATAAGCGGCGGGCTTACGCTGCTGGACTCGTTGTGTAAATAATGCCGTGACTCGGGCGGCCTGCGCGGCTGTGACAATTTGCGCAATGGGAAAATGCGCCAGTGGTAACCCCAAGGCATGCAGCGTAAGGTAAATCGCTTCGTCGCGAGCGTTGGTAGTGCCGTGTCCGTATGAAAGGCCGGACGCGATGAATGAGCGCTCACCGCGGCGCGCAAGCGCGCCAACCGTGATGCTGGCGGCGGGTTTACGGCTAACCAAGCGCGTCGAGATTGATTTTAATACTGGTGATGTCTTCCTGCGGTTTCATGTCGCCTGCGGACGACGATGGCGCGCCGGGTTTGCCGTCTGATTTCGCAGCATTATCAATCAGCCAGCGCAAGTTGGTGGGCGAATCCGAGTTGGCCAGCGCTTCGTCCATCGTAATGGTGCCGGCGGCATAATGCTTGAAAAGCGCCTGTTCGAAGGTTTGCGAACCGGGTGCCATGCTTTGCTCCATGGCTTCCTTGATGCCGCCTAGCTCGCCTTTATTGATGAGTTCCTGAATGAATTTGGTGTTAAGCAATACTTCCACCGCCGGTACGCGCCGGCCATCCGCGGTGCGCACCAGACGTTGGGAAATCACGCAGCGTATGCCGATGGAAAGATCAGCCAGCACCGCATCACGCATATCGCGCGGGAAGAAGTTGATGATGCGATTGAGCGCGTTGTAGCTGTTATTGGCGTGCAGCGTCGTCATGCACAAATGGCCGGTCTGCGCGAACAGTAACGCGCTTTGCAGCGTTTCTTTTTCGCGGATTTCGCCGATCATCAGCAAGTCCGGCGCTTCGCGCATGGCACTGATCAGCGCGGCCTCATACGTGAGGGTGTCCACACGCACTTCACGCTGATTAACGATGGATTTTTTGTGCCTGAAGGCGAATTCCACCGGGTCTTCGATGGTCAGAATATGACCGGAGCGAGTGGAATTGCGATAATCAATCATCGATGCCATGGTGGTGGACTTGCCCGAGCCGGTGGAGCCGACAATCAGAATCAGCCCCAGCTTTTCCATGATGACTTCTTTGAGGATCGGTGGCAGCCCCAGCGAGTCAAACGCGGGAATCTCCGGCTTGACGAAACGCACCACCATGCCGACGGTATTGCGTTGCTGGAAAATATTGACGCGAAAGTTGCCGATCGCACCGTCGGGACCGGCTTCGCCGCGGCGCGCGAAATTCATTTCATGCTTTTCTTCGAATTCCTTGACCTGTTGCGGCGACATCAGCTCGTAGCAGATTTGCTTGACCTGAGCCGGGTCAAGAGACTGGCTGTTCACCGGCATCACGGTGCCGTTGATCTTGATCTGAATAGGCGCGCCTGCCGTAAAAAACATATCCGATGCCTGCTTATCGGCCATCAGCTTGAACAACGGGTCAACAAACATGGCTTTCTCCCGGTCGGTAGTACGAGCGATTGCTACAACAAAATTCTGTTAACGCATTTTGCCTATTTGCAAAGCACTTGCCTAGCGTCGTTCAATCGCCACGTAGCAAATCGTTGATACTGGTTTTGGCGCGGGTTTGCGCATCTACCTGCTTGACGATCACAGCGCAATACAGATTGCATTTGCCGTCGGGGGAAGGTAAAGAGCCGGATACCACTACGGAACCGGCCGGCACCCGGCCATATAGCACTTGCCCGGTCTGCCGGTGATAAATTTTGGTGCTTTGACCAATGAACACGCCCATCGAAATTACCGAGCCGGTTTCTACCACTACGCCTTCGACGATTTCGGAGCGCGCCCCGACAAAGCAGTTGTCTTCGATGATGGTTGGATTGGCTTGCAGCGGCTCCAGAACGCCACCGATACCCACGCCGCCCGAGAGATGCACATTCTTGCCGATCTGCGCGCACGAGCCAACTGTCGCCCAGGTATCGACCATCGTCGATTCATCAACGTACGCGCCAATATTGACGAACGACGGCATCAGAATGACGTTTTTTGCAATATATGAACCTTTGCGCGCGGCAGCGGGCGGCACTACGCGATAGCCGGCCTGTGCAAAATCGTTGGCGCCGAAACCTGCAAATTTCGACGGTACTTTGTCATAGAACTGCGAGTAGCCGTCTTTCAGTACGGCGTTATCCTGCAACCGGAACGACAGTAGCACTGCTTTTTTGATCCACTGATGCGTTACCCAGTCACCATTGATTTTTTCGGCAACACGTAGCGTGCCTTTATCGAGCTGGTTGATAACGTCGCTCACGGCTTCATATACGCCAGCAGGCGCCTTGGCGGGGGAAATGTTTGCCCGGTCATCCCAAGCCTGATCGATAGTGGTTTGCAGTGTATGAGCCATGATTTTAACTATATGTTTTTAAACAATATTATTGATATTATTGTACAATAAAATCCGCGATGCGGCGAGCGCTTTCGGCGCACTCTTCGCTCGTGGATACTAAGGCGACGCGAACACGGTTCTTGCCGGGGTTCACGCCGGCTGAGTCGCGCGCTAAAAAACTGCCGGGTAGCACGGTCACATTCTTCTCGATATAAAGCCGCCTTGCAAAATCCGTATCGCTCCCCGCCGTGGGGAGCCACAAGTAAAACGCCGCGTCAGGCCAATCGACATCGCACACCGGTTTCAGGATTGACAGTGCCGTCTCAAATTTTTCGCGATACAGGCGGCGATTTTCAATGACATGCACCTCGTCACCCCACGCAGTGGCACTCGCGACCTGCACCGGGCCGCTCATGGCGCAACCGTGGTATGTGCGATAGAGCAGGAACTGCTTGATAATCGCCGCGTCCCCCGCTACAAAGCCGGAGCGCATGCCGGGCACATTAGAACGCTTCGACAGACTAGAAAACATGACCAGCCGTGGGAACTCGTCACGGCCCAATTGCCTCGCGGCGTCAAGCGCGCCGAGCGGCGGCTTGCCTTCTTCAAAGTAAATTTCCGAATAACACTCGTCGGAGGCGATGACAAAGCCGTATTGGTCCGACAGATCGAACAGCGCTTTCCATTCGGCCAATGACATCACCGCGCCGGTTGGGTTGCCTGGCGAGCAGGTGTAGATCAGTTGCGTGCGTTTCCAAACCGTGTCGGGGATGTCATTGAGATTCGCTGCGTAGCGATTCGCCGGCAGACTATTCAGAAAATAAGGCGTGGCGCGTCCCAGCAGTGCAGCACCTTCGTAAATTTGATAAAACGGATTGGGGCAAATAACCACGGGATCCGGCTTGCTCGGGTCAATTACCGCCTGCGCAAACGAAAACAGTGCTTCGCGGCTGCCGGTCACGGGTATCACTTGCGTCGCGGGATCAAGTGTGACGTGGTAACGATGCTTCGCCCATGTCGCTATAGCCGTACGCAACGCTTCGCTGCCGACAGTTGCCGGGTAAATTGCCATGCCGGCCAAATTGTCGATCAGCGCCTGCTTGATGAAATCCGGCGTCGGGTGTTTCGGCTCACCTATGTAAAGTGAGATCGGCGTCAGGCCGGGATCGGGTTTGGCACCTTCGAGCAGTGCACTCAGTTTTTGAAACGGATAGCTTTGGAGTTTGTCCAGATCGGGATTCAAAGGATGCTTTCGGAATGCTGCCGTTCGCTTCGCAGTGCGAAACACCAGAATGATACAAGGTGAGGATTATAAAGCGGATTTAAAGCGGACGACGTGGCAACCGAGGTTTTAGCGTGTGCTCGCCGAGTTGGCGTTCTCAGCATATTCCGGCAGCGACGATATTTTCCAGCCGCGCTTCACGTGCTCAGCAACCACCGTGGTAAAGATGCCGCCTCGCACGTAAAAGCGCGCAGTCAGCCTTATGAAACGTGGTGTCAGCGCCTTTACCAAGTCGTCAACCATTTGATTTGTCACGGCCTCGTGAAATGCGCCCTTATCGCGAAACGACCACGCATAGAGTTTGAGGCTTTTTAACTCGACACAACGCTTGTCCGGCACGTAATCCAGCACCAAAGTCGCGAAATCAGGCTGGCCGGTTTTCGGACAAAGGCAGGTAAATTCAGGAACTTCCATGTGAATCCTGTAGTCGCGCCGCGGCGCGGGATTCGGGAACGTTTCAAGTGCTGCGGAAGGCTTGCTTGGCATTATCGTCGAGAGGTAAATCAGTTAGAATGACGGGCGACGTTTTTACGCCGATTCACCTTGATTATAACCTCTGTCAAAGTAACAAATTGCGCCTCACTCATATCAATCTTGCGGGTTTCAAGTCTTTTGTAGAACCGACGCCAATACCGGTGCCGGGCCAGTTAGTGGGTATCGTCGGCCCCAATGGATGTGGCAAGTCAAACATCATCGACGCCGTGCGCTGGGTGCTCGGTGAAACCTCTGCCCGCCATTTGCGGGGCGAAACCATGCAGGACGTTTTGTTCAACGGTTCCGGCGACCGCAAACCGGTCAATCGCGCCAGCGTTGAATTGATATTCGACAATAGTCTCGGCAAAGCAGCAGGACAGTGGTCTTCCTACGGTGAAATATCTGTCAAACGCGTGATTGAGCGCGATGGCGACTCCACGTATTACATCAATAATTTGCCGGTGCGCCGTCGTGACGTGACCGATATTTTTCTTGGCACCGGTTTGGGCGCACGCGCCTACGCCATTATTGAACAGGGCATGATTTCGCGTGTGATCGAGGCCAAGCCCGAAGACCTGCGCGTATTTCTTGAAGAAGCCGCAGGCGTTTCCAAATATCGCGAGCGGCGCCGCGAAACCGAATTGCGTTTGCGTGATACGCGTGAAAACCTGTTGCGCGTGGAGGATATTCGTCAGGAATTGACCAAGCAACTTGAGCATTTACAGGCACAGGCGGAAGTCGCCGGTAAATATCACGAATTGCAAGGTGAACTCAACACGCTGCAAGGCTTGCTGTGGTTCACCCGCAGAAAAGAAGCAGCGGCGGCACGTAACCGCCATGCCAAAGAAATCGAGCGTACCGGCATTGAGCTGGAAGCCGAGACGGCCAAGCTGCGCGAGGCCGAGAGCCGGCTTGAAACGCTGCGCGCCGAACACTATAAATCGGGAGATGCGCTGCACGCGTGTCAGGGTTCGTTATATGAAGCGAATGCCGAAGTGGCTCGCCTCGAACAGCAGATTGCCCACATTCGCGAAAATCGCAGCCGCATCGAGCACCACATTGCGACCTTACGGTCGCAATTGGATGGCAATCAAACGCAGTTGCTGGATGCACAACGTGGCATGGACGAATCGCGAGCGGAACAATTGCACGCCGATGAAAGCGTCGTGGTTGCCGGAGCGGAAGTGAACGCACAGGGGCAAAAGCTGCCACTGGCGGAAGCGGCGCACCGTACCCTCTATCAGCAGCGCGAAGCGTTGCAGCACTCGCTGGCGCAAACCCGGCAACGCTTGCAGGTCGAACAAACCAAGATTGGCCATGCCGTCCGCCTGCTGGAGCAGTTTGCACAACGGCAAGTGCGGCTGACGGAAGAGCGCAATGCGCTACCGGCGCCAGATGTTGCTGCGCTGGCACAACTGAACGAGCGTGTGCAGCAATGCGAGGCACAACTATCCCAGCGGCGCACCCAACTTGAGGTCAAAGAGGGGGAATTGCCCGGTCTGGAGCAGGCGGCGCGGGATCGTCAAACCGAACTGGATGCCGCCACGCAAAAACTCGCAGCCATCGAAGCGCGCATTCATGTGCTGTCGCAGTTGCAGGCGAAGCTCGCACGCGGTGCCAATGTAAACGATATGGAGGGCTGGCAAGCTCGCCGGAATCTGGATAAAGCGCCGCGATTGTGGCAGGGCATTGAGATTGCCGCTGGCTGGGAGGATGCGCTGGAAGCGGTATTGCGTGAACGGCTCAATGGCATCGCGTTGGAGCAAGTCGATAGCGTTGCCGACTGGTTGTCGCAACCGCCGCCGGGCAAGATGACGGTGATCGATTTGCGGGGCAACGGCGCATCGTTGCCCGATGCGGGCGGCATGGGCCTGGAGCCTTTAACACGATACGTCACATGCCGCGATCACCGTTTGCAGGCCGTCGTCAACGAATGGCTTCATGGCGTTTATACCGTGTCTGATACGGCCACCGGTATGGCACGACGCGCGGACTTGGCGCCGGGCGGGGTGCTGGTGTCGGTCAATGGTTACGTGTTTACCCGCCACAGCGTGACCTTTCACGCACCCGACAGCGAATTGCATGGCGTGTTGTCGCGGCAGCGCGAAATCGAAAAACTCGAAAGTGATTTGCAATACGAGCGTGCCGCGCTGGATCGCTTCAAATCAGCTGTCACAGCGGCAGATCAGGCGATAGAGCGATGCCGGGACGAGGCGATGGATCTGCGCGCCGGCGTGAATACCTTGCAGCAGCAATTTCACGATGCGCAAATGGAATCTCTGCGTCTGTCCGAGCAATCGCAGCGCGCGACGCAGCGCGGTGAACAGATTGCTGCCGAGATTGCCGAAATTGCTGCGTTGGCTACGGTTGAAGCCGCTCAGCGCACTTCAGCGGATGTTGCGTTTCAGCAATTGCAAACGGAAAGCGTCGAATTGGCGTTGCGTGTTGAGCGGTCCGCCGAGGATTATCACGGCGCTGAATCCGCCCTGAATGCGCAGCGGCAGGCGTTGGAACAGGCGCGCCAAGCGCATCAGGAAGCACTTTATGTTCAAAAAACAATACTAAATAAAATCAAAGAGACAGATAATTCCATTCAACGTTTGTCAACTTCGATATCCGCTACGGAATCGAGCATCAGCGAAGCTGAACAAGATCTTTCGGGCTTCGATGAGGCACCGTGGCAAACGCAGTTGCAGGCGATGCTCGAAACGCGTGTGACGCGCGAGCAAGCACTGGCGCAGGCGCGCGATGCGCTGGAAGGCATGGATACGCAGTTGCGTACGGTGGAGCAGGAGCGCCTTTCCGTCGAACAAAAATTGGAGCCGCTACGCGAACGCATTGCCGAGGTGCGTTTGAAAGAACAAGAGGCGCGCTTGACTGAAGAGCAATATGCGCAACAACTCGCGGAAGCTGGCGCCAACGAAGAAGAACTTGCTGCGTTGCTGGAAAAGGGTACGCGTTCGAACGCCCTGCAGTCCGAGATCAATCGTATTAACGAAGAAATTCGTGCGTTGGGTGCCGTGAATCTGGCGGCATTGGAAGAACTTAAAACCGCGCAGGAGCGGCGTGACTATCTTGATGCGCAATCGCGTGATTTGACGGAAGCGATGACCACTCTGGAGGATGCGATCAAGCGCATCGATCGAGAAACACGTGATCGGCTGCAAACGACTTTCGATGAAGTGAACCGCCATTTCAGCGAGATGTTCCCCGCGTTGTTCGGCGGTGGACAAGCGAAACTTACACTCACCGGCGAAGAGATTCTTGATTGCGGTGTGCATGTGATGGCGCAGCCGCCGGGCAAGAAAAACAGTACCATTCATCTGCTGTCGGGCGGCGAGAAAGCGCTCACGGCCCTGTCGCTGGTGTTCGCGATTTTCCAGCTGAACCCTGCGCCGTTCTGTTTGTTGGATGAGGTGGACGCGCCGCTTGATGATCATAATACTGAGCGCTTCTGTGAATTGGTGAAAAAAATGTCCGCGGGCTCGCAATTTCTGTTCATCAGCCACAACAAAATCACCATGGAAATCGCCAACCAGTTGCTTGGAATCACCATGCAGGAACCTGGCGTGTCGCGCGTGGTAGCGGTGGACATCGAGGAAGCCATGAAGTTGTCCGAGGCTGCGTAACGAATATCATGATGGCGCGCCCATGAGCGATCTCCAGGTCAGCTTGCTTGCTATTGGCGCCATGTTGGTCAGTGGCGTGCTTGCGTACAATTGGTATCAGGAACGCCAGTTGCGAAAGCGTTTGGGCGAGGCTTTCAGCGAAGCGCATCAGGATGCGTTGCTGGGCGAAACGTCTGCGGAGCCTGATCTTGCGGCCAGGCTAGAGCCTCAGCTTGCTACGAACGTGGTTGTCGACGTCGCATTCGCGGCCCCCGCGGTAAAGGGCCTGCCGCCGGAGCCACCGCCCGCGATGGCTGGTATCGATGAGACCATTGATTGCGTCGCCACCCTTTTCAGTGAGACACCGCTGACCGCAACGCAGGTATCTGAACTGCTGTCCGGTGTGGCGGCTTGTGGGCGAACGTGGCGAGCCGCCGGGTTTAATGCAGCTTCCGGCAAATGGGAAGAAGTGAATCGCGCTGTCACCGCACAGTATTCCCGGCTGCAGCTTGCATTGCAGATGGCCAATCGCGGCGGCGCCATCAGCCCAGTGCAATTGGGGGCGTTCTGTGATGCTATTAATGCTGCTGCGGCGCGCACATCGGCAGTGGCGCAATGTCCCGATGCGGATGTGGTGCTGCACGCTGCGCATGCACTGGATCTTTTTTGCGCTGACGTGGATGTGGCTATCGGCGTCAATGTAGTCGCGGCAGAAGGTGAAACGTTTCCGGGGGCGCGTGTGCGCGCATTGGCAGAGGGCGAGGGGTTCGTGCTGGAACCGGATGGGGTGTTTCACCTGGAAGACGAGCAGGGGCAAACGCTGTTGACAATGAGTAATCAGGAAGGTGCGCCCTTTCTGCCCGAAGCTATTAGCGGCATGACGACGCGCGGACTCACGTTGCTGCTCGACGTGCCGCGCGTCGCAACGGCCGAGCGCGCGTTACAGCGTATGTTCGAATTGGGAAAGTCGCTGTCTGTGACGCTCAAGGGACGGCTCGTGGATGACAACCGCGCGACGCTAACCACTGCGAGCATGGATCAAATTCGCCAGCAATTGAAAGATATCCATTTTGCGATGAACGAGCGTGGCATCTCGCCGGGAAGCGTTCGCGCTCTGCGTCTGTTTTCCTGATGACTGCGCCGGCTTCGGTGAAGCGCGCCCAGGCGCTGCGCGAGCAACTCGAGTACCACAACCATCGTTACTATGTCTTGGATGCGCCCGAGATACCTGACGCGGAATACGATCGCTTATTTCGTGAATTGCAGGCGCTTGAAGCGCAGTATCCTGAATTGCTGACTATAGATTCACCGACGCAACGAGTCGGAGGAGGCGTGCTGGATGCGCTGATGCCGGTTGCGCACAAAGTGCCGATGCTTTCGATACGCACCGAGACAGACATCGAAGACAGCGGCGCAATCAAGTTTGATACATATGTGCGCAGCGAATTGGAATTAGGCGATAGTGCGCCGCCTATTGAGTACAACGCCGAACTGAAGTTCGACGGCTTGGCGATTAGCTTACGTTACGAGCACGGTGTACTTGTGCTTGCGGCGACACGCGGTGACGGCGAAGCAGGCGAGGACGTCACTGCGAATGTGCGTACGATTGGCTGTATACCGTTGCGGCTACGCGCCACTGCTGCTGCAGCGCCGGACGTGATGGAAGTTCGCGGCGAAATTTATATCAACCGCAGCGACTTCGAAGCGCTCAACCAAGCGCAGCGCGCGGCTGACGAAAAAATGTTTGTGAATCCACGTAATGCCGCCGCTGGATGCATCCGCCAACTCGATTCAAAAATCGCTGCCCGGCGACCGTTATCTTTTTTTGCTTACGGTACGGGCGAAACCAGCGGGTGGCCGTTGCCGGCGCGGCACAGTGAAATTCTCGATGCGTTCTCGGCGTGGGGCTTTCCGGTGAATGCTGATAGGGCGGTGGTGTCGGGTGCCGTAGGGTTGATTGCCTACCATCGGCGTATCGGCGAAACGCGCAATACTTTGCCGTTCGATATCGACGGTGTGGTGTACAAGGTTAACAGCCTTGCCTTGCAACGGCAGTTGGGATTCCGCAGTCGCGAGCCGCGCTGGGCGGTGGCGCACAAGTATCCCGCGCAGGAAGAACTCACGGAAGTTATCGACATCGACGTGCAGGTTGGCCGCACCGGCGCCATTACGCCGGTGGCGCGATTGAAACCGGTGTTCGTTGGCGGTGTCACGGTGACCAATGCCACACTGCATAACGAAGATGAAGTGCGGCGCAAGGATATTCATATCGGGGATACGGTGGTGGTCCGACGTGCCGGCGACGTGATTCCCGAGGTAGTGCGCGCGCTTGCGGATCGACGGCCAACTGATGCGCGTCCTTTCGTGATGCCGGCAAGGTGCCCTTCTTGCGGGGCGGCGGTAAGGCGTGATGCAGACGAGGCCGTGGCACGCTGCACAGCAGGATTGTATTGCCCGGCGCAACGCAAGCAGGCGCTATTGCATTTTGCATCGCGCCGGGCGCTGGATATTGACGGGTTGGGTGAAAAAATTGTCGATCAGCTAGTAGACAACGGCATGGTGAACACACCGGCCGATTTGTTTCGCCTGGAAGTCGCCTCGCTTGCGGCACTGGCGCGCATGGGTGAAAAAGCTGCTACTAACTTGGTGCAAGCCATCATCCAATGCAAGAAAACCACGCTGGCGCGGTTTATCTATGCCTTGGGAATACGCAATGTCGGCGAAAGCACGGCGCGTGACTTGGCCGCACATTTTCGCGATCTTGATGCGTTGATGAACGCTGACGGACTGCAATTACAGCAGATTTCAGATGTCGGTCCAGTGGTGGCGCATAGTGTTGCCGCTTTTCTTGCGGAACAACACAATCGCGACGTGATTGACGAACTGATAAATGCTGGTATTACATTCGCGCCCATCGCAGCGCCGGAGAAACCTGCGCCCGGTGTAACAGGCAAAACTTTCGTGCTGACGGGTGCCTTGCCGACGCTTTCGCGGGATGAAGCGAAAGCGCGTATTGAGGCCAAAGGCGGCAAAGTATCGGGTAGCGTATCTAAAAAAACACATTACGTCGTTGCGGGAGAAGACGCTGGTAGCAAGCTCGCCAAAGCGCAGGAATTGGGCGTAGCCGTACTCGATGAGCCGGGGTTGACGGCCTTGCTGGGTGAATGATCATGCGCATACTGCTTTGTCAGATTCTTATATAAGTATTTGTTTTTATTGGATATTCATTTTTAATGAAAATATCCCCATTGCGTGCATGCGAAATACTGAAGCGCTCTGAAGAAATTTGCCCGGCCGCGCAAGTCAATGCAGCCGTATCACGCGTTGCTCACCAAATTTGCGCTGCATTGGCTGACACCAACCCACTGGTGATTGTGGTGATGCGCGGCGCGGTGGTATTCGCTGGCCAATTGCTGCCGCAGCTCACGTTTCCGTTACACGTCGATAGCATTGATGCTACCCGGTATAGCGACGGCACATGTGGCGGAGAAATTATTTTTCGTGCGATGCCTGTCTCAGAGGTCGCCGGACGTACGGTGTTGCTGGTTGACGATATTCTGGACGAAGGCATTACGCTGAAAGCAATACGCGATAAACTGCTGCTCATGAATGCACACAAAGTCGTGATCGCGGTGTTCGCGGACAAGCAGACGGGCAAGGCAAAACCGCTCATTGCGAATTTCGTCGGCGTAACTCTGCCGAACCGTTATGTATTTGGATTCGGCATGGATATTCACGGTTATTGGCGCAATCTGCCGTCAATCTACGCTATGAAGGATCCGGAATAAATCATGCTGGCGATTATCGGCGGCAGCGGACTTGATCGATTGTCGGCGCTGGAATCTGCACGGCAAGTGACCGTTTCCACGCCTTACGGCAAGCCGTCGGCGCAGTTGGTGTTCGGGCGGCTGAACGAATGCGACGTGGTGTTTCTGGCGCGGCATGGTGAAGACCATCGATTGCCGCCGCACAAAATAAATTATCGCGCGAATGTGTGGGCATTGCATGCGCAAGGGGTTAAAAACATTGTGGCAGTGGCAACCGTGGGTGGA
This sequence comes from Burkholderiales bacterium, assembly GCA_040081205.1. Lineage (GTDB taxonomy): Bacteria > Pseudomonadota > Gammaproteobacteria > Burkholderiales > SG8-41 > UBA5216. The sequence goes on along the minus strand of JBEBHE010000002.1, from coordinate 4,269 downwards.
ATAGGGTCAGGCTTCGGCACGGGCACGCTGGCGATTCCTGATCAGATTCTCGATTACACGTGGGGCAGGGCTTCCACTTTTTTTGACGGTGAGAGCGGCGAAATAAAACATATTGATTTCACGCAACCGTATTGCGAATCGATGCGCGCAACCCTAGTGCGTGCGGCACAACGCGCTGGCGAGTCGATGCATGCCGGTGGTACGTACGCGGCCACGCAAGGCCCGCGACTCGAATCCGCTGCCGAAATCACAAAACTGGCTCGTGATGGCGCCGACATGGTGGGTATGACCGGAATGCCCGAAGCGGCCCTCGCGCGTGAACTGGGTCTTTGCTACGCGACGCTGGCGGTCGTGGTGAACGCTGCAGCGGGTACCGGGACGAGCGCGATAGCGATCGATTTGCCGCAAGCGGAATCATTGGGCCGCTCGTTGATGGTGCGAGTGGTCAAAATATTAGAAGCGGTGGCATCAGATGGCAATTAAGCCGGTGTTACGCATGGGTGATCCGCGGTTGTTGGCGCCGTCGCGGCCGGTGAAGAACTTCCGCACCGCCGAATTAAAGGAACTCATTTCAGATATGCGCGACACCATGGCTTCGTTAAATGGTGCCGGGTTGGCGGCGCCACAGATCGGGGTAAATCTGCAAGTGGTCATCTTCGGCGTTGACGTGAATCCGCGTTACCCCGATGCCGAGGCGGTGCCCTTCACCATACTCATCAATCCGACCCTTACACCCACGAACGACGAGATGGAAGAAGACTGGGAAGGCTGCTTGTCTGTTCCGGGTATGCGCGGGTTGGTGCCGCGTTTTCTAAATCTTCGTTATCAGGGCTTTGACGAAAACGGCAAGAAAATCGATCGCACGGTAGGCGAATTCCATGCGCGCGTTGTGCAGCATGAATGTGATCATCTGGCGGGTATTTTGTATCCGATGCGCATACGCGATATGCGGAACTTCGGTTTTACCGCAGAGCTGTTTCCCGGTGAAGAGGTCGCTGACGATTGACGAGCGTGTCTAAATCTTCAGTGTTTCGATCAAATCATTCTCCATGCGCACGACTTTTTTTGGGTCGTTGAGCGCATCGCCGGTAATCAGAAAAGTATCTTCAGCGCGCGAGCCCAATGTATTGATTTTGGCCGTATGCAGATTGATCCCGTAAGCGAGAAATAGTCGCGCGATGCGCGACAACAATCCAGGGCGGTCGCCGGCAATAATGGAAAGCACTTGGTAAACCCCGCGCTCATCGCTTTGTATGCTGACTTCGGGCGATATCGGGAAATGCCGTAACTGGCGGCTGAGGCGTGGGGTTGTCAGTGCCGGCAGGGGCGCTTTCAAACGCAACCGTTCGCCCAGTTCATGTTCAATGTAGGCTGTGAGATCGCGATAATCGACTTTTGAATTGTCCGGGTCTTGCACCTGAAATGTGTCGAGTGCGTAGCCATAGGGTGCGGTGTAGATGCGCGCTTCGTGAATGTTGTAACGGATACCTTCAAAAAAACCGCAAATACGTGCAAACAATTCCGGCTGATCGACAACATACACCATGACCTGTAATCCTTCGCCGGCACGCGACGGACGCGCTTTGATGATCGGATCCGCTGTTTGTGCACGATAGTAAAGCGTGCGTGTGTGCCATGCGATTTCCTGCGGGTCGTGTCGTAAAAAATACGCAGTATCGAGCTTAGTCCAGAATTTATCGATCGCACTATCGTCCAGTGCGTACAGTCTCAGCTTGCTGCGTGCCTCGTCCTGCCGCGCGCGCTGGCTGTTTTCCACCGTTGGCATGTTGCCAGTGAGCAAACGCTGCGTAATCAGAAACAGGTCTTCGAGTAACTTGCCCTTCCACGCGTTCCACACTTTCGGGCTGGTGCCGCGGATATCCGCTACCGTTACCAGATACAGCGCAATTAACCGTCGCTCGGTCAATACTTTGGCCGCGAACGCTTGTATTACGTCAGGATCGGACAGATCCTGTTTTTGTGCGGTGCTCGACATCATCAGGTGCTGTTCGACCAGCCACACGACCAGAGTGCAGTCTTCGCTCGACAAGCCGTGTGCCTTGCAAAAGCGCGCAGCATCTGCTTTGCCGAGCGTCGAGTGATCGCCGCCACGACCTTTGGCGATATCATGAAACAGGCCTGCGAGGTACAGCACATCGGGTTTGTCGAATTCGGACAGCAACCGGCTGCACAATGGAAATTCATGCACTAGTTCCGGTACGGCGAAGCGGCGCAGATTGCGAATGACGCGCAGAATATGCTCATCGACAGTATAGACGTGATACAGGTCGTGCTGCATCTGTCCGACGATTTTCCCAAACGCGGGCAGGTAGCTGCCGAGAATGCCTAGCTGATTCATACGGCGCAGTTCTCGAATCACCCGATCGGGGCTGCGCAGGATGTTCAAAAATTGCTCACGATGATGCGGATTGCGGCGATATTTCGGGTCGATTAACTTGCGTGCGCGCCATAACGCGCGTTGCGTATTGGCGCCGATGCCTTTGAGTTCAGGGTGCTGTTGCAGCAGCAGGAACGTTTCTAGTATGGCCTCCGGATGTTTTTCATAAACATCGTCGCCGCGCATCGAAAGCACTTCATTGCGCACGCCGAAATTGTCATTGAGCGGCTGTAGTTTGATGGACCGTACGCCGGTCAGTCGCGCGCGCAGATTTTGCTGCACAATACTGTCAATCTGCGAAACGGCTTTTGCAGACTGGTAGTAGCGCTGCATTAATTGTTCGCTCGCCAGGCGGTTTGCGCGATTTATCAGGCCGAATTGTTTTGCAAGCGCCGACTGCAAATCAAATATCAGCCGGTCTTCGCGTCGGCCCGCGAGATAGTGCAAACGTATGCGCAGCGTATGCAAAAACCGTTCGTGGCGTTGAATATCCCGGGATTCCGCATCAATGATGACACCGCGCCGCACCAGGTCGCGCCAGCTTTTGCCGTAACCCGCAGCACGCGCGATCCACAGGATGTAGTGCAGGTCGCGCAGGCCGCCAGCGCGCTCCTTGACGTTGGGCTCGAGGTTGGTCTCTTCATAGCGTGTGTGACGCTGTTGTTGTTCGAGGCGCTTGGCCTGCATGAACGACAGTGGATCGAGCACGGCCAATGTGTCGTCCACGAAATGTTTGTAGAGCTTGCGATTACCCACGATCAGTCGTGGTTCCAGCAGGTTTGTTTGCACCGTGATATCTTGCGTTGCGATTTCCACGCATTCGGCAACAGTGCGCACGCTGTGGCCCGTTTCAAGTCCGATATCCCACCATGCGCCAACTAGCCGTTGCAGTTTCTCCTGCAGGGCTTCATCTGCGGGATGATCCAGCAGAATTAACAAATCGATATCGGAGTAGGGGAAAAGCTGCCCGCGTCCGTAACCGCCGACCGCCACTAGCGCCAGTGTTGCAGGTAGATCATGCACTTGCCATACATCGCGCAGTAGTTGATCGACCAGAGCGCAGTATTTACGCAACAGATCGGGCGCGGAAGGTTTTTGCTCGAACGCTGCACGCAGCGCAGCGCGACCGCTATCGAGCGTCTGTTTCCAGCGTTCCATACTTGACGTGCCGTCTTGCTCGGATTTTGCAGGCAGGGGGCCGGCCATAATCTCAGACGAGCACGGGTTCCGGCGGCATGTCTGCCGATACGGTCAGCACCTCGAAGCCGGTTTCCGTGACCAGAACCGTGTGCTCCCACTGCGCCGAAAGACTATGATCCTTGGTGACGATGGTCCAGCCGTCGGCGAGTCCTCGTATGTCGGCTTTGCCGGCGTTAATCATGGGCTCTACAGTAAACGTCATGCCGGTGCTTAATGGCACCCCCGTGCCTGGACGGCCATAGTGAACAACTTGTGGTTCTTCGTGAAATTTTTTGCCGATACCGTGGCCGCAGAACTCGCGTACCACGCTAAAACCGTTGGCTTCGGCATAACTTTGGATGGCGTGGCCTACGTCGCCAAGGCGTGCACCGGGCGCTACTTTGCGGATGCCACGCCACATGCACTCGTAGGTGATTTCACATAGACGTTTGGCCTGAATCGAAGGCACGCCTACGTAAAACATGCGGCTGGTATCCCCGTGATAACCGTCTTTGATGACGGTGATATCAATGTTTACAATATCACCGTTCTTGAGCTTTTTCTCGCCAGGGATGCCGTGGCAAATCACATGGTTAACCGACGTGCAGATGGATTTTGGATAGGGAGAATAGCCGGGTGGGCAATAGTTTAGCGGCGCGGGTATCGTTTTCTGTTCGTTCACCATGTAGTCA